>JBIKWQ010000059.1:0-21930 GCA_044356215.1 Bdellovibrionota bacterium | reverse complement strand
CTCGAATCTTGCAGCCTTGCCTTCTCATCGAATAAATAGTTTCACGCGTCATTAGACTGAGCTTACGTCTCTTTCTTTGGTTTTCCATAACTACCTAGATTCAAAATCTAATCCAGGTGTTGCTTATCTTTTGACTATCTACCTATATGACCGATCGCGTCGGGAATGGGGCGAGGCGACGGCCAGCCGTTACATAGCGGATATCTACGCTTCAATGAGCAAGGCTGCTGCTAATCCCGATGCTGGTCTTTTGAGAAAACATCGCTCCGCACCCTTCTTAATGGTTCCCGCAAGAAAACATTTCGTGGTTTATGACCGCATTGCGGATGGAATAGCGGTTTTAGCCGTGATGTATCAGGTCCGCGATATTGAGAGCTTGATTTCTAATCTATCCCCATCTTTCATAGAAGAAATTGAAAAGCTTAAAGAGAATAAGACTAAAAGTGATTCTAAGCGCAGTGAGAAGAGAAAGCGCTAGTGGCGTCGATAACTAGCTTGTTATCTTTTACTAGACCGTAAAATAAGGCTTGGGCTCTCTGGTGCGCTAAGACGTAGCAAGCTAGTTGGGATCGGCGTTGAAGACCTTGCACTGTGCAAAGAAGGTCTAGTATTGACGATTAAGAAAAGTAAGACCGACCAGTATTCGTTTGGGAGAAAAGTTGGTGTGTGCTTTGGAGACCATGAGGAGACCTGCCCTGTGAAGGCAGTTACTGCTTGGATGAAGGCAGGAGGAATCGGGGATGGGCCGCTGTTTCGGCCGGTTAGATGGAGCAAGGTGCAGGATACTAGACTCTCGGATAAAGCGGTCGCCCGCATGGTGAAACGCTACGGCTCTGATATTGGGTTAGAGCCTAGTAAGTTCTCTGGGCATTCTCTAAGAGCTGGGCTTGTAACGTCTGCGATTCAAGCAGGAGTAGATCCGCTTGATGTGCAGAGACACTCAGGGCACGCGTCGCTTGATATGCTGAAGCGGTATATTCGTGATGCGACAGTTTTTCGAGGGAATCCGACAGCTAGATTGGGGCTCTAAGACACCCTCACAATAGCTCGGTCAAACTGGGCTACGCACCTAGAGTCGGACTTTCCTCTGCTGCTGGCCGAGTATGCGATACGTCGCGCACCTTATCGTTTAAATCCTTTGCTAGAGCTCTCGCTGCTTGCTCACTGACGTTATCCCCAAAGCCTCACATCACTGCGACATTTTGCCGCATTTACTTCCTTTTGGTATCTGCCTAAATTATTCTAAAATTTTAAGCACCTTAAAAGGCAAACAAAAATGACACCAACCAGCCATCTCACATTAGCATCTATTATTACTGTTCTTTTTGCTAGTGGATGTGGTGGTGGCGGGTCAAATAGCGAGGTAGTAAGCCTTAAGTTTGCTGCTAAAGTCGGAGAGCAAGATGCGGCCTGCGGTAGAACCTATAATGGATTAGGCAGCCGTAATAGCAACGTTGTCGTGAATGGAATCCGCTTCTTTGTTTCCAATGTAAGGTTACTAGATAGTACTGGTGATGAACATCCAGTTGAGTTAGATCAAGATGGTATCTGGCAGTATCAAGATACTGCCCTATTGGATTTTGAAAATGCTACGTCGGGATGCTCTGAAGTAGGCACTGCTGAAACCAATACTACACTACGAGGCAAGGCTGACATTTCTGATGTGTCAGGTGTGCGTTTTGACTTAGGTATTCCATTTGATCTGAACCATCTTGACCCTACCTCCTCGCCATCGCCACTGAATATCTCTGCCATGAATTGGTTTTGGCAAGTTGGGCATATACTTTTCCGAACTGACTTAAAAGCCGATGGCAAGCCTTGGTTCATTCACCTTGGAAGTTCAGGTTGTGTTTCTGATGCGTTTACATCTGCACCTTCATCACCATGCTCTAATCCAAACGTTCCGACTATTACCCTCACGAACTATAGCGTAGATAAGACAATCGTTCTTGATGTAGCTAGTCTTCTTCAAGGTGTAGATCTGACTAAATCAACACCCAACACCGCACCTGGATGTATGTCGGAAAGAGCAGATAACGAGTGCTCGGAAATCTTTCCAAACTTTGGGCTCTCGCTTGCGACCGGTAAATGCGAAGAGAGTTGTAGTAATCAATCAGCCTTCTATGTCAGATGATTATCAGGAAGTATAGAATGAAGTCGTCAGTCATTTGCTCGGCTTTGCTTTTTGGACTGCTATTGACTGGATGTGGGTCAGGTGGGGATGGTCAAGGTGCCTCCTCAAGTAGCCTAAACATCCCAGAAGGGTTTCCAAATCCAAGGATACCGGACGACAATCCGATTTCCACAGCAAAAATCACTCTTGGAAGACACCTCTTCTATGAGAAGAATCTATCTGGAAACTCAACACAGTCTTGTGGCTCGTGTCATCAGCAATCAAGAGCATTTGCTAGTTCTGAAACTTTTGCGATCGGATCAACTGGCGAACGACATCCACGCAATACTAACACACTCGTAAATGCTGCTTTCAACTCCACCTTAACTTGGGCTAATCCAAATCTTTTAACTATTGAACGCCAGATATTTGTTCCGCTTTTTTCGCTATCCCCGATTGAGTTAGGGGCAACAGGGAAAGAAGAAGAGATCTTGTTCAAGCTTCGTAATAGCCAAGAATATTCTGAGATGTTTAATGCCGCATTCCCTGATCAAGAAGACCCAGTTTCGTTTAACTCAGTAGTTTTTGCGATAGCTTCTTTTGTAAGGACGCTTAACTCTGGGAACTCTCCGTACGACAGATTTGTTGCTGGAGATGCTACTCAGTTATCAGCATCGGCAAAGCGTGGGCTAGACTTGTTTAGCTCTGAACGCCTCGAATGCCATCATTGCCATGGTGGTTTTAACTTCACGCACTCCACCACGCACTCAAACGACCAGACTATCACCAAATCATTCCATAATACTGGGCTGTATAATATCGGTGGAACTGGAGACTACCCTCCAGACAATACAGGAGTATATGAGTTCTCTCAGGATAGGAACGACATGGGTAAGTTCAGAGCGCCATCGCTTCGGAATGTCGAGGTATCTGGACCGTATATGCATGATGGCAGCATGAAAACCTTGGAAGAGGTTATTGATTTTTATTCTCGTGGCGGCAGAAACGTCCAGAGCGGTCCATTCAGGGGTGATGGCAAGAGCAATCCATTTAAGAGTGGTTTTGTCTCTGGTTTCAGTTTGAGTGAAACCGAAAGAACAGATCTAGTGAACTTTTTAAAAAGTCTTACTGATCAAGAGTTCTTGACCAATCCAGCATTTTCTGACCCGAACTGATCAGTTCACGGCTTTATTCTACATTTGCAACGGGAGCGTCCACCGTAATCGGCCAACAAGTTACAACCTGAAACAACATCTCAAAACAATCAGGTTTCAGAGATTATCTAGGCTCTACTCCATGAGGCTCGCGAATACTTAGACGCTTCACTTGCTCCTAACACTAGGGGCGCCTATGCAAGCGACCTAAGAGAGTTTAGATTGTGGTGCGAAGAGCATAAAGCTTCCTGGATGCCAGCAGAAGCAACTACGCTGGTAGCTTATCTGACAGAGCTTGTAAAAACTCATAAGGTATCGTCGATCACACGGCGCTTGGCTTCTATCTCCGTAGCTCATTCTTCCCGCGTAGCTTAATTCAGATTGTCTTCTTACCCTAATCTGGCGCATAGTTTGTATGTGCTGAATTAGGCGCCCGCGCAGCTACGGCGTTTGCTTCGCCTACCAGAGAGCTGATAATCTCCCCGACATGAAACACCCCTCGCTAACTAAGGCACTTCTAGCCTCAGCTCTAGTTGCTTTTATCGCCGGATGGTTCTTTTTATTTAATTTAGGCGCATCGTCAATCTCGCTTGGCTCTGATGAGATCATTTATACCCGTGTAACTCAATCGGTCCTTCACAAAGGCACGTTCTTTCCTTTACAACACGGTAACGCGCCGACCTATGAGAAGCCGCCACTTAAACTTTGGTTAGGCGCTGTCGCGCCGGCGCTTTTTGGAGAGGGAAACTTTAGCTTTAGGGCGCTTGATGGGGCGCTTGGTGTAGCCACCGTGGCGCTAACGATAGCTTTGGCTCTGAAGATTACAGGGTCGCTACCTCTGGCGCTGCTTTCAGGGTTGGCACTTTTAGGGATGCCTGAGCTTGTCATTTCGCACCACGGATTTAGGCGCGCTGTGCTGGATGGGCTCTTAACTACGCTGACTGTTATATCGTGTTGGCTAACTTGGAGCCTTATTAAGGCGCGTGACGAGGATAGATCTAAGCTAGCGATTCTTATCGGTGTTGTTTGTGCTCTTGGAGTTTTAACCAAGAGTGTGGCTGGATTCGTTCCTGCCATCTGCGCGACAGTAGCTTTTATAATTTGTAGTGGAGTGCTGGTTACTCGGGATATCCGGCAGATCTTAACAAGTTGCCGTCCTGTTTTTTGGATCGTTGGTATACCAGTTGTTACTTTTGTAGCGTATCTAATCGCTTTATGGAGTGTGGCTGGTAGTAAAGGGATCTCTATCTTTATTGGTGTTGAGATCCTAACTCGGACGTTTCATGGATTTGAGGGGCACAACACTGGCAGTAGTTGGTTTTATCTCTGGAGCTTGTTTATTCGGGGCTCGGCTGTTCCACGGTATCTTTTGATTGTCGGAGTCGCGGGAGCGGTTTTAACCTGTTTTAAAGACCCACGCTCGAGATTCCTGCTTATTTGGGCGTTTTTGCCGGTAGCGCTTTATTCTTTATCAGCTTCAAAAGTTCCTTGGTACATCAATCCCTTTCTTCCGTTTATTAGCATCGTGTCGTTTTGGGGGGCGTTAAAAGCTAGGGATCTATTAGGCAAGAGAGTTTGGGTTAAGCGTGTTTTGTCTATAGCGCTGTGCGCCCTTACTCTGCCGGCGTATTGGAGAGCGATAGATCGTCACGCGCGATTTGTATTGAATGATAATAAGAGAATTGAGATCGATCTGTTGGTTAGTGAATTACGCGCGCGCTACGATAATTTTGTAATTCTTGAAGACTCCGTCTCCGGCCGAAGTAATCCGATAAAGGGTAGATTTAATTTAGAGGGGATCTACCGTGAGACGCTTAGGCCAGGATTAAGAAGTATCAAAGAGCTTACTGATTACGCGCCGCAAGCGGGCGATGTCGTATTTGTAAAAGAGGGGTCGCTAGCGAAGCTCCCAGGTGGCTGGAAGGAGCTTGGATCGCTTAAGCCTTTTGGAGCTAGGACTTGGCGGGTGGTGGTTGTGGGGTATGGTTAAAAATAGAGAGCAAAACCTCGCTTGCGCGATGTTTTGCTTAAAGGAGGACCACTACCGGCTTAATTGGGCTAAAAGCACCCAAAACAGCCGGTTGATTTGGGTTGAAAGTTGTTTAAGTATTTGATGGGTCTGACTGCAGGGTCATTAGTGAGCTCTCATTGAGCACAGGGCGTTGCAGTGTTTTTGGTAAGCTGCTGGGATAATTAGTAAAATATTTTTTACCACAGAGGACGCAGAGGACACAGAGAAAACTCCATAAATGCCCGTAAAATGGCCGTTCTCTGTCCTCTGCGTCCTCTGTGGTGATAAAGAACTGCGACGCCCTACATTGAGCAATAGCCGGGAGCTTCGCGGTTGCGGTGAAGATATATTCCCACCCCGCTTTGCTCCGCAAAGCCGCCCCTTAATAGGGGCTAACGTTATTGCGGCGTAATTTGCTGAGTAGTTACGATATGACATCTCTAATTTCAAGCGACCTCTCCCGCGAAATAAATAAGTTCTACGCGCTCTTTGCGATCTCGGAGTTTCTGATTGATTCAAGCATCTGGTCTTTTTATCTTACTGAGTACTGCCAATTTTCGCTCACCGAGGCAGTAGCTTTTCAGGCGGGGACTACCTTTGTTTCGGGGCTCCTTGACCTGCCTACCGGATCCTGGGCTGATCGCTTCGGTAGGAGGCGGGTGGTCATAATCGGGTTTGTCTCTAAAGCTATCGCAGCGATGCTGATGATCTTCGCTTACTCGACTTCTGTGCTGATTTTGGCCGCGGTAGCTAAAGGTTTTGGCAGCGCGCAGCTCTCTGGCGCAAAGACTGCCCTTCTGCATGATAATCTTAAAGCTCGGGGCGAAGAGGCGAGCTTTCGTCGCTACATGTCTAATACAGTGATGATGAACTATTGCTCTCGCACCGTGGCGTTTGTGCTCTCAGGGGTCCTATTTAGTCTCCACCCCACCCTGCCCTATATAACTCTAGCGGTAGCTTTACTCACTGGAGCCTACTGTACAGCTTTAATTAAAGAGCTACCTTTTGAGAAAACAGGTGCCAGCGCTGATCGTGAGCATATTATGCAAGGAGTTAGAGTTTTCTTAAGTACCGAGAACCTACTGCGCATGAGTACCCTGATGTTGGCGGGCGCGATTCTCCTGGAACAGCTCTGGATCTCAATTCAGCCATTACTCTTAGGGGCGCAGATGCGGCCCGTTCAGGTGGGATTTAGTTACGCCTTGAGCGCGCTTGGCAGTGTGCTTGGAGCTCGCGTAGGTAAGGCGCTAATTACGCGGCACCGAGACGAATTGGCTTTTTGCTCATCGCTGCTTGTCTGCGGGTGCGGCGCTGTTATCTTCGCTATAGTTGAGAGCCCAGTGCATTTGGTTATCGCGCAACTTATAACTAGCATCGGATTTGGGCTAATCGTTTCATCTAGTGGCACCATCCTTAATTCTCATCTGCCGAGCAGCCACCGCGCTGCATGTCTCTCTCTATTCTCGACGACTGAGGCTATAATGATTGGACTTGTTGGTATGCCACTTGGGTATCTTTATGAGAACTTCAACCGAGCTATTCCGCCGATCATTATCGCTGTGTTGTGCTTTGTTCTTGTTTATCCGACGTATCGGGCGTTGAAGCTGGGAAATAAAGTTAGGCCCTATTAAGGGGCGGCAAAGCGGGTGTGATACGCCTTACTTGAGCATTGGGCCGCTTCAGGCTTCTGTCGCTGAATATTTTTTAATACAGAGGACGCGGAGGTGCCGGCTGAGAAGTGATCGATCGCCGCATACAGTATGATTTTCTTAAAGGGATCGCTCGGAATGGGGCGATTGATTTTGTGAGGTAAGATCTAGCGGTAAAATGGAGCGCGGCGCTCCCGCGCCGCTTGTCGCAGGGAGGGAATTTCGCTTTTGCATGTTGCTAGTTAGCTCAGTTTTAGTCGTTGCGTGGCTTCCTCAAAAAAGGTAATATAATCCTTATTTTGACTCATAATCGGAATCATGTACCATCGACTCCTTAAGCCGCTGAAAACAAACAGCTTCTTTTTGTTTGGCGCCAGGGGTACAGGAAAGTCTACCCTATTATCAGAGCTCTTTTCGCCAGATGAGACGCTCGTTATCGACCTCTTAAAGCCAGAGATGCTGGCACCTTTGCAGGCCAATCCTGCAGAGTTAAGTAGGATCTTGGCGCAGAGCCGTAAACCGTGGTGCATTATCGATGAGATTCAGAAGCTCCCTCAATTGCTCGATATTGTTCATTCTCATATTGAGTCCGGTGGCTTAAAATTCGCGCTCACGGGCTCAAGCGCGCGCAAACTTAAGAGAGACTCGGCCAATCTTTTAGCGGGGCGAGCGTTTCTCTATAAGCTTTTTCCACTAACGCACCTAGAGTTAGGCGCTGATTTTGATCTCGAGAGCGCCCTCCGTTTTGGGACGATGGCCAAGATATTCAAGCTATCATCACAGCGAGAGAAGATCTCGTTTCTTAGATCGTACACCGAGGTTTATTTGAAAGAGGAGATCTTAGTTGAGCAGATCATCCGAAACGTACCACCGTTTAGGAGGTTTCTTGAGGTGGCGGCGGCTCAAGATACAGAGATAATTAACTACGCGGCGATCGCCAGGGATATTCGAAGCGACCCTAAAAGTGTAGCTAGCTACTACTCGATACTTGAGGATACTTTGTTAGGCTTTTTTCTCGAGCCGTATCACACTTCGATTCGAAAGCGACAGCGCAGCTCTCCCAAGTTTTACTGGTTTGATACCGGAGTCAGACGTCTTCTCTCCGGTACGGGTGATATTCCAGTCGTGGCTAGATCGTTTGAGTACGGATCGTTGTTTGAGAGCTTTGTGATTAATGAGATACACCGACTTTTAACATACGCTGAGAGGAGCTTTCGGCTGTCTTTTATCAGGGTAGAGGATAATCAAGAGGTTGATCTAGTTGTAGAGCGAGCAGGTATGCCAACGGCGTTGATAGAGATAAAATCCACTAGTAGTGTGAATGATTCGCACACTCGTAGCGTTGAGAGGTTTATGAAAGATGTGGCGGGCGCGGTGGGATATGTTTTTTCATTAGATAACATCCCAAAAAAGATAAATTCGGTAGTGTGCTTGCATTGGATAGATGGACTCAAAGAACTGGGAATTGAGTTTCCGGAATAGGAGCTATATAGATACCAATATTATGATCAAACACAAATCTCTCTATACATTTTTTCTAGCTGTCCTCTGGCTACTTCTATTCCCCTCTCAGTTAGAAGCTCAAGTTAAGCCACTTAAGATAGGAGTTGTTCTGTGCTTAAGCGGAGGATGTCAGCAGACCGGAACGCACGCGTTAAACGGCATGATGCTGGCGCGTGATGAGATTAATTCTAAAGGAGGGATCTTAAACCGACCGGTGGAGTTAGTTGTTCAGGATAGCCGCGAGGTTGATTCACCGTCTTACTCTGTTAGCGCGTACAGACAGTTAAGATTGGACCGTGAGATATCGCTCTTTGCCGGGCCTAGTTGGAGTATCGGAGGGTTAGCGATCGCCCCGATAGCCGCGCGCGATCCGGTTATCATCATCGCTCCTACTGTAGGATTAGAGGACTTTAATGAGACGGCGGATAATATCTTTTGTCTCTGGCCGCACGATAGCGTGTCAACCAAGGCGCTCGCGGAGTTGGCGATAAAGCGCGGCTGGAAGAGAGCCGCGGTGATTAGCAACACAAACCCATGGGAATCTCGGTTGGCGCGGATCTTTCAGGAAGAGTATCGACGGCTAGGTGGTGTTGAGACTGATTTTGTAGAGCACTCGTCATCAGACGCCACTCCTTTACGTACAGCGGCAGCGAAGATTAGAAGCTCTAAGCCAGATCTAGTCTTCATGACTAACTATAGTCAGCTAGGGCTTACCGGCCGGGCCTTAAAGGAAGCTGGAGTTGACGCGGCCAAGATGACCGTTCTCCTTGAGGATCCTCAGATCGATGTAGCCTCCGGTGCTCTTGAAGGCACTATCTTTGCGACATACTCCGACGCAGAGACGAATTTTGTCGAGCGTTTTAAGTCGAGGTTTAAAATATCCCCCGATATGGGAGCCGATACCGGGTACGACATAGTGTATCTTTATAGAAACGCTATAGAGCGCGTAGGTTCAACGGATCCACTTAAGTTACGCGACGCTATCTTGGCTACAGAGATGACCGGCGCTAGCGGGCCGATACGCTTTGATTCAAAGGGCGGAGTGATAAAGACGCCGATTTTTAAGCGGCTGTCTGGAAAGAGTCGTGAGGTGTTATAAGCTCCTGTTGGTATGGCGGGATCCAGGCGAATATGACTAAACTACGGTGTCCTTGGTGGATGATCGATATTTTAGGCGGCCAAATGGATTATTTTAAAGGTAAGGTAGTTTGGATTACCGGCGCAAGTAGCGGGATCGGTAGATACCTCAGCTTAGAACTCGCGCGACGTGGAGCTACATGCGCGATAACTTCTCGAACAAGGGAAACGCTCGAGCAGGTTGTAGCTGATGCGGCGTCGTTGTCCGGGAAATTGATAGCTTTTCCCGGTGATGTGCGCAATTTAGAGGAGTTAAAGCAGATAGAGAGCGCCATAAGGAGCTCCTTCGGGCGGATCGATATCCTAATAGCTAACGCCGGAACTTATATAGCTTCTAATCCACTACAATTTGATTCCACTGAGTACATGACCCAGATGGATCTTAATTACGGAGGGCTCTTAAAATGTATCGAGGTTGTTCTGCCAGATATGCTTCAGAGGAGAGCCGGACAGATTGTAGGTATGGCTAGTTTAACTGGCTATAGAGGACTCCCGAGAGCAGCCGCGTACGGCGCTAGCAAGGCGGCGATTATCAATTTTTTGGAGAGCGCCAGGTTCTATCTAAAAAGAGCTGGGCTGAGTGTGACGATCATCAATCCCGGTTTTGTTAGGACCCCGTTAACCGATAAAAACGATTTTGAGATGCCTTTCTTGACTGAGCCAGAGGACGCCGCGCGGATTATATGTGACGGGATCGCGCGGCGAAAGCGTGAGGTGGCATTCCCCTTTTTCTTCGCGTTGTTCGCGAAATTTATGCGCGTTATTCCGGCGCCGTTGTACGAATTTATTTGGGTTAGAGCATGGGCGCGGATGAATTACAGATGAAAATCGCGGTAATCGGTGGTGGAGTAGCTGGAATTACCACCGCCTATCTCCTATCGAAGCGCTATGATGTAACGCTTATAGAGGGGGCCTCCTATCTGGGTGGGCATACAAATACTATAGAAGTTAAGGCCGCGGATAATCGAATTGTGCCAGTTGATACTGGATTTATCGTTTGTAATCCGGTTACGTACCCACTTTTTTACGGATTCTTAAGAGAGCTTGGTATCTCGCTACGAGATAGCGATATGTCTTTTGGATTCTCGTGCGACCGCACTGGCTTGTCGTACATCGGCCCAGCGTTAAGAGATTTTCTGAAGAATCCACGAAACCTCTTAAATCCCCGCTTTATCAGGTTGCTGGGTGATCAGTACCGCTTTAACTCGCGTGCTTTAGAGCACCTAGGTGCGGATGCAGTGCCGGATGTCACCCTCGGGGAGTATTTGCGACAGATCGGAGTGAGTGATTTCTTTATTGATAACTTTATCATTCCCCTGGGCAGCGCCATCTGGTCGAGTCCAGATAGGAATATGCTTGATTTTCCCGCCAGAGTATTCCTGACTTTTTTCCACAATCACGGAGTTTTGCGCCCTTCAAAGCAGCCTACTTGGCAGACAGTGGTAGGTGGTAGCTACTCGTATGTGCGCGCTTTCCGAGAGCGATTTAGAGGCCAGGTAATTATAGGTGATCCCGCCGCGCAGGTAAGGCGCTTGGGCGATAACTCTGCGGAGGTTCGCTTAACTAGTGGTGAGACGCTAAATTTTCACCGTCTAGTCATCGCCACTCACGCCGATCAGGCGTTGCGGCTTCTAGAGGATCCATCTGAGGCCGAGGCTAGCCTTTTAGGAGCTTGGAGTTATCACGCCAATAAGACCGTACTGCATACTGACCGTAGTATTATGCCTAAGAACCGACGCGTTTGGGCCTCATGGAACTATCGACGACTCTCTGAGTCTTGCTCAACGGATTCCTTATCAATAACGTACTATATGAATCGTTTGCAGGGGTTGAATGGAGCAGTTGATTACTTCGTTACCCTTAACGATCAGAATACGATCGCTCCCGATCAGATTATCTACTCAACAAATTACACGCATCCCTGCTTTACGGCGGCGGCGACCTCATCCCAGGATAAGCTCAGAGATCTTAACGGCACCCGAAACACCTTCTTTTGTGGTAGCTATATGCGCTACGGATTTCACGAAGATGCTGTCTGGTCAGCCGTATCGGTCGCGCGGTCGCTGGGAGTAGATGTGAGTTGGGGCCAGGGTTAAGACAACCGTGGGCCGTTAGTTGTGGTTTAATAGCATTAGTAAAATGGGGTCTATTACAGGCGACACTAAGTCCTCGGTTATGTTAGGGCAAACGTGGCACTCACGTTTTGAGGTGCGCCAGCGACACTTCGCGCATAAGCTGTTCTTCCTCAGAGTTGATCTGGGTGAGTTATCACAGCTATCCAAGAATTTAAGATCGTTTGGCTACAACAGATGGTCCCTGTTTAGCGTCTGGGATCGTGACTATCTAGGCCCTGATTCAGAGTCGGCTGGGTCTAATGATATAACCGAGAAGCTCCGAACGCTTTTGGAGCGGAAGGGCTTTGATCGAGATTTTCAGAGAGCTGTGCTGATTACAACGCCGAGGGTTTTCGGAGTGGTCTTTAATCCAGTCAACTTTTATCTTTGCTACAACAGAGAGGGGGAGCTCTACGCGTTAGTTGGAGAGGTTAATAACACATTTGATGAGAGCTACGCTTACGTTGTCGCGCCAAGTATGGCCCCAAAAAGTTCCTGCCCAGCATCAGCGCCGGCGGAAGATGGCTGCCCGTGGAGCGCGTCGGCGATGATGGCTAAAGCTTTCTTCGTCTCCCCTTTCATGGACACGCGGGGCAGCTATCATGTGAGTCTATCTGATGACACCCGCTCGTTTGAGTGTTCGGTAAGCTTAAGGAAAAGTGACGCTAGTAACCAGGAGGGCCTTAGCTTTGTCGCTGGGCTTGAGGGTAGAGCGCGCCCATTTACCGATAAGGAGCTGATTAAGGCGCTCGTGCGGCACCCACTTACTGGATGGGCTACTTTGCCCCTTATTTATTTGCACGCGGTGGTGTTAACGTGGTTTCATAGGGTGCCGTTACAGGATAAGCCAGAGCTGTCTGATAGAGCGATGTGCAGGTATGCTAGACCGCGATTATTGGCCCGCTGGTCTGATAGGCTCCGTCGATTTGTCGCTCGGCGAAACAGGAAAGGTGACGTTTTTTAAGTTGTGTCTGACTGGGGTGTTATGGTTGAAAATCTAGCGTTAAACTCTGAGGTATCAGGTGATCAAAGAAGCATAGAGCTAGTAAGTGGTGGCGACACCGCTCCGCGCTCAAAAGCGCTTGAGTATCCGCGCGGTGTTGGTCCGCGCGCTCTAGGGATCTCTTATAGCGAAGGGGCGTGGGATTCTGATCGTTTAGATCAGGTGATGTACGATCTGTTTGTATCTCGTGACGAGCGCACACAGCGGCGCTCGTGGATGGCGACCATGAGATATGTCTTAGGCAATGTGCTAATCGACCAGCAGCGTGGATCGCGAGCTTTCTCAATCGCGCGCAATCACTACGATAAGGGTAACGATCTGTTCAGAGCGATGCTCGACTCGAGTATGAGTTATACCTGCGGCTATTGGGCGGAGG
Source organism: Bdellovibrionota bacterium (assembly GCA_044356215.1). Classification (GTDB taxonomy): domain Bacteria; phylum Bdellovibrionota_C; class UBA2361; order UBA2361; family OMII01; genus OMII01. The sequence continues at coordinate 8,870 of JBIKWQ010000059.1, read as the reverse complement.
CCAAGAATCTAGATCAGGCGCAAGCGGCGAAGTTAGATCGTATCTGTAAGAAATTAAATTTACAGAGAGGCATGCGGCTTTTAGATATAGGATGTGGCTGGGGAAATCTATTGAAGTTCGCCGCTGAGAATTACGGGGTGATCGCCACGGGATTAACTGTTTCCAAAGAACAGGCCAAGTTAGCTAAAGAGCGGTGTCATGGACTATCAGTTGAGGTGCTACTGCAAGACTACCGCACTTTTAGCGGGAAATTTGATTGTGTAGCCTCGATAGAGATGATTGAGGCGGTTGGTAAGCGAAATATCCCGGTCTTTTTTAATATGGTTAAGCGTTGCTTAAATGACGGAGGAGATTTTGTCTTGCAAGTAATCAGCGCCGAGCTTTTTTCACGACGTTCAAATCCCCTAGCGGATGAATTCGGTTTGTGGCTAGAGAGGAACATATTTCCCGCTGGCTATCTCCCTAATTTACAGGAGTTAGTAGCCCCATGCGCTACAGGGGAGCTGAATATCGTAAGTTGGGAGGATATCAGCTCTAGTTACGATCAAACTCTGATGGCGTGGGCGGATAATTTCAATCGTGCCTGGCCAACTTTAAAAGACGCTTATGGCGAGCGATTTAAGCGAGTATGGAATTTTTACCTGTACTCATGCGCTGCGATCTTCAGAGCCAGACTTTTTAGCGTGGGCCAGATTCACTATCGGAGCGGGACACTAGCGGCAGTAAGTGGAAAAAACTAAGGAGCGACGCTCCCTGCCACATCTCCTTGATAGCCCTAACCCCCATTGTATGGGATACTTACCCGGCCATGGAAAAGATATTCTGCGTAATTTTAGCTGCTGGGCTCGGTAAGCGTTTGGGGGGCGATCTTCCAAAGGCTATTACAGAGACCCGGCGTGGGGCTTTAATCGATCAGGTGCTCGCTGGTTTATCAGTTTTAAAACCTGAGAAGACAGTTATCGTTGTTGGTCACAAACGAGAGCTTGTTGAGGCGCATCTCGCTCAAAGCGCGGCGGCGAAGGGTCACAATATTGAGTTCGCCTTTCAGGATGAGCAGCTGGGAACGGGCGACGCGGTAAAGCGTGCGCTGCCTAATCTAGCTGGATGTAAGGGGACTGTTATCCTCTCTTATGCCGACCATCCGCTGTTTACACAGGCTACATTAAGTCACTTTATTAGCTACCACACATTTAAGAGCTCAACTTTGAGCATGATCTCGTTTACCTCCCCTCCCCCTAATGGATACGGAAGGATCGTTCGTAACAGGTCTGGAGATGTTGAGCGGATCACAGAGGCGAAGGACTGTAATCCTGAGGAGCTACTTATAACTGAGGTAAACTCCGGAATTTACGCCGTTGATTCGGCATTCTTAAAGCCAGCGGTCGAGTCGCTTACAAACGACAATGCGCAACGTGAGTATTACTTAACTGATATCGTCGCTAAAGCTGTTAAAGAGGGTCAACGCGTTACGGCTTTTCCATTAGGTGACGCGCGCGAAGCGGCTGGTGTGAACACCAGGAGAGATCTTGATTTTGTTAACTCAGTTCTCGTTGAGAGAGAGATCGTAAAGCTTCAGGATTCTGGGGTTAATTTTGTTGATCCTGCTACATGCTGGATTGATCCGGAGGTTGAGATTGAGCCTGGTGCTTTAATCGGGCCGGCTACGCAGCTAAAAGGCAGAACTAGGATAGGCAAGAACGCCGTCATCGAGGGCTCGGTGCTTTTAATAGATGCGCAGATTGGAGAAAGCGCCGAGGTACGTTTTGGTTCTCGGATTGAGGGCGCCACAGTTGGTGAGGGAACGACTGTTGGTCCGTGCGCGCATCTACGGCCCGGAACTGTGCTTGGTAAGAACGCGCGAGTTGGTAATTTCGTTGAGGTAAAGAACGCGGTCTTAGCTGATGGAGCGAAGGCTTCGCACCTTACTTACTTAGGTGATTGTGAAGTTGGCGAGGACGCTAATATCGGCGCAGGAACGATCACCTGTAATTACGATGGCTACAAGAAGTCCCGCACAGAGATAGGCCGGGGAGTTTTTGTTGGAAGCAACTCGTGCCTGGTAGCTCCGGTTAAGATAGGTGAGGGAGCTTTAATCGCCGCTGGATCTGTGATTACTCGCGATGTGCCGCAGGATGCTTTAGCGCTTGGCCGCGCTGAGCAGAGCTTAAAAGAGGGCTGGGCTAAGCGTAGGCGCGAGAGGTTGCAGGGGCGTAGTGCTGGGAAGTAGTGGCGTGCGAAAGCTTTTGACGGCACACTAGCTTATATATATAATTATATATATGCAGGATAAGTACCTAAAAGCACTTGTGCAAAGCAGGCGGAGCGCCGATAAAGCCGCTGAGGAAAAGGTGCCAGTATACATCAAATTAGCCCCCTCTGTGGTTTCATACTTTAAATCTCAGGGGCGCGGGTACCAGGCGCGAATAAACGAGATACTTAGCGAATATGTTGCCTTGGTACAGTCGGATAATTTAAGTCACGGCACCGCAGGTGGTGTTTCTGCTAGCGCCCCGTCGGAGGAAGAGAGAGCTCGAATGGGCCAGCAGCTATTTAAGCGGTATTACGCGCAGTGCTTCTGGCATCTTCGCCCAGATCTTGAAGTTACGCCCAAGCTGCTTCCGCTTATCGCGCAGGGATTGCGGCGGCATGGAGGACGCGAAGGTTTTATGGAGGCTAAGAAGTTATGCCCATAACCGATTTTCAACGCGCGGTGCTAAGGCTTCTGGCGAGTAATCGAGCCCCAGATAGCTATGTTGCGGGAGCGACTGTTATCAATAGGTCTGATAGCTCCCCGCGTTTCTCAGTTGATGTGGACATATTTAACGATCCAGATGTTTCTGTTCAAGCTTGCGCGGGGATAGATATGTCAACGCTTCGTGCCAACTATTATCAGGTCAAGATTTTGTCGGAGCAGCGTGGCTTTGTCCGCTGCATCGCGTTAAAGGATTCTGAGTCGGTAAAGCTGGAATGGGTATCTGACACCGCATTTCGATTCTTCCCTGCCGTCGCTGATCTCGAGTTCGGCTATAGGCTGCATGATATAGATGCGGCGATAAATAAGGCGCTCGCTCTCGCCAATCGAACCGAAGTTCGTGACGTAATCGATCTGCTATCGATACATCAAGAGACCCTGCATTTAGGCCTATGTTGTTGGGCGGCATGCGGAAAGGATCCGGGATTTACCCCTGATTTAATACTTGAATTGTTGAGTAGGAACGCGCGTATTACCCCTGATTTGCTAGCTGTTGAGCAATTGCGAGCTCCTTTAGACCCAGTACAACTGAAGAGAGATTGGCTGAGGGCGCTTGATGAGGCGCGCTCGTTAGTGGATCAACTTCCGCCGGATAGTCTGGGGTGTGTCTTTGTTAATTCCTCAGGTGTTGTTCCAAGGATGATCGATCCAAATGCTTCACTAGACAGGCGGTTTGGGAGTGTGGGTGGATGTGTAGCTCTCACCATTACCCACAAGTAGTAGTAGAGAGGAAAGATGTTTAGATAATAATCTTGGGATTGGCTCAGTGCTGACAGGCATGGCTTCACATCTTTTATACAGCACCTCTTCCCTCCCCTCTTTTCCCTCGCCGCTCTCTTTGTACAAAAAGGATCCGCCCAGGTTTCATTTAAACAAAGAGGCCAGCGAGAACGGCCATTTTATGGGCAATTATAGAGTTTTCTCTGCGTCCTCTGTGGTAGAAAATATTTTACTAATTATCCCAGCAGCTTACCAAAAACACTGCGATGCCCTGGGCTCTGGGTGTATTTTGCTTGCTTAGCTAGTGATCCGAGAAGCTACCTTAGCGGCTCAATTCTCTTCTCCTTAATCACAAACAACCCTGGCGATAATCTACTCTGTCGATCGGCACCAATGGTTTTAAAACCTAGGAGTGACTTACTTAGATCGCTTGTGGCTATCGCCTCAGGGAATGGTTTTCCGGAGTTAGCCGCGCTCGCTAATATATTTAATCCATCGTACCCAAGACCTGCGTAAAATACTGAGTCAGGTTTTCGCTTTAATGATCTGGTTAAGGCTAACTCAATTTTCTTTAGCGCCGGAGTGTCTTTTGGAACTACGGCATTGGCGAAGATTACCCCGTTGGCGGAGTCTTTAGCGGTTTCGATCACCTCATTTGTTCCGCAGGTGTCGGGACCAAAGATCGGTAGGGTTACACCCATGGCGCGTATCTGCTTAATCATAAATCCGCCGTTGTAAGCAGGAACGATAAATAATGAGTCGGGCTTATGTCTCATCGCTTTAGTGATGACCGGCTTGTAGTCTTGCGCTGATACGCCATCAGAGATCACCTGCGCCTCTTCAGATGTGATATTGCCGCCGATAGCTGTGAATTTTGCTTTAAATGCGTCTTTTACTCCGACAGCCCAAGCGTCCTCTTCGTATATTACCGCTGGAGATACGTATCCGGATGACCGCATGTGTTCTGCTATTAGCTCAGCCTCCTCTTCGCTGCTGTATCCGATGGCGTAGGTAAACTCACCTGATGCCGCGACTGGGCGGTTGGCGTCTAGTAGCGCGAGGAAGTGACGCTTCATACTTTTGGCGCTCTCTGCTACGGCTAGTATTGATCCCGTGCAGACTGGCCCTAGGATCTGGTCGACGTGATCGACAGAGGCTAGTTTTTTAAAGCTCTTTAACGCGTCCTTCGGTAAGCAACGATCGTCTTCGTAGATAACTTTAAAGTTGTTTCCGCTTGAGTTTAATTCGCTTAGAGCTGTTTCTATTCCGATCTTTGCTTGAGCTCCAAAGTAAGCGAAGTCGCCGGTTAGTGGGAGTATCACGCCGATTTTTGTTGGGCCTTTGGTGGCGTGTTCAATCGGCGGAGCGCTCTCTTGCGCGGAGATTGAGTTAGAGACGTGGGTTACGCAGATAAGAAGCAGGATAAAGCGGAGTGCGCGTTTCATTTTTTAACCTTTATTTGAGCAACTTTTATTGGGGACCGGGCGATTATATAGAAGCCTCTTTCCTGAGGCGATGAGATTTGTTGCTTAGTAAGGATCGGTATGAGAGATGATATCAATATCGCCACTCGTTTAAAGAGGGGCCGTTTTTATAAGCTGCTATGGCCGGTAGGGTCTGCCCCTGCGGGGATCTATAGATTCGAGGGGATAACCGAGCGGGGCCTGGAGCTTAGCTTTGGGTGTGGCAGGGAGAATACAGTATCGGTTTCGCCAGTTGACGCCGGGCCGGTTATGGTAGCGGTGGCTTATCGTAGAGCGGGGAGTTGTTATGCTAGTAAGAACGGCGTTTAGGGCAGTAGTGGGTTGATATTATTAATATTATTCATGTTCCACGTGGAACATGTGTGCGCCGACGACTTCCCTGTCCCCTCCTTTGTGTCCTTCGGGTCCTTTGTGCTGAGAAATATTGGATACGGCATCACAAGAGTGTTCCACGTGGAACACTCGTTAACGCTGAGCAGTTTTTCACAACTAGACCAGCGAAGGAAGCTATAAGCCGCACCGTCAGTATCCCCCCCCTCTGTCCGTTCTGGCTGGCCTCTTTGTTTAAATTAAAATCTCGGCGCATCCTTATTTGTACAAAGAGAGCGGTGAGAGCAAAGAGGGGTAAAGTATTGGATTGAGCATCGCGGAAGTGTTCCACGTGGAACACTCACGCCCTCTGCAAATTCTCTCACGCAGCTCAATTCGCTTGTTTCTAGTCACTACTCGTGATAACTGTAACAACTTGTCGCCTATATGCGTTCCTAGTCGGGTTTAGGCGGTTTCAGCTCCTATAATTTGAGATCTCCATCGATGGCTCACATAGTCGCAATCGCAAATCAGAAAGGTGGTGTTGGCAAGACTACCAGTGCAGTAAGCCTCTCAAGTCAGCTCGCCCTGCTAGGTTTTAAGGTTTTGTTGCTCGATTTCGACCCTCAGGCATCCGCTACCAGCGGCCTTGGTATGGAGAAGCTTCCCGAGGGCGCAGACCTCTATGATGCATTTTTTGGAAGAATCCCTTTTCGGGATACGGTAGTCCCCTCTTCCATCCCAAATCTCTGGGTGATCCCGGGCTCACACGACTTAGTCAGCCTTGAGCTGGAGATAGGTAAGGCGCCCGGACGCGAGTTAATCCTTCGAAACGCCTTTAGGGAGATTCAGGACGCCTTCGATGTCATCTTGATTGACTGTCCGCCCTCTTCCGGTCTCTTGACTCTAAACGCGCTGGGAAGCGCGCAGCATGTTCTTGTTCCGCTACAAGCTGAATACTACTCCCTTGAGGGACTAACGGGGCTGTTGAGCACGATCTCGTTTGTGCAGCAGACGTTTAATCCAGCTCTTGGACTACTCGGCATATTTTTAACCATGTATGACGCGCGGACAAACCTCTCCGTCCAGGTTCTTCAAGAAGCTGAGCGTCATTTCGCTGATAAAGTGTTTAGGTCAAAGATTCCACGCAACATTAGACTCTCGGAGTCCCCAAGTCACGGCCTGCCGATCTGTTCCTACGATCCGCAGAGCGCTGGTGCAAAGGCCTACCTAGCTTTGGCGGGCGAGCTGATAGAGAGGCTAAACCTAAATAATAAGGGTCAAGAGGGATCGGAGAGGGCGGCTTAATGAGGTGTTCCACGTGGAACACCGGAACGCCTGTTCCACGTGGAACATGTATAACGAGCGGAGTTTTAGAATAGGGAAGGAGGGGTTGAGTTATGGCACAAGGTGGAGCAATAGGATTAAAGAAGCCAGCGCGCCCAGCGCTCGGCAGGGGGCTTAGCGCTCTGGTATCAACAACTGCGGCAGCTCCGGTTCCTGTTATGGCAACAGGCGGCGAGGCCGCTAGCTCAAGAGCTGAACCTAGTAACATCGACGGAGGCGAATCGATAATTTATCCACAACCGACACAACCTGTTGATTCCCTATCTAAGGGCGTGACATTCCTACCTATTTCGCAATTAAGAGCTAATCCAAATCAGCCGCGCCAGGACTTCTCAGATCAGGAGATCGCGGAGTTGTCTGATTCTATTAAGACCTTAGGGGTTCTGCAGCCTATCTTGGTTAGGCCGCTTCAGGGTTCAACCAGCTCCACGTACCAGGTGGTCGCGGGTGAGCGACGTTACCGCGCTGCCATGCGCGCCGGTCTTTCGCAAGTGCCTGTACTTATTAAGGATTTGAACGAGAAAGAGACCCTTGAGATAGCACTTGTTGAGAACATACAGAGGCAGGGGTTAAACGCTATTGAAGAAGCCCTGGGCTATCAGAGGCTAGTCGACGAGTTCTCGCTGACGACCAACGAGGTTGCTGAGCGGGTTGGCAAGGACCGCGCAACTGTGGCTAACGCGATCCGCCTCCTTAAGCTTCCAACGCAGATCCAGGAGATGGTGCGTGATGGTCGAATCACAACTGGGCACGCCAAAGCGATATTGACTGTTCGTGAGCCTAGCGCGCAGCTTGGCTTGGCCAATAAGATAATAAACGAAAGCCTCTCTGTTCGTGCTATAGAGTCGATCGTGGCGCGCGATGTTGTGCTTGAGGCGCCTAAAAAACTCGGATCTGGAGTAGGCGCGACTTCTGTGGGTGGGCGCTCGGCGCGAGTAGCGGCATACCCTGAGATAGAGGAGAGGTTGCGAAACGCCCTTGGAACAAAGGTCAAGATTAACCGTAAGCGCAAGGGCGGATCGATTGAGTTGCATTTCTTCTCTGATGAGGAGCTAGATAGATTAGTTCAGATACTCGCGGCTCGTGAGCTTTAATAAAAACGGTAAAAATAGGGATAAAAAGCTAGTTTTTAGTTTAGTAAGGAGATTGTTATGGCTATCGGTGGAAATGCGGCGGACTCAGTAGCGGCTGGAGCGGCGGTAAGTAAGTTCACATTAGGCGCTGGGGCGGCTCAGGGGATCTCTGGGCGGGCAGGGGCGACAACCGTAGGAGCCGAGGCTACTCTTAAAGGGGACATCAAGACTAAGGGTGATATCGTTATCGCTGGGGTCGTTGAAGGCGAGGTCTCCTCAGAGGGGAAGCTCGTAATAGCGCAGGGCGGCTCTGTAACCGGCCGGGTCTTAGCTGTCGAGGTGGTTCTTGAGGGCCGCTTAAACGGTGATTCAACGGCGAGCAAGTCGCTCTCAATCTTAGGCTCCGCTGAGGTGCGTGGTGACATTACTACTCCGGTGATCATGATTGAGCCGGGCGCCACATTCGTCGGGCGTTGTAGTATGAGCGAGCAGAAATAGGACAAAGGTTGAACTTAATTAGCTTCATCTAGTTGATCTAAACCCCAAGATCGGGGATTCTTCCGGCTGCTATGGTTGACACAATTATCAATATCCTTGCGGCAGTTTCCTTAACCCCAACAGACGGCGTGATGATCGTTGTCTGCACCGGGTTGATGTTCCTTCTCTATAAGATCCTTGAAAATAAGGTGTTTAAGCCACTTTTAGAGCATGTTGAGCAACGTGAGTCATTGACAACAGGAGCCGCTTTTACGGCGACTCAGATGCGTCAAAAGACGACAGCTCTAAAGGCTAGATTCGATGAGTCGATATTTAAGGCTCGCGTTGAGGGGAGCGCCAAGCGCGCTGAGATCGTCGCTGCTGCAAAGGAAAAGGCCGCGGCGATCGTTCGCGAGGCTGAGAACCAGGCGGCGGCTGAGTTGGCAGCGGGACGTCAGGAGATCGCCAATCAGATATCAAGCGCCAAGAGCGGAGCCGAGGGAGCTGCCCAGGATTTAGCCAAGACGTTGGCTAGCCAGGTTGATTCGCAGTTGGGGCAAGCGGCTTGACGCAGGCCATTTTTCACCTCAGGGCGTCGCAGTGTTTTTGGTAAGCTGCTGGGATAATAAGTAAAATATTTTTTACCACAGAGGACGCAGAGGACACAGAGAAAACCCCATAATTACCCATAAAATGGCCGTTCTCTGT
>JBIKWQ010000108.1:0-6525 GCA_044356215.1 Bdellovibrionota bacterium | reverse complement strand
GTATCCAAGCTTCCGATACTTCCAAATCACTCGCCTTTCGGCCACACCTAACTGTCCTTTTGAATCTTCCATAACTACCTAGATGCGATACGCATTCTAGGTGTTGCGTTTCGGAGTTGAATCTACCTACTCAGTGGGTGACAGTCGTCGCGAAACATGAGGACAAAATCTCGTCGGTAGTCAATTGAGAGTGAGGTAATAAGAGTGACCCGATTGATTCTAAAGGCCGTTTTCAAAGCGCTTTTGTGTCCTTTATTATTCATCGCGTCGTCATCAGCCGATGATCTGGTCGCCAGTGGTGAGTATATAATTCAGAGAAGACAGCCCCATCCGAATTCGCCTAAGCCAAGTGGTGATGTCAGATACTCGGTTAAGAGCACGTCTAAATTCTTTGAGATAGTCTCTGTCCATGAGGACAAGGTGGGGGTTAAGCAGGCAGGAGGCTTCTTTGTAAAACTCGACCCGGTCAAAGCTAAAAATGAATGTGATCTCATACGGCGCGACAGCACAGTGCGGACCTGTGAGCCTAACTTTGTTCGAAGTATTTTTAACACACCAAACGATCCTGATTTCTCATCACAGTGGTCGCTTAATAACGACGCGAAGACCGATATCGACGCGCCTGAGGCGTGGAGTATTAACACCGGATCTAAGTCTGTCATTCTCGGAGTGATTGATACTGGAATTTACGGTGAACACCCAGATCTAGCGTCTAATCTCTGGTCGAATCCAAAGGAGCCGGTAGATGGTTTAGATAACGACGGAAACGGTTATGTTGATGACGTTTTTGGAGCGAATGTAGAGCGAATTACAGGGGATCCATCCGATTGCCATGGACATGGAACTCACGTCTCAGGAATTATCGGCGCCGCGGGTAACAATGGATCGGGGATAGCTGGTGTAAACTGGACAACAAACATGGTGGTAGTTTCAACCGCCTATGATTGCTCGGGCAACGGAACCGTCGCGGCTTCCATCAAGGCTTATGACTACTTTGTCGATCTTAAGAATCGAGGTTACGATATTAAGGCCGTAAACGCGTCTTTTGGAGGCTCTCAGTTTGTTAGCGCCGAGTATCAAGCCATCGAGCGATTGCGTGATGCCGGTATACTCTTAGTAGCGGCGGCCGGAAACAGTAACAGGGATAGCGATATAACGCCGAATTACCCGGCTAATTACAAAGTATCAAATGTGATAAATGTCGGGTCCTTAGGTCCGACTGTTAGGCGCGCCTATTATTCTAATTACGGGCAGGGGGTTGATTTGGCGGCGCCAGGAGGGGACAGCAGATTCTCAGGTGGCGCGATTTATAGCACATGGTCACCTTTAGCGACCGGTGGGTTGCTATACAAATTTGCGCAGGGAACTTCAATGGCGGCTCCGGTCGTTACGGGAGCTATCGGATTGCTGGCCTCCACTCAGCCAACGCTCTCTGCCTCGGACCTAAAGCAGATGATACTGAACTCAGCGATATCAGTGCCGGAGCTCACCGGCGAAGTCTCCGGTGGGCGTATTCTTAATTTAGCGCGGTTGCTTGGGTACGTGCCGCCAAGTGATAACTGTCCAAGTGATCCCGCGAAGAATGAGCCAGGGATTTGCGGTTGTGGTATCGCTGACACAGACTTAAACAACAACCGACGGTGGGATTGTCAGGAGATCGGAATCGCGCAACTGATCCCAAGTCGACCTTCTCTAAAGATAGTCGGTCGTCGCGTTGTCGTTAGGATGCAGCAGCTACCCGGAGTCCAGTATTATGTCGAGGTAGTTACCACCGCAGTTAATCGGGGCAAGAAACGAGAGAAGGTATCTTTTTACGATGCCACTAAGAATTTGGGTAGCTTGGCTAAACCCGCCCGGGGAACAGCGGTACGAGTGCGATACGCCTTTAGAACTCCGGGGACCACGAACGATTTCTCATACTGGAGCCCGTCAACCGGAATTCGGATCCGCTGACCTGATTAGGGCAGTTGCTTGCCTTGTATCCGACAATCCTTGATAGTAAGCTGATGCGCGTGTACCAATCTGTTTTCTAAATCGTTGTGGCGATAAATCTCCCTATAGATACTCAGATACTCTCAACGCTTGAACTTCTGCATTACTGCAGGCGTTTTCAGAACTCACTTTTCGGATTTATCTTTCAAGAGCACGCGCATTGCGAGCAGTTGCTCATGGACCTGCGAGTTCTTCAGGCGGCGGGGATCCGACAGGTCATCTTCTGCCCAGATGATGATGAGCTAGTCTCGTCTCTGGAGACCTGGAATCGTTCTGGAGATCGGTTTGTCGTGATAGAGGCAGAAGCGGCGGAGATCTCCACAAAAGAATTTTTAGAGAAACTCAAAAGAGAGCTGAATTCTGGAGGCGCTCCGTTTGTCGCGCTGCAAGATGCGCCTAGTGACCCGGTGGGCTTGATGGCTCTTGAGTCAGAGATCGTCGAATGCATGATCTCGCTTGAGTGTAAAAAGATCTTCTTTCCTAGCGAGGAGCGTGGACTGGTAATCGACGGGGCCTTTAAATCTTACCCTACTATAGATCAGGTGGAGCAGGCACTCGCATCGGGCGGGCAATTTAACTTCTCACCCGATAGGATCCGTTTTCTTATCGATCTGCAGCGAAGACATGGAATCGATATAGTTCTCGCGGAGGCTCGTAGGGGATCGGTGTTTGAGGAGGTGTTCACTCATGCTGGTTCGGGAACATTATTCACCGAAGACTATCCAAATATCCTAAGGCCCGCCATTGAGGGGGATGTCCGAGAGATAATGGCGATTATGCAGCCGTATGTGGCTGAAGGAGCACTTAAGCCCGTTACAGAGGAGGAGCTTTTAAAGGTCGTGCGCTCATTTATGGTGTACTCAGTAAATGGGCAGATAGTTTGCGCGGCAGCTTTAATTCCTTACGGGAATTCGTGCGAGTTGGGGAAGTTGTGCACGCTTCCCAGGTTCCAAGCTCGCGGCAGAGCGCGAGCCCTGGTTTTGGCTTTGATTGATGAGGCTCGCAAGCAGGGCCGCGACGCGATTTTCGCGCTGACAGTTCAGCCCTATGTTGGCGAGTTTTTTGAGAAGTTGGGCTTTGTTCAGGTGCCGCGAGAAGAGCTGCCGGATGAGTGGAAAAAAGGGTACGATTTTTCTAGGCCGTCGAAAGGGTACAGCTATAAGCTAGACTAGGGAAGGCCGGCAAAACCCCTCCCTACTGCGAAAGCGGATCTTGAGCCGCTCTTCGAACTTTCGAGATGGGAAAAAATCCTCAATGTATCACAGTGGATACACTTGCGGTTTTTTCCCATCTCGAAAGTCGAATATCAACTCAACCTCCACTTTCTCGCTACGGGTAGGTTTTGCCGGCCTTCCCTAGCTGAGGTTGGGCGAGATTTCGCTTAATTTTGTTATGTTCTTCATTCCTTTGTGGTACGATTACCAATGTCGTTCTCGGAGTAATCTAGGCGGATGCAGACAGCAAGCTCTCATACCAATAGCGCTAAACCAGTTGAGGTATATCGGACCTATTTCAATCTCGGTTTGCAGCGAGGATGCGACGTGATGAGCCGTCTTGGGGAGAGTCAATGTAAATTGTCGGCGGCCTTAATTGAGCCTATGGACAATAAGCGTCCCGCTAATGTCGAGGCAAGCCCGTTCTATAGAGGACATTATGACAGGCTTCAGAGGGAATGGAGAGACTTCACTAGTCAGCGAGAAAACCTGGCGTTGGTTCAGGGGGAAATCGGGGCTGTTTTAGCTAATACAATTTTGCCGACGATTTTCCGGGTGGATCGTGTTTTTCCGCATGAGGTCTCGATACAGCTCTGCGACACGCTAGACGCAACGGATTTCGAGCATGGTAGCCGACGCCCGGTAAAATGTGGGATACGCGCGAGGAAGGGGGACTTTGTTTCCCCGGATCTTTCTGAATGCTTTGATCGTGAGCTTTTCGACGCCTTCCGCGGCGCGCTAGATAAACTGCTTACAAAGGAGCTTCGGGATGGGCGAGAGAATAATTATTTCTTTGGGGGATTAGTGCTTGATTACAACTGGAAGTTTCAGCCAGACCCGATCTCGCTTGCTTGGTTACCCCCCACAGCAAACAAAGACCACGATTGGCTCAACGGGCATAAGCTTGAGCTAGAGGGGATCGCTCAGGAGGTTGGTTTTTTTGATCTCCTTCCAGCGATAGAGGTCATAGCTAAAAAGCTTCCTAAGCAGATTGGATTTGTGGCGAAGATCACGTCATTGACCGATCCTCTCAAGAACCAGGTGAAATTTCGGTATGGAACAGTCGAGCAGGACCTACTTTGTAATAAGGACAATCCTCGGCTCGATGTCGAGTCATTTTGCCGCGAACGCCTGCTTCGCTTACTCAAGGAATACTTAGAGCCGAAAGTCCCGACCGCAAGCTCCTCGGATTGGATGGTTAAAGTACCGGAATTCTCGATTGCTTTCGGTATATCTGATTGGTAGGTTTCTCAGGAGAGATACCTCCTTGTCGCGCGGCATATCGACTTGTAAGATCCTCGAATCACTTACTAAGGAGAGTCCCATGCGAACATCTTTGATGAAAAGCCTTATTCCCTCGGTTTGTCTTGTTTTTGGTGCGCTTCTCTTCTCAGCGAGAGCGATTGCCGATGACGGGGCCGTAGCGCTAGGGGATAAACAGGTCACCATCGGCGCCGTAATCCCCCTCTCAGGCTCTCAAGCAGTATACGGCACCGAAGCCTCACGACTGTTTCAGCTCCTCTCGGAGGGAGATGGCTATAGAGAGGGTGGAATCAAATTTAAATTCATCGTCGAGGATGGCAAGTGTGGCGTTGGAAACGCCCCGATAACCGCGGCGAAAAAATTAATTTTACTTGATAAGGCCAAGTTTTTAATCGCTGGGTGTAGTGGGGAAGTTCTTCAGATCGCGCCCTTTACTCAGCAGCAAAAGGCGATTCTCTTTGGATACATTTCAGGTCATCGGGATGTAAAGCACGCGGGTGATCTCGTTTTTAGAAGCTTCTACGATTTAAGTTCGGCGGGATCTATTGTTGGAGATAAGCTTAATGAGCTTGGCTTAAGCAAGTTGGCAGTGATGACGGAGGAGGTGAGCTTCACTCTCGGAATAAAAGATGTGCTGGTAGATACCATAGGGGCAAAGATAGTCGCTAAGGAGGACTACCCACTCGATAGCCCTGATTTTAGGGGTATGGTCGCCCGCGTCAGACAACGTAAGCCTGATAGCGTGTTTATTAACGCGGCTGCTCCGCATTCGTATATTCAGCTCTATAACGAGCTAAGACGAGCGGGATTCAAGGGGCCTATATTTTCGTATTACCAGGCGGGTAATAGCGAAGTTAGCAGTACCTTGGGAGCTACGCAGGATAATGTTTGGTATATCTCCGCGCCTAAGCCAAACGGAAACTCTCCCAGATTTATTAGTTTAAAAGAGAGATACATCAAACGATTTGGAGCTGACATTAACTCAGAATTCCAGTTTGCGGTCGTTTATGACGCTCTTCAAAGTATTGTTGACGCCGTGGTCGCTGTTGGTGATGACCCGGAGAAGGTTCGTGACTATTTGGGGTCATATAGCGCTCCCGGCGCTACTGGCCAGATTGAGTACGACGTTAATGGAGATATAAAAAACGTGAAGCCGGTTTTAGTCAGGGTAGAGCAGGGTCGGACTATTTGGCCGGAGTAGTGGGCTTTAAGCCGCTACAATTTGATAGCTATCCGAACGCCATTGTTCAGGGTATAACGCCTTAAAATGCTTCTTTTTAAAAGCAACCAAAGGAGAATAAATGAACAAATTAATTACTGAATTTATCGGAACTTTTTTTCTTGTGTTAACTATCGGATGTACAGTGATCGCTCCGGGTGCCGGAGTTATCGCCCCATTAGCGATCGGATTTATGTTAATGGTGATGGTTTACGCTGGAGGACACGTTTCCGGAGCGCACTATAACCCAGCTGTTACCTTGGGTGTTGTTATGCGTGGTCGTTGTCCAGCGCAGGACGCGTTTGGTTACGTACTGGCCCAGATTTTGGGAGCATCGTTGGCCGCGCTCGCGGTCGGAGCTATAAAGGGAGGAGCCACAGCGGCCCCAGCGGAGATCGCTGTTGTGCCGGCGTTTCTGGCTGAGTTTCTATGCACATTCGCATTGGTATACGTTATTCTCAATACGGCTACTGCTAAGGGAACATCTGGTAATTCGTTCTACGGATTAGCGATCGGCGGCACGGTAATGGCTAGTGCCTTCGCGGTTGGTTCGATCTCAGGTGGAGCCTTCAATCCAGCGGTGGCTTTTGGAGGTTCGCTCCTAGGATTGTTCGCATGGAGCAACTTATGGCTTTATCTTTTTGCTAATTTAGGAGGCGGGTTCTGCGCGGCCGTTGTATTCAAATTGGTGAATCCTGAAGATAAGTAATAGTTAGCCTATAATTCAGAAGGGCTGCCGTCATAACTTGACGCTAGGGCGTTGCAGTTCTTTATCACCACAGAGGACGCAGAGGACACAGAGAATAGGCCATTTTATTGGCAATTATGGAGTTTTCT
>JBIKWQ010000058.1:0-22095 GCA_044356215.1 Bdellovibrionota bacterium | reverse complement strand
ATATTTTTTCCTCCCCAAATTCACCTATCCACCTGTCAGATAGCCCCAAATAAACCGTCTAAGACCCCAAAAATACTCCAAATGGCCGACTTCCTGAGGGGGATAAAAAAAGAACTGCGACGCCCTACCGCTACTCAAATGTCGGTCATTTTTAATAGGGCGTCGCAGTATTGTTGGTAAGCTGCTGGGATAATTAGTGAAATATTTTTACCACAGAGGACTCAGAGGACACAGAGAAAACTCCATAATTGGCAATAAAAAGGCCTATTGCTTCACCACTACCCCGACACCATTACTAATTCTCTTCGCAACAATCGGATAACTATAGTACTTTCCGAACGCCGGATCGTCTTTAAATGTAAAGCTCCCGAGCACCCCGGAGCGCCCCTGAACGGCTTCAAGAGCGGCTAATACCTCCGTGGACGAACTCCCTGGGTGGCGACGAAAATAGTCTCCGAGAAGTAGGCTCATATCATAGGAGGCGCCCGCGAACGTTAATTGCGTTTCATCACCGTAGCGCGAGCGATAGCTCTCTCTAAAATCAGATGCCACGTCATTGTCTGGGTAAACGCATCCCTCAATAAGCTGCCTCGCGCCTTCAATAGTGGCGGCCGTTTCACAGGCAGGCGAGCCGAAAATCTCGAAATTTAAGTTGGTCTCGCGAGCCTGACGCATAAAAGATGGTAACTGGCCTGGAAATAGGAATAATCCCACCCTTTTTGGAGTTGAGGCTTTCAATTTTAAGATGATCGCGCGAAAGTCCTGCTCGTTTGGGAGAACCTCCGCCATTAGAGATAGCTTGGTTCCCGGTTTAATCTCTCGGAGACGAGCGTCTGTATCCTCAGAGAGTCTCAAATAGAACTCGTACTGCGCCCGAATAAAAGGATACTCTGACTGATTCTCCTTCGCCAAAAAGTCGGCCAGCGCATGAGCGTACTGGCCGGTGTGGTTCATTGATCGAATGATGTAAGGATTCCCTATAGCTGGCTTCGCGAAGAAAGAGAGGTTTATCACAGGGATTTTTTTCGTGGCTATCTCGCGGCCCATAACTGTCGGAAAGAAGAAGCCAAAAACCATCAGAGCGCCTGGTTGTGTTTGACTGGCGATGTTACGGTAAGCTGTTAGAGAGCGCTTAGGATCGTGCTGATCATCCTCAAAGTGAAAATCGACTGCATTAATCAACTCGGGGTGATTCGCTCGGGCTAGATCGATTCCGTTTCGGATTGCCTTACCATATGTAGCCAACTGGCCCGATAACGGGGCGACAACACAGATAGTTGGCTTGGCCGTGTCGGCGTTGATGTAGCTGGGGGAAAAAAACAACGATAGAGCGAGAGCTGAGATCCTCCCCACGCTCAAAATCCGGATGTTGATTAACTTAAGAATCATACAAGCAACCTAGCAAAGCTCCTGATAGTCCTTGATGCTCTGCTTGATAACCTGGTGCGCTACGCGTCTTCCATAGACCTGCGCTACTTCAACAGGAGATCGTTTTCCAGCACTCGGGATCTGCTTATACGTTAAGAAGTAGTGACGTAAGCGATCCACCACCGCTAATGGAAGGTCTCCGATATCTTTCATGTGACCATAAACACCGTCGCCCTCGAGTACCGCGATAATCTTATCATCGGCCTCATTCCGATCGATTAGTTTTAGCCCGCCGATCGGCCTGGCGCGCACGAGGATATCTCCATGGGCTATCGTGACATCTGCTAGTACGCAGATATCTACTGGATCGCCATCGCCCTTAATCTTTCCTTTGCGCTTTAATGATTTCGCGCAGAGATTCCCAACCCCGTCACCACAATAAGTTTGCGGGATAAATCCATAAAGGGCAGGGCAGTAGTTAGAATATTTCTGGGGGCGATCTACTTTAAGAATCCCCGAGATCTTATCGATCTCAAACTTTACCGTGTCAGTAGGGACGATCTCAATGTAGCAGGTTACTATCTCTGGGGCATCGTCTCCATAAGAAACTCCGTGCCAGGGGTGAGCTCTATGGGATTTAAATTCGGTCATGGCGCGATCTCTTTGCTAACTGTGTAAGTATAAAGTGTAGTCGGTGATTCGAAACCAGCCGCTACCGATTCTTGCTCAAGAATCCCCTCAGGATACACTCTTTTTAGTGTTTCCGTGAAGTAAGGAGCCTGAGAATTACCGGTGAAAAGGAACCGAACGGCTTTCCAGTTAGTTTTGCGGTCCGCGTAGTAATTAGCCAGTTCGCGGCTGCGCTCGCGGATCCATTGAGGATAGATCTTGGGATTCACGATAATAGAATCTCCCGGCGCTAGTACATGATCCGGAGCCGTCCAACCGATTGAGCCTTTATGATCGAGAAGCTGTTGCAGCACTGACATGAAGGTGTCGCAGCCCATGTCTCCGGTTAGATACACCATTAAGGTATCTTCCTGTAAAGCCTTTCGGGTCAGTCTCCCATGCGGTACTTGGGAAGGGACGCCCGATTCTCCGATAAATTGCATGCCTGTCGCTATTGCTCCGAGGTAAACAGCCTGCACCAGAAGCGCGAACGCGGCGAAGCCTCTAATCAGGCGAGGCGCGCCGCACCGACTGAAATATGAGATTATCTCGTGCAGCTCATGAGCGGCAAAAACTATGAGAGCGGCGAAGATAGCTCCTATACGACGGTCCGCGTACCCAGTAGTTATGCCAGGGATCAGAGAGAGTAGGATCGCTATAAAGAGCATTAAAGCGATCGGAGAAGCGCGCCTGACCAATAAACGTGCTATTCCGATGATACTTAATATCAGAACCGCTGATGTGTTTGAGCGAAGAGGTGCTAAGGTGAGGGGGACCGTCCAGTGGCTTCCATTCACCTGTTGAATGAAGATGGAGGTAAGCGCGGATGGTAAGGTTTCATTCCACACTCGGCTGATTAGACCAAGTATTCCCCCGGGAGTCGCGTCACCTGGAGGAACCGCAAGAGGTGATACCCAAGTCCAATGGCCAGATATGTAGCTTACCGCCATAGATGTCCAGCAGAGCCATATACCTATGCCAAATGTGAGAGTCGCGATTTTGAGGGCGTGCCTTTTCCACTCCTTCCATTGAAAAGCTAAGAGGACCAGGAAAAACAATAGCGGCGTGAACACAAGGAATAAGCCTGACGCGTAAGTGATTCTGGCCAGCGCGCTGACAGCAGAAGCTAAAAGGAAGTCGCGCCACCTTCTCCGGAAAAAGGCGCGAGCGGTCGCGAAGATAATCAAGAGTGTCACGAGCCCAGGGATCTGATGGGCGCACGGTTCGCGTGACCACCAATTTTCAGGGGGACCAAAAGATAAAGCTACTGCCCCAAAGAGAGCTGGAATTGGTCCGCTGAGGTAGCGAATCACGGAGTAGATCAGCCCGATCTTAATTATGCTTATGGCGGCGCCGATTAGGCGCTGATAGAAATAGTACAGATCCGGTTCGTTTAGGTGTCCGAAAAGCCAATAAATCAATGTCCAAGACATTCCTAGTGATGTGTGCCGTGGGATACTGGCCTCTACGCGCATCACATTGTGAAAAGAAGTGAATATGGTGTAGCGGAAGTTGCAGAGCTCGGTATCCCATAAAACGGGGACAGTATTGAGTAGGTAATAACGAGAAAGCGAGACAGCCACAAAGAGAGCCGTGAATCCGATAATCTCGCTAATCCCAATCGAGCGGGTGTAGCTCCCTGTTTCCGCGGAGCTCTGTTTACTCAAAAAGAAGAATAACCCCAAAGTGAATACACAAACAGGATAAGCGTATGCCGCTATTTTTGGTTGGCCGATTAAGATCATCAACTCAACCGCGCAGGGAGCAAGAGCTAAAAGGCAAAATAAGCTAGGCCCCCATTTCCGACGGCACATACAGATTATCCCCAAAAGGCCCATAAAAGCCCCAAATCCGTAGGTGGTGTACATGTATAATCGAGCGCGTAAGCCAGAATCACCCCAGAATCGTTCTACGATTTTAACGATCGACTTTACGTATGGCTGCAGGAATATCAGACATCCACGCTGCTCCGCGTGTTCAGATAAGCACCAATACGATAAAGCCGCGATTGCGGCGGTCATTAGAACTACTAGCCAGAAAGCGCCGGCACTGATTGAGATCTTCTTCACTTAATTTATCCTAAAAAGAGCAGTTAAACGCCTCAAGCAGGATAATTCGAAATAGCCGTGATAAACAGATAGTAACTACTCACCCGCTTTTTTGAAGTCTTAACATCGCTAAATAGTCTGTTTGGGCTCTTTTTCTTTCCCCACTAACGTCAGCTCATTCTTGTTGCTAGTTAGCTGTCTAGCGTCAAACCAGCTACACGATGATTTAAGAAAGGCGCTCAGTTCTACTAGAGTATCAAAATCGGGCTCGCCTTTGAACTTTACAGTGACGCAGAAGTTCCGGCAAAGGCCTGCACCGAGCCACTCTTTAAGGAGTTTGGCGGTATTAATCGGCGCTGTAATTACGTCACAGATCATCCAATCTACGCATTGAGTCGGCTTCCAACTTAAGGCATCGCCGGTCAAACAAACTATTCCTCTGTCCCGAGAAAGTGACGAGTCCAGGGGAGATCGATCAATCGCGGTTACCGTAAGACCCAATTGCCTCATCACATATGTCCAGCCTCCGGGGGATGCGCCGAGGTCTACCGCCGTTTGTCCTTTTTTCACAGGAAGAGAGAACAATTGAATCGCCTCGCGGAGCTTTTTAAACGCCCGAGAAGGGGGGCGTTTATCATCCGCTACATAAGTGAATCCGGCATACGAATTAGGCATGCTGGAACCGTATATTTGGCGTGTGTCGGGACTGACGATACTGATGTATCCGCGCTCTGGAGTAACAGCAAGTACTTGAACGATAGTATCCGATGAAGAGGGGTTCTCTTTCAGAGCTCGCAGATAAGCACGTCTCTTCTTACGTAGGTTCTCGAGAAGGGCATCTTCAATCCTCGCCTGTCGGGCGAATTTTGTTCCTGTGGCGCAGCTATCTGGTTCAAATATGCTTAACGACCAGGATGGAGCAGTTTCGCCAAAACGAGCGACAAGATAGTCTAAAATAGCGCTAGCCCAGATAGAAATCGAGGCGGCTTGAATCTCTTTAGCATCCGGGAGGGTCTGCGCAGCGAAAAATAGTGGTGTCTCAAGGAGTTCGGCGTGAGAGTCGTGCGTTAGCTCTACCACCATCGGCGCTATACGGTTACACTGTATGGCGTCCGCGCGGCAGGATAGGGCGGTCCTTTTTTTCAGAATGGAGATTAGGTACCCCTCTTGATCGGGTCTGGTTACACAGATGGTTTTCAGTTTTGTCGGAGCGCTGTCTAAGTTTCTTTGAGTGGGAGTCATGACTAGAACCGGTAGAGATCGACACGATAGCGCGAAGACGAGAAAACAGCGAGGGGTAAGAGAACCTAGGTGGCGTGATAAGAAGGTAGAGCGAGAGGAGCTGATCAAGTTTTATGGCGTCAACCAGTGCCAAGCGATATTTCGCTATCGGCGTAACGAGATCCGCCGAGTTTTTGTAGTTCAGGGGCTAGAGGATAAGTTTCAAGAGCTTTTGGATTGGAGTGAGCGGCGTGGCCTTCAGTATAAAATAGTCGAGCGGGATGAATTATCAAAGATAGCGGCTACAGAGCACCATGAGGGAGTGTGCTGCGAGGCTAAGCCGCTCGGTTTGGTTCCACTATCAAAGTTTACGGCGCGATTACAAGAAGAGTCTACTCGATGCGTTCTGATTTTAGAGGCTGTTGAGAACCCTCATAATGTTGGGGCGATACTTAGAACGGCGGGTTTTTTTGGCGTATCAGCGGTAGTTCTGATCTCGAAACAATCACGAGTTCTATCGGGGGCCGCCTGTCGAGTATCTGAGGGCGCGGCTGAGTTCCTGCCGATAACCGTTGTTCGCGAGGCGGATGAGGTCTTGGCAAGCATCAAAAAGAGTGGCTTCTCTATATTCGCGACAACTCCACATCAAGCTTCATCGCTCTATTCAATCGATTGGCCTGAGAAGGTCGCGTTGATTTTTGGATCGGAAGGTATTGGGATCTCCGATAAAGTTCTAGAGGCGGCGGATAAGCGAATTGTAATCCCGCGCGGCGGGCCGATCGAGAGTCTTAATGTCGGGGTCGCCGCTGCGTGCGTCTTAGGCGAAGCCTCACGAGCACGCTCAGCGAATAACGCTCCAAGGCAATCTAGACGGACTGGTAGATAGCGCCGCTGCTGATAGTTCGCCCATGCCTTCTCCGGTAATCACCCTAGCGAGGATCTCGCCACCTATCGGACACGATATTAGTCCCCGACTCCCGTGTCCCGCGTTAATGAAAAGCCCAGGAAATAATACCAGTTCGATCTTAGACTTTAAGTCTGTCCCTGAGCGATACTGAGCGGCTTGCTCACGCATAAGGTTAATATCGGGAAGAGTCCCGAGGTAGGGCAACCTATCGATCGTTGAGGCGCGGAAACATACCCGCGGAGATATAGTCGCGCGACGGAGCGCTTCGAATTCGGGAAGCCACTTTGAGCAGAGGTCGATCACGGAATCGGTATCTGTCTCGCGTGGACTCGGCTCGTTGTCATCGTGACTGTAGTGAGCTCCAACGAAGTATCTCTGATTGATCGCAGGGGTGATGTATCCTCCATAGGATACTACACAGTTAAGAGGGCTTGTCCCCTCTATGATCGCCGTTTGCCCCCGTACTGGTTCCAATGGCACCCAAGAACTCTGCTGAAATTTAGCGCTATCACTAGCCGCGCACAGTATTACGTTCGGTGCTGTTAGCTTTAAACCACCGCTGGTTGTTACCTCCCAGTTTCTTTTGTCTCTCCGTATACCTGCGCACTCGGAGTTTAGGATTAATTTAATTTCATTCGGATAGTAGTTAATTGCTCCAAGAGCAAAATCTCGTGGTGATATAAAGCCGCCGTCTTTAACAAAAATGGCCCTGTGGTTAATTCGTATGCGCGCCAGCTCGCTAGCCTCCTCTCTATTTATTCTTGATGTGTGTTCAGCGCCCATGATAGGGGAGTCTGACTCGATTAGGTTCCTGATACGCGTAGTAGATGGAAGCTGTAGAGAGCCGGTTGCCTGAAAGGTCTTAGCTGTATCCGGGAAGCGGGTTAGAAAATTTTGCGTAAACCGATATCCAGATGAATAAAAGGACTCTAAGGGTGATGGTTTAAGGGATAGGTAGGGGGTTATTAGACCGAGCGCGTTCCCCGAGCCTTTGCTAGCCATCTCAGCTTGCGAATCTAGTAGCGCGATTTTCGCGCCCCGCTGAGCTAGAGCGAACGCGCAGCAAGCTCCAGCTAAGCCCGCTCCTATAATAACGACATCAAAAGATCCTTCGAGATGAGACATCGTCTAGGTTAATAGCAGATTACGTGTGGGAATGCAGTGGGAAGAATGAGAGAAGGTTATAAATACAAACCCCTTTCGGAAATATTCCGCGAGCAATGAGCGCGGACAGGGATACGCGAAAACAAACGTCCTGCTAGCCGAGACGATGCTTGTTTTCGTCTAGCTGCTCGTGGCTATGACACGATTTTTACGAGCAGGAATTCAATTGCGCCCACCCGCGTTGCTCGCTAGGCTACAGCGATCCAAAAAATCCGGTGAGTAGTTACTTTATTTAAAGAGAGCCAGATCGTGTCGGAAACATTAATAGCTATCATACTTGGACTTGTTGAGGGGATCACTGAGTATCTGCCGATTTCAAGCACCGGGCACCTGATCCTGTTCAATGAGGCGCTGAGCTTTACTGGTGACCGAGCTAAGAACTTTGATATCGTAATTCAGCTAGGCGCGATTCTAAGCGTGTTGGTTCTATTTAAAGAGCGATTCGTGTCGTTGCTTGGAGATCTAAGAGCGGGGCTTCGCGACCCGCGCATGGCTTTGGGGCCAGGGCTGTACGGTGTAGCGGGGATCTTTAAGCTGGGTGTGGTCTCACTTCCAGCGTTGTTCTTAGCGTTTCTCTTTGGAAGAGAGATCAAGACCCATCTATTCGCGCCTCTTCCAGTAGCGGTGGCGTTGGCTTTGGGGGCGATTGTGATACTGCTGGTCGAGAGGTCTGAAATCGCGCGTCGAGAAAGACAAATTGAGGAGCTAACCTGGAAGCAGAGTATCGTTATTGGAATCGTGCAGTGCTTCGCCTTGTGGCCGGGGATGTCACGTTCAGCATCGGCTATCGTAGGGGGCATGCTGGTTGGACTTTCGCGCCGCGCCGCGGCGGAGTTCTCGTTTCTCGCAGCGGTGCCGATCCTGACCGTCGCGGCGCTTCACGACTTAGTTGAGGCAGCGCGAGTTTTCTCGTATCAGGATCTAAAACTTATAGCTATTGGTTTCGTTGTATCTTTCTTTTCGGCGCTACTGACGATGCGGTGGTTTATTAGTGTAGTTAGCAAGTGGAGTTTAAAGCCGTTCGCTTACTACCGGATCGCAGTTGCAGCTCTTGTTGTGTGGATACTCTCATGATGGGGAGGAGCGACGCTATGACTGTAACAATCCAAAAAATCTGATGAGTTGTTACGTGGGTGAAGAAGGTGGTATGGAAGCGATGCGTGAGAAACCTTTGATAAAAACGGCGCATAAAAATCAACAACCAAGGTTAAGCTTATGATTCCCTAGATCTGAGATGTTCTAGAGAAGGTAACCAAGCTTCACCGAAAACCTTCGATAAAACCTTCTTTATAAAACCTTGTAAACCTTGACCGCATCGTTCCACACCTCGTAAGGGGCCCAAGCTAAGCTATAGTGGGTCGCTTACGAGGAGCGGATCGCGCCGCTCTTAATATTAGGATACCGGAACGGGTGAAATGGTTTCACGATTAATCGGGAAATCAGGGGGAATTGTGTCTGATTCAAAGATTCTATTACGAAGAATCAGCGGCAAAACCTGCGTCTTTTGAAATATCCCCCATTTCGCCGCAGAGCATCGATTACTAAGATAGTCGTGTTTTCTTTGTTGTGGCGTACTTCCGCGGTAGGATTAAGTGAGAAAGTCGAGAAAGAGAAAGAGTGCTACGCCGAAGAAAGTAAAGAGAGTGCTTGTAATAGCGCTCAGTGTCTGGCTGGGTGTGGTTGTTATATATCGATTCGTGGCGCCCCCGCTAACGCCCCTTATGTTAATTCGGCGTTTCCAAGCGGCCTGGGACGATCGACGAACCGCGGCGTCGTGGGAGTGGGTTTCTCTCCGTTCCCTTCCCGCGTATGTGCCTCAGGCTATCGTAACCGCGGAAGACGCTAGATTTATAGAACACTGGGGTATTGATATAGGCGCTGTGTCAGACGCTTTAAGCTCCTCTAGTGATAGTAGCCGCGTCAGGGGAGCCAGCACTATAACGATGCAAACTGTTAAGAATTTATTTCTGTGGCCTGGCAGAAGCTATATCAGAAAGGGATTTGAATGGGTTATGTCGCCGATAGCGGGGCTAGTATGGGGAAAGCGGCGTACCCTTGAGTTGTATATCAACATCATCGAATGGGGTGATGGGATCTATGGACTCCAATCAGCCGCTAAACACTACTTTAAAATTAACGCATCTCAGCTGTCTCGTAGTCAGGCCGCCGCTCTAGCGTCGATTCTTCCTAATCCTCGGAAGCTCTCGCCGATTCATATGGTTCGCTCTACAGAACGGCGATATGAGCGGATCCTCAGAGAGAGTTCCAGCGCCAAGCTTCCTTAAGGAAGAGCCTTCCTTAATGACAGCACCCTTTGGGTAGCGTCAATCATCTGACACTCTATCGGCTTGTAACACCTTAATTCCATTGGTTCAGAGGTTAGCATGGTTATTGCTCATCTCCCTGCAGGGGAAGAGGGTGTAGCAAAAGTTTAACATCCGCGAAGCCTCAGGATTAGGAACACGAGTTTATTATGAAGATCCTAGATTCTTTGTTTGAGCAAACGGTTACTGGACTTAATAAGGCCATGGACCTCTCGTGGCGGAAAGGAAAGGTAATCGCGTCCAATATCGCTAACGCTGAGACGCCAAGATACCGGGCGACAGAACTTGATTTCGGAAAAGAGCTTGAGATGGCGTTCACCTCGAAAGAGGGAAATCAACTGACTCGTACCGATTCAAAGCATATGGAGTTGGCACGCAATGAAGGAGCAAAGACGCGTGCTGATCTCTCGGGAATCACAAAAGCTGATGGAAACAATGTCGACATCGATAAGCAGATGGCCACGATGATGAGCAACAGCTCTGACTTTTCAAACGCGGTACAGCTAATGAAGTATAAGTTTCAGCTTTACCGCTCAAGTATAAGAGATGGAAGAGGATAGGATAGCGTATGACGATTCAAGGTCTTAAAGGCGCGTTTGATGGTACTGACATCGCCGCAGCTGGATTATCAGCGGCCCGTCTGCGTGTTGATATCAGCGCGGCTAATTTAGCTAATAAAGAGTCTGTGGGGTACAGGCGCAAGGATGTATTTCAAACAGCGCTGCAGATGCCGTCGACTGAGGGTGGCTTCTCATCGATCCTAGACCGACACACTTTAGCGAAGCCGTCTATATACGCAGTGCTAGAAGATCAGGCCGCGCCGAATATGCAGTACCAGCCAAATCATCCAGAAGCAAACGCTGAGGGGTATGTCGCACTTCCAAATGTAAACGTAGTGGAAGAGATGACTAACATGATGTCAGCCCAGCGTTCCTATCAGGCTAATCTGGCGTCGATGGAGAGTATTCGAGGAATGTCACAAGCAGCGCGATCACTTCTAGTCCAGGTTTAATGAGGAGAGTTTATGTCAGTCGGACCTATTGACGCGAGATTACCCCAGATCCCCGAGATTAAGGGCGTTGAGGTAAATAAAGAGATCGATAAAACAAACGGCGAGAAAGGTGGTGGTTTCGGAGAGGTATTAGCCGATGCTCTGCAAGAGGTTAACAGTTTACAGAATCAAGCGGATCAACAGATTGAGGGCCTAACACTCAAGAAGGATGGTGTGACTCCCCATACAGCTATGCTGGCTCTTGAAAAAGCGGACGTAGCTTTTCAATTAATGTCAGCGATCAGAGGTAAGATCGTTAGAGCCTACGAAGAGGTGATCCGCACGCAGGTTTAAATGAAGCCGGTTTGTCGGCTGAAGAGATAAAAGTTTAAAAAGGTTTCAGAGGTAATCGCAGTGGCGCCAACATTAGATCCCAAAGCTGTCTTTTCACAAATGATAGATCGGTATATGAAGCTTCCGATCGCTCAAAAAATAGCGGCGCCTGTTTTGCTCGCTTTCTGTGTTTGGGCAGTTGTTTACGCCTCAAAGGTAGCTACCGCCCCTGATTATACAGTTCTTTACACCGACTTAAGCTCTAACGACGCTGGCGCGGTTGTTCAGAGGCTAAAAGAGATGAAGATCTCGTACCGATTGGATGGAAACTCCGTCTCTGTATCTCCCGCAGATCAGGTGCATGAGCTCAGATTAACCCTAGCGTCTGAGGGTCTCCCTAAAACTGGTTCAGTAGGATTTGAGCTGTTCGATGGTACCAATTTCGCGACAACAACGCTCGGTGAGATGGTTAAGAAACAGAGGGCGCTACAAGGCGAGCTTGAGCGAACGATCATGTCGCTCGATGCTGTCGTAGCGGCAAGAGTTCACATCTCGCAACCTGAGAAAACTATCTTCGCCAAACAATCTCAAGATCCGGGAGCTTCGGTGTTGTTAAAATTGAAGCCCGGAAGCGAGCTCGATAAGAAGCAAATTAAGGGTATTACGAATTTCGTAGCCAGTGGAATAGAGGGGCTGAAGCCAGAGAACGTAACTATCATCGATGAGTTTGGGAATCTTCTCTCAGCGCGACCCGAGGAAAGTGATGACTTCGGCGCTGACGCCACCCGATTGCAATATCTGCGCGAGTTAGAGCTTGGGTACATTCAACGTATAGAGACGATGCTAGCGAAGGTGCTCGGGCCAGGAAAGGTTGTCGCTCGTGTTACCGCGGAGCTTGATTTCTCCTCGAGTGAGAGGGAGGAAGAGAGTTACGATCCGGGGGGAAGGGTGATCCGATCAGAGCGGAGTATAGAAGAGGGAACCGGTACAGAACAGCGCGGTGGAATTCCTGGCGTTGTTAGCAACCTTTCCAATGATCCTAAGGCGCTAGCTCAGCAGGCGGGAGCCACTGATCAGAACTCTAGGCGCGAGAGCGTTAAGAACTTTGAGATCTCAAGAGCGGTAACAAGAAGCGCTCAAGCGCGCGGCAAACTAGTCCGATTATCTACAGCGGTTTTAGTAGACGGGAAAGTAGCTGAGACTCCTGAGGTCGACGGCGAGGGCAAACCAACGGGTAAGACCGGTAAGTCGTATGAGGCGTTGACTCCTGAGATGCTTTCGCAGGTTGAGTCAATTGTTAAGTCGGCGGTTGGTTTTGATTCCACCCGTGGTGATGTTGTAACAGTTGAGAATGTTCCATTCTTCGCGCCGGACGAGAGTCTGCAGGCGGAGTTGGCAAAAGCTCACCAGACCGATCAGTACTTGAAATTTGGGGGGATGATGGTTCCAGTATTCGCGTTGGCTTTATTTGTACTGTTTGTTTTGCGGCCACTCGTCAAATTCCTCACCACTACATCAAAGCAGGAGTATGATTTAAGTAAACTCCTACCAAATGAATTATTAAATGCAGATCAGCCACTCGCTGGACAAATGCCAAAGCTCGACGCTCCGGGAGGCGACTCTCTAGGACTAGCTAAGGCAGATGAAGCGGCGGAGGGAAAGAAATCAGGACTCTCAGATATAGAACCGGTAATCGATCTAGAGCAGTTTGAGGAGGTGTTGGCGGAAAATCAGCGCTTAGTGAAAGAGAATCCTCAACAAGCGGCGCTTCTAATCCGTTACTGGTTAAATGACGGCAGGATCTAAATACCCCAGGAGGCTAATTAGATGGCGCCACAAACCAGAGATTTAAGGGATTCGCTAAGGTTGGATGAGTACAGACCCACCCCATATCGGGAAGAGGTGTGGCCAGTTGTTAGCGATGAAAGGGCGGATTCTGTCTTTCGACCGGCTGAGTTCGAGAAGGTTGCCGAGGGGCAATTCGAAGTCGACGCGATGTTTTCCGATTTCTCCACATTACCCAAGGATGTGATAGAGCTTAGTAAAGACGCGGGTGAGTTCGACCTCACACCATCAGACGCTGCAATTAATCTAGATCTTGATGGTGATTCTGAATCGCCTGAAAATGAAATATCCGAGAATGGCTCGGCGCACGAGCTAGAGGTTATCGCTCCTGCTCAGGAGGACAGGGTCTCTCCGTCGCGAGTGGAGGGTCAGTCGGTTGACGAAATAGAGCTTTTTGAATCACAAGCTGGTCTTGAGCACGAGGAAGAGTCGGGGAATTTTAATACCCAGGGCGAGACGGCAGAGGATGAGTTGCGGATCTCCCAAGCCAAATTAGAGGAGGCCCTTGAACAAGCTTACCAAAAGGGGCTGGCCGACAACGCTGAGCAGGTGCGCCAGATTCATGGTCAATTAGAAGAGCGTTATACGTTACTCTGGGAGGATATGCAGACTCAGTTGAGTGAGTCTATCGCGATTCAAGAGCGGAAGTCCGTTGAGCTGGCGATGCTAGTAGCAAAACGGCTCCTCGGTGATGTAGTTGAGATTAAGCGTGAGTATATCATTGGGGTTATTAAGGAGGCTTTCAGAGCTGCGGGAGACTCTAAGGTAATTGAAGCGCGTGTAAGCCCAGCCGATTACGAATTCTTAAGACTGGGAGAATACGGAGCCCCCAATCGGATCGTGTCGGGGGAGAAACTTAATTTCGTGAGTGATGAATCTATTAAAGCCGGGTGTATCCTGCATACAACCAGCGGAGTAGTAGATCTGGATCTTGATAGAGCGTGGACGCGGATCAATGAGAAAGTTTCAAAGGATTCACAATCGTGAGCTTCGGGGCGTTCGAATACGCGAGTTATATAGCGTCTCACACGCCTCTAGCTGAACTGAGGGGGGTAGTGACAGATGTTCGCGGCCTCCTAATTGAGGGAACTGGACCTCTGGTGTCAGTCGGTAGTCACGTTGTTATATCATCTATAAACCGCGAGATCCCGGCGCAGGTAGTGGGTTTCAGAGATGACCGAGTCCTGATCATGCCATTCGGAGAGATTCATGGAATAGCCCCAGGTGGCGCGATTACGGCTTCAGAGAGTTCCGCTTTTATAAAGGTGGGCGAGCAGCTTCAAGGTAGGGTGATAGACGCTCTTGGGGAGCCGATGGATGGTAGGCCGCTGCCGATGATGAAGCAAACCACTCCTTTATACAGAGATCCCCCTAATCCAGTTACTCGCGCTAGGATATCGGAGTGTTTAGATCTAGGAGTACGGGCTTTAAATGGGGTGTTAACTGTGGGACGAGGCCAGCGGGTGGCGATCATGGCCGGTTCTGGAGTTGGCAAGTCTACTTTGCTGGGCATGATAGCACGAACTTCTCAGAGTGATATAAATGTGATCGCGCTGGTCGGAGAGCGAGGGCGCGAAGTTCGTGAGTTTATTGAGCGCGACCTTGGACCAGAAGGATTGGCTCGCTCAATAGTCGTTGTCGCGACGGGAGACCAATCCGCTTTGTTGCGGATCAGGGCGGCATTTGTAGCGACGGCGATAGCTGAGTTCTTTCGCGATCAGGGAAAGACCGTAAACCTAATGGTTGATTCAGTTACTCGATTAGCGATGGCGCAACGTGAGGTTGGGTTGGCCGCAGGTGAGCCACCGGCCACTCGTGGTTACACGCCATCTGTGTTCGCTTTGCTTCCACGTCTGCTTGAGAGAGCGGGAACATGCGGCGGTTCGGGAAGCATTACGGGTCTATACACAGTGCTAGTTGAGGGTGATGACATGAATGAGCCTGTGGCAGACACAGTGAGAGGAATTCTTGATGGCCACATAGTTCTCAGCCGAAAGCTCGCCTCAAGGGGTCACTATCCAGCTATTGATATACTTCAGAGTATCTCGCGCTCAATGAGTGATATCGTATCTCCAGAAGTCATGAGGGTCGCCAATGAGGCGCGCGAGGTGCTTGCCTCTTATCAGGATGCCGAAGACGTTATAACTATTGGAGCCTACAAAGCTGGCCAAAATCCCCGAGTTGATCGTGCGGTCAAGAAAATCGACGCCGTTAATGCGTTTCTTAGGCAGGCGGTAGGTGAACCAGCGTCATTATCCGAGAGCTGGCGGGAATTATCAGAGATTGTTGAGGGCTAATAGATGAAACGATTTAAGTTTCGTCTCCAGCGGATTCTAGACGTCAGGGTTCAAATCCGTGACGAGGCCCGTCAAGAACTTGTCCGTCGCAATACTGAACGTGACCATCAGATATATGTTTTAGCCCAGTTACAGGACGAATTTACGCGATTGGGACTAACTGAAGGTGGCACATATTCTGCTAACGATATAACAAGGCTAGCGGCGTACTCTGAGAGGCTTACGATCGCTATAGCTCAGCAGAAGCTGGTGGTGGCTGAAGCGATTCAAGCTGCTGATGTAGCTCATGAGAGCTACATCGAAGCCAGCCGCGAGGCGAAGGTTATTGAGCTTCTAAAAGATAGGAAGCTTCAGGAATACCGAGCTGAGCAGCTCCGCCAAGAGGGCGCTTTCTTGGATGAGCTAGCGGGCCGTGGTGTTAATCGCGATACGTGAGCTTCGGCTGTAGCTTTAAATAGAGGTATTACGGAAAGGAACTCCATGTCTGAAAAAAAGCTCACTAAGGAAGAAGCGCAGGCTCTCTATGACGATATGCAGCGCGCGATGCAGAGCATGATGGAGAAGAAGCTGGCTAAGTCCGCTGACACGATAAAGGCAGGGCATGACAAGACACCGAAAGCAGCGCAAAAGCCGACGAATGCGGCGAACAAAGTAGTCGCTAAAGCGGCTTACCAACATGGTGCTGGGGTTTTAACGCCAGCCTCGAAAAGCGGCGCCGTAGCTCCAGCAGATCCTAAGAGGGGTTTTTTCACCGGTCGAAATACTGGCAAAACGATCGGAGGACAAGGATTAGCGCTTGGGCTTATGGCATTTTTATGTTGCGCAAAGATAACGCTCTCGGCGATTGAATATTCAGGTGTCGCTCGCGTAGAAGAGGCGAAAGCGGTCGTTACAAAAGCCCCTGTTGGACCGCAATGGACCAAAGAGCAGTCGAAGATCTTAACATCTCTTGATGGGCGTCGAGTGGAGCTTGAGGAGCGTTCCAATCGGTTAGATAAGCGCGAAGGGGAGTTTGTAGCCAAGGAGCGTGAACTGGCGATCCGCCTCACTGAATTAAAAGACCTCACGGAGAAACTAAAGATAGAGCGTGAGAAGGGAGACAAGCAGCGAGGCGCGCAGCTAGATCAATTAGCTAATGTTTATGGATCTATGAATCCTCCCGAGGCGGCACACCTCCTTGAGCAGTTGGATATTCATGTTGCTCTATCACTAGTTGAACGTATGCCAGAGAAGCGCATGGCGCAGATTTTAGCTTTGATGAATTCTCAGCGCGCGCTAGAGTTAACGAATCTACTAAGTAATCGTTAACGGTATCAGTGCATTCATCACAAGAGCGAGAAGCCGCTCGTCTAAAACGAATCGAGGCAAGTTTCTTTAGCTCGTATTGGCGTTGGGAGATCGGCGCGTCTGAGATATTAAACCAACCAATAGAGTCGGAGTTGGCTAAACGTCTTCCACATCTATCGTTATCATCATGGCCGGCGCGATTCGATCTAGGGGGCATTTATTTAGCAGGAGAGCTCGCCAAGCCTGGGGCTAGCATTACAGCGCCATGTCGTCTTGAGTATTACGAGCCACGAATGTCACTTGAGAGAGTGGCGACGTTTTATCCAAGATTCATCCCTGAATTTGTTATCTATAGTGATGAGGATCTGGCGATTATTTTCAAGCCTGAAGGGCTGCCAACTACACCAGCCAGAGATCAACAGCGCTACAATCTACAAATTTATCTGGAGAATCATTTCGCTAAGCGGGTTCACATGCCCTCACGTTTGGATACGGGTGTAAGTGGATTGGTGATATGCTCGTTTTCGTCCAGAATGAATCGGTATTTACAGAAAGCGTATGAACGACACTGGATCGAAAAATATTATCTGGCGGAGGTAGTTGGTTGCCCCTCCTGGATTAGGAGCGAGTGTGCGCAGGCTATAGATCGCGATCCTCTACACCCGGTGCTTCGCCGTTGTGTCGAGCAAGGCGGAGAGGATGCACGCACTAAATTAGAATTACATCAGGCACTAGATCGTGGAGGTCACGAGAGGTCTCTTCTATTAGCGCAACCGCTAACGGGCCGAACGCACCAGATCAGATTGCACTGTGCTTACGAGGGGCTTCCAATAGTGGGCGATCCTTACTACGGCGAGACCCATGATCGCAGCCTGCGTTTAGCGTCTTACGCGCTCAGGTTCTTTCATCCTTTTAAGCAGGAGAATAATTTGTTTTACCTACCAAAGGAACTTTTGCCTGACTGGTTGTTAGGTTTAAATCTTCCGGAGGTCGCATAAGGACGAGAGGCAGAAGATCGCAACAGCGATGATTCAACTCTTTATCCTTAGCTCTTTTTACCAAGCACCATTGCGAAGAAATCCTTGATGCCGCTCGTTAGGGTCTGATGCGAAGAGTCAAGGAGTCTCTTTAACTCGGAGCCATCAAGCCAAACGCCACCAGATTCGCCGCAGCGGTCGATCGATACGCCCATGACCTTATCTTGGTTCATCGGTTTGCCAGATATCGGACTCGTTTTACCACCAGTCACCGAAGGTGTATCTGCTAGCGATGGAGCTGATTTAATAAAATCATTCAACGATGCAGAGCTGCTCTTTGACGCTTCTACTAGCTGTTCAAGCTCGCCTGAGTCGAGCCACAGACCACCCGAATCTACGCAGCGGTCCAGTACAACTCCCATTACAGTCACGACCTCCATCGGTTTGCCTGTGGCGGGGCTGGGTCTTGCTGGCTGGCCTTTCTTGGTAGCTAAACGGGCAAGCGCCTGCTTGTTCAGATTATCGAAATATCCATCCTCTTGCGCGCGGCGCCTGTCGTCCCATGAATCGCTCATCGTAGTAGCTCCTAGAATAGAAATTTTATCAGTAGGAACAGGAGTCTAACTTGAACAGGTGTGCCCTGACAACAAGGGAGGAGGGGAGTTGTGGAGAGTTCGGTGGTGCTCATATTTGGCTCATACTGCTATCTCCCTGAGGTTGACTTTTACCTCAAGAAGCGGTACTTCCTAACTCAGTCGAATCTCCGCGGGTGTAGCTCAGTTGGCTAGAGCGCTTCCTTGCCAAGGAAGAGGTCGAGAGTTCGAATCTCTTCACCCGCTCCATTTGTTCCTACGCGATTTTCTCCTACGCAAACTTGGCTGCGCCAAGATTTGCGTGACGGCCAAGGGGGGCGGCCCCCCTGGACCCCGATTTGCTCCTACGCAAACTTGGCTAAAGCCAAGATTTGCGTGACGGCCAGGGGGGCGGCCCCCCTGGACCCCCGGGGTTCCGCTGCGCGATTTTCTCCTCAGCGATTTTCTCCTACGCGATTTGTTCCTACGCAAACTTGGCTAAAGCCAAGATTCGCGTGACGGCCAAGGGGGGCGGCCCCCCTGGACCCCCAGGGTTCTGCTGCGCGGTTTGCTCCTCAGCGATTTGCTCCTACGCAAACTTGGCTAAAGCCAAGATTTACGTGACGGCCAAGGGGGCGACCCCCCTGGACCCCCGGGGTTCTGCTGCGCGGTTTGCTCCTCAGCGATTTTCTCCTACGCGATTTTCTCCTACGCGATTTGCTCCTACGCAAACTTGGCTAAAGCCAAGATTTGCGTGACGGCCAAGGGGGGCGGCCCCCCTGGACCCCCGGGGTTCTGCTGCGCGATTTGCTCCTCAGCGATTTTCTCCTACGCGATTTGCTCCTACGCGATTTTCTCCTACGCAAACTTGGCTGCGCCAAGATTTGCGTGACGGCCAAGGGGGGCGACCCCCCTGGACCCCCAGGGTTCTGCTGCGCGGTTTGCTCCTCAGCGATTTTCTCCTACGCGATTTGCTCCTACGCAAACTTGGCTAACGACAAGATTTGCGTGACGGCCAGGGGGGCGGCTTGGCTTAGGCGGGTGTAACTCAGTTGGTAGAGTACTTGCTTCCCAAGCAAGATGCCGCGGGTTCGAGTCCCGTCGCCCGCTCCATTTTCTTCACTGAGATCCAGGTCAATCCCCAAGTAAAATAAGCTTTACATGGTTGAATCGTGAACGTGCTCGTGCACTTAAACGTAAACGTACCCAAATTCAGCATTACATAGGAACCTGAGCCAAGATACTAGCAGTAGCGGAACGGATACGTCTTACGTTTACGAGCACGAGCATGTGGCCTCGCTCTAGTTAAACAGAAACATGTGCTTATACGTATTCACCAGAGAAAGGGGATTATTATCCCTGCCCAAACTTCTGAATTAGCCGTTGCTTCATCTGGTCCATCTTGTCTAGTAATGATGAAAACATGGTGTAAATCCGGTTTGAATGCTGATACCGCTGCTCGGCGATTAACTGCAGCCCCTTTAAGTCAGGAGGAAGCTGCACATCGTTTCCCTTCTCATCCTTACCCATCTTTTTAATCCCTAACTTGTTCCCGATCTCAATTAACTTTGATGCTTCAGCTCCCTCTCGTAAGCTGTACGCCTCCATCAACTCAGCCTCGGCCTCAGAAACGTTACCACCAACTATAATGGCGGCTTTATCTATGCTGTTACCGTTACTTCCTAATCCCGCAGTTGCCATATAAAAAGTCTCCCTAAAAAAAGAACGCGACGACCGCTCCAAATCAGGCAGTCGTTTAGCGTCGTGAAAGTTCTGTAGATGTTCGGCCCCTAGAGCGCTTAGTTGCGCGGGGCATCCCTAAAATTGAGGTCAGATTAAGCTTAAAATCTGGAAAAATTAGTCTAAATTGACCTGCCGATCTTGTTCAGTTCATCAGTTCTGCCATACTGTTAGGGGTGGCTAGGTTTAAATCTGAAGTAGATCGTTAAATGTCTGAATATATAGAGATTTTAGGTGGGGTGCCACTTACGGGTGAGGTTACAGTTGGCGGTGCTAAAAACGCTGGGCTGCCGCTCCTTATCGCTACTCTTCTAACAGGTGAGGAGTGCACGCTGACCAATGTTCCTAACTTAACCGACACTAGCTTAGTTCTGCACCTCTTGGAGCACTTCGGAGCTGAGGTTTATTACGATGGACACACAGTCAGATCGAAGACCTCTAATCTAGTTGCCACTGAAGCTAGTTACAGTTTGGTGAAAGCGCTGCGGGCTTCTTTCTGGGTACTAGCGCCGCTTTTAGCGCGTGGTCGTGCGGCTCGAGTCGCGTTGCCTGGGGGAGATTTAATAGGAGCTAGGCCCGTTGATCTGCATTTAGAGGGCCTCACTAAAATGGGCGCGGATATATCGCTGAAGCACGGAGTAGTCTGCGCGACAGCTCCGAATGGATTGAAGCCCGCGATGATCGATCTTCGTTTCCCATCTGTGGGCGCGACGCATCAGTTAATGATGGCCGCTAGTTTAGTACCAGGGCTGACGGTCATTAAGGGTTGCGCTCAAGAACCTGAGGTAATCGCACTCGCTAATTATATTAACGGCATGGGAGCAGACATTCAGGGAGCGGGTGGGCCTATAATAGAGATCCGTGGTTGCTCCGAGCTACGTGGAACTTCAGCTAATCTAATAGGTGATCGAATTGAAGCTGGAACATACTTACTCGCGGGAGTGATGACCGGAGGTCACGTCACTGTCAACGGTGTTGATCCCCTCTATTTCGGCAATTTTCTCGACATACTGAGAGAGATGGGATTAGAGGTATCGTGTGGAGATGTATCGGTTTCCGTCAAAAGAACCGGAGATATAAGGCCTGTGCACATTAAGACCGCTCCGTTTCCTGGATTCGCCACAGATCTTCAGGCTCCTCTGATGGCAGCGCTCACTTTAGCTAACGGCACTAGCACAATCGAAGAGACGATCTATGAGGGACGCTTCGGGCACGCGTCTGAGCTCGCGCGATTGGGAGCTAAGATCTCCATCGCGGAGAGGATCGTTACCATCGAGGGGGTGCCTGAATTAAATGGCGCGCCCGTTGATGGTTTAGACATCCGCGCAGCCGCGTCCCTAGCAATCGCGGGATTCGCCGCGCAGGGAAGGACTGAGCAGCGCGAGGTACATCATCTCCGCCGTGGCTACGAGCATTTTGAGCGCAAAGTCGGCGCGCTGGGCGCTCGAGTTTGGAGTCGTATGAGTGACCCTGAAGATTTTATCTTCGCTGGTTGCTAGCAGAAATAAATTGACATGAAGTCCCAATTAACCCTCACTTTTGGAGAGACGGTCTCTTATTCCTCCGAGACCTTCGTCGCGCATGAGGGCTCGCGCGAAATAGCTGACACGCTGATTACTCTTGCGGCAGAGAAGAGGTTCGCGCTGGGTTATATTCAAGGAGCACCGAAGACGGGAAAGACGCATCTTTCGGTTTATTGCGCGGGACTACTGCGATCCTTAGAAGCATCAGTAGATGTGGTAAGCGGTGAACAAGCTTCGCGGTGGTATGTTGATCGTTTCTCGGGAAGCCGGGCAATCCCTAGCGGGCAGTCTTTAATAATTGATGACGCCGATCGCTGGATTGGAAATCCAACAGCAGAGGGTGGTTTTACAGCTATGGCTGACGCTATTTCGCAGTCTAAAGGGGTGCTCGTTTTGCTAGGCTCCGTCGCGGCGGATAAGTTAGAAGTGAGCGCGCAGATAAAGAGCCGATTAAAAGCCGGTGTGCAGCTTGAATTGGGATCCTGTGAGGACTGGGCGCTAGATGCAATTTTAAAAGCGATGTGCGCGCAGCGTGGCTTGAAGTTAAGTGACGCTAAAAGGCGCTTTGTTTTAGCGAGAGTTGAGCGGAGTATTCCGGCGCTATCGAGTTTTCTTGCGCGGTTGCAAGCGTTAGGTCGCTCAGCATCTAATAGCACTTCTTTTGATCTTTTGGCTGCGGCTGTAGGGGAGGGGGGCGAAAGTCCTGACTATTACCCACATCTAGCGGTTGTTCTACCTACGATCACAGTGTTTTTCTGTATCTAAATACTTCGGAGTGTGTCATATGCTTGTAAATGGAAGACACAAATGACCGCAAAGAAGCACGGAA
>JBIKWQ010000107.1:0-6650 GCA_044356215.1 Bdellovibrionota bacterium | reverse complement strand
AAGGAACCAAAAGAAGGCGATTCTCAGGCTAATAAAAAAAGCGGGGTGGCGGGGTATGTTAAGAATTTATGGCGGGGTATAATGCTATTTGAAAGTAGGGTGTTGCGTTTTGGAATTGAAGACCCCCTTTCAGCCGCTTGTTTTTGTTTATCCGGGTCTTTAGAATTTTCTTCACGGGAGGCTTCAGGCATAACGTATTCCATCAAAAGTCATCGAGCAGCAATTCTCTCTCTCTTTGTTATGGAGAGCTGCGTATAAGGCGATGCATTTCAAAAATAACCTCTTCGTAGAATAGAGTGGAAAGTTATGACGGTACAGGCTCTGGATAGGGATCGAGACACCTAAATAGAAGAAT
The DNA here is from genome assembly GCA_044356215.1 of Bdellovibrionota bacterium. GTDB lineage: Bacteria > Bdellovibrionota_C > UBA2361 > UBA2361 > OMII01 > OMII01. The sequence goes on along the minus strand of JBIKWQ010000107.1, from coordinate 6,295 downwards.
AACGCACTAGCTCACCTATGCTTACGCCCGTTCTATCAGGAGTAAGTTTAGAAGATTCTTGTATGCAGAACTCTCATCCCGATTATCAGTTAGGGCCTTTTCCAGCAACGAAGCGATCTTCTGCGCAGCAGCTCTTCCATCAAGGGAAGCTGCTTTGAAAGTCAAACCAGCCCCCTCGCCCCTTTGGCGGAGGCGCTCGAACTTCCGGCAAAAAGCCGTTATAAAACAGGAGTCTATCTACCTCTCTCTGAATCCACCTCCCTAGCTTCAAGCATCTTTCCAGAGACGCAATATCTGGTCTTTAGCCCTACAAACCGGATAGGGTGCCGCAGAGTTTTTGGTAAAATGCTGGGATAATTAGCAAAATATTTTTTACCACAGAGGACGCAGAGGACACAGAGAAAACCTCATAATTGCCCATAAAATGGCCGTTCTCTGTGTCCTCTGCGTCCTCTGTGGTGATAAAGAACTGCGACGCCCTACAAACCGGATAGGGTGCCGCAGAGTTTTTGGTAAAATGCTGGGATAATTGGCAAAATATTTTTTACCACAGAGGACGCAGAGGACACAGAGAAAACCTCATAATTGCCCATAAAATGGCCGTTCTCTGTGTCCTCTGCGTCCTCTGTGGTGATAAAGAACTGCGACGCCCTACAAACCGGATTTGCTACTAGGCCCCAGGTAACCTATCATTGGCACTTATCTTTTAGCCTCACCCGTAGCTGGGTTAGCACAGATGAATGACTTAACAACTACCGCCACCCAATCCCAATCCCCATCCACCCAGGCGTCACCACCACAGCCGCAAACCTCGCTGAATGACTGGCTAGACGGCAAAGAGGCAACGGCGCGACAGGTCGACTTAAGTGTTGTTGTCCCCGCCTACAACGAGGAGCGCAGATTACCATCGACCTTAATCGATATGATCGATTACTTCGATAAGCAGAGTCTTAGCTACGAGATCATCGTCGTTGATGATGGAAGCCGTGACGGTACCGGTGAGGTTGTTCGGAAGTTTGAACGTGTTAGACATCAGGTTAAGTTGATTCAACTCCCAAAGAACCAGGGTAAAGGGCATGCCGTTAGACTGGGAGTTTTAAACACCCATGGCAAGACGATCCTCTTTGCGGACGCCGATGGGGCGACGCCTATTGAGGAGTTCTCAAGGCTCTACTCAGTTATTACATCTGGTGGCGAGATCGCAATTGGCTCACGCGCCCTAGCTAGCTCTGATACCAAGGTATCAACTTCGGTTCACAGGCGACTCTTAGGGAGGTTGTTTAATCGTTGGGTAAATACGGTTCTTCTGCCCGACATAACAGATACACAGTGTGGATTTAAGATGTTTACCCGCGACGCGGCGCGATTTCTCTTTAAGCTCCAGAACTCGGATCGCTTTAGTTTCGATGTGGAGCTACTGTATATCGCGCGCAAAGCTGGAATCTCTGTTAAAGAGGTCGCGATCAATTGGACCAATATACCTGGCTCGAAAGTTAACCTTGTTGTCGACTCACTAAAGATGCTCCGTGATGTGCTTAGATTTAGGGTTCTGCACCGCGGCGTAGCCCCCGAGCAGTACGCAGAATTTAAGAGCACCTCGCGCGAGGGAAAAGCTTAGTGAGTCGATAGCGAGGACTTGCCTCTTCTCCAAATATAACTCCGCAGCGAATTTATCACTATGACCTCACCACAGATCCCCGGATACTCACTCTTAGACTCAGGCGATGGCCGCAAATTAGAGCGGTTTGGTGATCGAATTATTGATCGCCCATCCTCTTTAAGCGCTTGGCGCAGGCGACAACCGGACTCTACATGGGAAAGAGCCGACGCTCGTTATCATCACCCCGATAAATGGGAGTTCCCTAACAGCAAGCCGTTTAAGGAGTGGCGAGCGGAGATCGCCGGGGTCAGTATCGGGTTAGAGCTAATGTCTAATGGACAGGTTGGCCTATTTCCTGAGCACGCGATCTACCTCTCAGATGTAGCTCGGATGATAAGTAAGATCTCTGAAGCAAAGCGCGAGCCCGTTCAAGTTCTAAACCTCTTCGCCTATACCGGACTAGCGACATCTTTCTGCGCTAAACTACCTCAGAGCACCCTCGTCACTCACGTTGATCTAGCCAAGCGAGCTATTGATCGCGCGAAGCTTAACGCTGACGCCAATCAGATTGCTCAGGATAAAATTCGCTGGATCGTGGACGACGCGCTCGGTTTCATGGCTCGTGAAGCGCGCAAACAGAAACGCTACGACGTGGTGATAATCGATCCACCCTCATTTAGCAGGGTTTCTAAACAGAATACCTGGACCCTTGATGAGAAAGCGCCAGAGATCGTCACCCTGACACTCGATGTTCTTAATCCTGATAACGGCGTCGTTTACTTCACCAATCATTCATCAGCCAGCACCTCAGATGTAGCAAGGAACATCGCCCTAGATCGCTTCGCTGATAAGCAGGTTGAGATAGATATTGGATCTCTGGCTTTAAACGAGGAGCTTTCTCCACGCAGATTACCCGCGGGATCCTTGATTGTGTTGTCTCATCGGGGATGAGGTTGATGGGGAGTCGCAGTTCTTTATCACCACAGAGGACGCAGAGGACACAGAGAACGGCCATTTTATGGGCAATTATGGGGTATTCTCTGTGTCCTCTGCGTCCTCTGTGGTAAAAAATATTTTGCTAATTATCCCAGCAGTTTACCAAAAACACTGCGGCGCCCTGTGAAGGTGATGCAGCATTTGCTGAGCAGCCACCCCTGTTCTATACTGCAAGCAAATTCATCCGAGGAAAAAATATGAATACCAAAATAACCCCAGAAAATATCGAAGCCGCTCTTAAGTGGCGCTACGCTACAAAACGATTCGACCCAACACGTCAGATCCCAGACGCTGAGTGGAAACTACTTGAGGAGTCGCTTAGATTAGCCCCATCCTCATTTGGTCTACAGCCGTGGCAATTTATAGTCGTATCGAATCCAGAGATACGCGCGAAGCTGCGCCCACACTCGTGGGACCAGCCACAGATAGTTGAGGCGTCTAAACTCCTCGTCATCACATCGGCCAAGGTAGTTGAGGACACGACTATCGATACCTTTATCGAATCAATAGCTTCAGCTCGCGGGGTCACTACAGGCGATCTCGCTGGCTACCGTCAGATGATCGCGCAATTTGTTAAACACACCCGCGACTCGAACGCGATTGAGGCATGGACCACTAAGCAATCATACATAGCTCTCGGATTCTTACTCTCATCAGCGGCGATGTTAGGGATCGACGCGTGTCCAATCGAGGGTATCAGCTCAACTAACTACGACGAGGTCCTGGGCCTTAACTCCACTCAATACTCTACCAGGGTGGCTTGCGCTCTAGGATACCGCGCCGCGACCGATGGATACGCCTCGGCAGCCAAGGTGCGTTACCCACTAAATCAAGTTCTGCGCGAGATTTAGTTGTAAGATGGCCTCCAAGAGACGGGATCTCGCAAAATACATCTGTGGCTTATTACTGCTGGTGATTAGCGTCACGATCTCTTGGCCATTAACTCTCTCCAACTCTCGGTATATCTACCAGGAGGACGACGGGCACCATTTTAACCGCACAGTTGAGATGGCCGCCCGTCGCGACCTAAACCCGCACTACTTTAATAAACCAGCGCTACACTTCTATCTGAGACTCCCAGTTGTTTATGCGGCGTCATGGTACGAGCGTAGATCAGGGCGCCTAAATTCAATACGGGAGATCCGCACCCGAGACCCTCATGGCCTTGCGGGATACGCCTACACAGCATCACACCCGCGGATTCTAGCGGCGCTGCGTCTTGAGAGCGTTGCATGGAACGCCCTAATAGCGTGCGCGACATTTATAATCGTGGGGCTACTCCGTCATTCAGTTAGGGTCGCCTTCGCCGCAGGTTTAATTACGATCCTATCTCCTGAAGTCTTAAAAAACTCTTATATAATTGGTGTCGATACCTTAATGGCGCTTATGTGTATTGCCACCAGCGCCTACGCGTTTTGGGCGCTGCGCTCATACTCACGTAAGAAGCTGTTTATGACAGCCCTCTTAGCAGGTCTAGCCTGCGCCGCGAAATACAACGCCGCTCCAATAGTTTTAGTTCCACTTGTTCTGTGGTGGATCTCTGCGCGCGACTTCAAGGGATTTTTCATCTGCGCGTTTATTCCTGTTTTAGGTTTTTTAATCGGCGCCCCCTACACAGTTTTATCATGGAATGAGTTCTGGTCAGGTATCACCTATGAGGCGTGGCACTACGGAGTGGCAGGACACGATGGACATATGGCTGGGCGTGGATGGCCGCAAGCTCTACTTTACCTTCGCTGGATGCTCTCTGATGGTGTTGGTGTAAGCGCCGTAATTTTAGCTCTGCTTGGCGGGTCGTGGCTCTCTGTTTATGACAGGCGAGCTTTCTCTCTGCTCTTAGTTTTCCCGGTTTTCTACGCCGCTTTGATGATCTCACAGAAGGCGCATTTTACCCGCAATATGGTCGTAATGGTGCCGTATCTAGCGGCCCTCGCGGGGGTTGGGATCGCCGCGCTCATCAGCATTATTAAAGAGAGGAGGTGGCAACACGTCGCGATGATTGTGATAACAACGGTCGCTATATGGCCTATTGCTAATACATCGCTAGCTCACGTAGCTAGCGCCAGCAACAGACACGACTCACGCGATGCGCTCGTCCAGTGGATCGCCACTCAGGCTCCCGAGCTTCACGCTGATATCGCCGTAGCTGGCGCGCTGCAACTACCTGTATCGATCTTCTCAACTTCTGGCGTAGATGCTTTTGATTTAAAGAAGCTCTCCTTAGCTCAGCTAATTCAATCTGGTTACGACTATATCGCCATCCCAACTGATATGAACCTCCTGGACGCTGAGTTGACTGAATTAGTAACAAGCTTCCCGGGAGAGCCTTGGCCACAACGAGTACCGATTAATCCCGCCATCTCAGTTGTAAAAGTCAAATTAAACGGCATCGAGAAAGCCGCGCGACGTGTCCCTAGCAAGCTTGGATTTATCGCTGGCAAGTCTCTACTTTGGCCGATCTGCCCAGGAGTATCAGGGGAGGATTACTGTTGGATTACCTCGCGCGTTAGTGAGCTAAGCATCCCGGCGCTAAATGGACCAGGCGTTTTTGAGGTGCGATCACCGTGGCCAAACCAGAGCGTCACCATTACAGACACTCACGGGCAGCTCTTAGCTTCTAGCAAACTTACCAACTCAGAGTCGTGGGAGACCCTGCCGATTCCAGCCAGTCCGGGTGGGCAACCACGGATGGTTTACTTAAAGGTCTCTGAGCTGCACTCGCCACACAGCCAAGGGCTAAACGCCGATCAGAGGAGGCTTGGGTTAGCTATTAGAAATGGTGGGTGACCAGGGAGAAAGACTTGATTAGGCAAGTTGCGCGATTTTTGTGCGATTTGTGCGATTTGCTGTGCGATTTGTGCGATTTGTGCGATTTGTGCGATTCCTTGCGCGATTTGCGCGATTCTTTGCGCGATTTACGTGAGCGAGAGCTTGCAAGTTTACGCGGGCACAGCTCCCTCGCGGATTAAAAGCCTGATCGCCCTCGCTAGCTGCTGTGAGTGCAACGATCCCCCGAGTCAAAATAGACCGTGTTAGGACCCTAAGAGAGAGTCGCGGCGCTCTTGGTGAGCTACTGGGGTAAATAGTAAAATATTTCACCAATATCACATTAGCTTACCAAAAATACTGCAACGCCCTCAGGGCCATCACTTCGCCAGGTGGCTCAACCCTCACTGGTTACTTCCCCAAGATAGACCCTGCGGGGGCGGCCAGGGTAATCTGTTGGCACAAGCAATATATTACCTTTTAAGGCCTTCGCGAACTCCAGCTTCAATGCCTGAGAATCACTCGTCCCAATTACGCCGATATTATCCCTCATCTCTTGGCTACTACTCGTCATCCAGGTCACCGGCTTTTCTGTCGCCCTAAAAATAAAACTAAAAAGGCCGTCATTTTTCTCTCTCAGAATTATCCCGAATTTACTCATTAAATTCTCGATAGTGGTGCCTGAGACTAAGCTATAATCATTGATTTTTGGGGCAAAGATCGCTGACAAAGAGAGATCCTTCTGATTATCATCATTGATAGTTATCTCAGGAACCTTGGCGCCCGTTGATATTGTCATAACTACACTATAGTAGGTAACGTGGGATAGTTTACTTTTTGTATCAAAAAAAAGAGACTATACGCTGGGACTGGTGTTTTAATTCTCGCATTACTTTGCCGACATTCGAGCGGAGCTCAACTTTGTTTTTGGCT
>JBIKWQ010000056.1:0-23162 GCA_044356215.1 Bdellovibrionota bacterium | reverse complement strand
GTGAGTCTGTGTGATTCAAGAACCTCGTGAGCTAAAGATCTACCATCCGTCATACGACGAAAGATAAACCTTTTTGAGGTTTTGCGCAGTAAGAAAAATGTAAACTATCCCACGTTACCTACTATACCTCCACTTCATCATTAAAGACGCTATAAATCAGGTCATGATTAGTCGTCGTATCTATACCTTTAAGCCCGATTCTAGCTCCATCTCAAAAGCTAACCAATAAGTATGGATAGGGCATCGCAATCCTAGTAACCATCTGATTATCCAGCGATTAGTAGCGGAACCGGAGAAAACCCGAAAAAATACGTAAATTTATGCGACACCGAGCCCCGTACGCCCCATAACCCTTCTATACACCAAGGCGAGAGAACGCCAAGGAAAGTTCTACGAGATCTTGGGTCCGGTAAAGAAAGTATTAGCGCGCATAGCGGTTAAGGAGACTGGTTATGGTTGAATGTAAATTATTCAGGCCGTTACAAGCCGTTGCTAAAAGGGCTCACGCCCGGCAGGACCGCCAGCACGACCACTTCAATCAAAGCTTCAGCCGCTCCTGCGTTTGCCCTAATGAAACGAGAATGCATATCGCCGGTGGTGTTGAGCCTATTCAAGGTGGTTACACTATTACACAACCCGCTGCTCAGCCTCATATTCTGGGTATAGTTTCTTCAAATGGTTCTTCAAATGGCACGGTTGTTGCGCCGAAAGTTATTACGATTCGAGATAACTTTGATAAAACAACCTTAAATACGCCGGTGCAATTGAGTGATAAAATCTCAGCTAAGCTACAGGACGGTCGCATCATCGCCACTATCGAGCTGACTAATGATCAGGCTGACAGCAACCAAGTTACTTATTCATTCCAGCGCGACAGGAACCTCCCAGCATCAGCTAAAGATGTACCGGTTAATTTTAAGGGTATAGAGCAGCATCACCAGTACGATAAGGAATTGAAGCTAGACGAGAGCACGAAAGATGGCAAAAATTTTCTTGATGTCGAGGTGATGGATAATGCTTTGAAGGAGGTGACGGTAAAGATAGGTAGTGAAACGTTTAGGATCTCGCGTGAGGAGATAAAGAGCCGTAGCGCAGGAGACAATTCTCCTCGGCCAGCGCCTGCGCCGAGTCCGAGCGATAGAAATCCTAGCCTGCCTCAAGCTAATGGAGGCAACACGAGCAATCCTAGTAATCAATCTATTCTGGTTCCAAGTAGTCCACCATCTTTGCCTAGTCTGCTGAGTCCGCCGCCTAGTGCCGGTGAAACCAAGAAGTCGGAGCAAACTGCACCAAGCTCTTCTCCCCCTTCGATTAATCTAGACATACCAGAAATATCGCAGCCGCAGGAACTGAAAACACCTTCAGAACAAGATAACACTCCTGAAGTGCCTCAACCGATCATTCCTCCCTCCCCTCGCGAGAATGCACCCCTAACCCCGAATGCCGATAATGTCCCGTCCTCCAAGTTAGTTGCATTTTCTGATGAAGTAGTCATAGAAAAGATATCCCCCTCTCAATATACCCCCAATCAAATGAGAGAGATCATTAACGATTCGAGTATTAGCAGGGCGACCATCAATCATCTTCATAACAACTCTGATGGTCAGAGATTGATAAGCAATCTCAGAGACTTCATTAATGGTAATCAAAAAAATGTGAAGCAGAGTTTTATTAAAGATATAAGCCCCGAAAAATTATGTTTCACTCTTTTCAGTTCTGAGGTTACAAAGAAAGACTATCGGGAGCTTATCGATAAATTGCTGGGCGATCTTATAGATGAGGAACGACTCAAAATCGTGAAATTTTCTTTGAACAAGATTCGCTCCGATATTCAGAGTGGCAAACTACGGCTCTCCGACCTCAATCGCGATACGGTCATCGCTGAAATGAAAAAAACTGCAAAGAATACGGGCTTTACACAAGATCAAGATTTAATGACGGCAGCTAAGCTTTACTGGTCTACGCTGAGAGAGGAGTCACGCTCATTAGTGGGGGATAAAATAAATTATCCTCTCTCCTCAGCGGACTTTTTCCAAAGATCGGCGACTCCGAAAGAATCGAAGACTCAATATCTCGCCTCCCCTGGGCGGCGGCACTGACCTGCTAGCCCTCAAACATCGAAACTGATACTATTTGTCTGCGAACGCAATGCGCTGTCGGAAGCCGGCAGCAATTGCTCTTTGCCCCATCTTTAACTTAACCTTTCAGGATCCCTACCTATGATAGTTGTTACTGGCGCCTATGGTTTTATTGCTAGCGCTTATATCGCTGAACTTAATGGACGCGGAATTAATGATATCCTCGCGGTGGATAACTCAGATCTGCCGCACCAAACCGCTCTGCTCGGTAATAAGAAGATAACTAGCTTTGTAAATCGCCACGATTTCATCTCCCAACTCCGCGCCGACAAGCTCCCCTCAAATATCTCGGCTATCGTTCACCTAGGCGCCTGCTCAAGCACCACTGAGCGCAACCTCGATTACCTACGCGAAACTAATATCGACTACTCCAAAAGTATTATCGAATACTGCGTGAGCAAAGATATCCGCTGCCTCTACGCCAGCAGCGCAGCTACTTACGGCGATGGCGCGCACGGATACGGTGATGACGAGTCGATTATTGAGCGCTTTAAGCCCTTAAACGCCTACGGAGACTCAAAGCAGACAGTGGATCTCTGGGCTCGCGAAAAGGGATATTTAAGTAAGATCGTTGCTTTAAAGTTCTTTAATGTCTACGGACCAAATGAGTACTTTAAGGGCGATATGGCGAGCATCGCCTGGAAGGCTTTTAATACGATCACTCAAACAGGCTCATTCTCTCTCTTTAAGTCGCACCGCCCTGATTACAAAGATGGCGAGCAGATGCGTGATTTTGTTTACGTTAAGGACTGCTGCAAAGTCATGTCGTGGCTCTTAGATAACAAGCAGGTAAACGGGATCTACAACGTAGGCTCTGGTCGCGCTAGATCGTGGAATGATTTACTGAAGGCTATCTTTTTAAGTATGGGTCGCGAGCCAGCGATTAAGTATATCGATATGCCTGAGTCTTTAAGGAATCAGTATCAGTATTACACCGAGGCGCCGATCGAAAAGCTGCGCGCCGCTGGCTACACAGCGCCGATCTCGTCTTTAGAGGACGGTGTGCGGGATTACATTACACAGCACCTGATGCGGCCTGAGATGGTTTGGTAGGGGCGAGATAGCTCGCGTCAACTTTTTAGTTGACGCCAAATCGTTAAAATTGTATTTTAGCGTCTATAAGTTGGATTGCTATATTCAACGCTAAATCGTTAAAATCTATTTTTGGCGTCATATGTTTGTAGGCAGAGAGCGAGAGCTACAGATCCTCAGCGATCTACTAGAGAAAGACCGCGCGACTCTGGTAACCCTGCAAGGCAGAAGAAGGATCGGCAAAAGCGCTTTGGTTCATCACCTCTGCTCAAGCCACTTCAAGAGAAAGAAGGTGCAGATCTACGAATTCATCGGGCTCGCCCCGAGGAAAGGTATAGGAAAAAGCGCTCAACTCGCTAATTTCTCAAAGACCCTCAGCGGATATCTTAAAGTAGACTCTGTCAAACTAGCGGATTGGAAACAGGCTCTTCACAAATTAAACGACTTAGCGACTAAGTCAAAAACTGTAATCTTCCTAGATGAGATATCATGGATGGCTATCGGCGAACCTGACTTTGCCGGACTAATTAAAGAGGCTTGGGACTCAAGCTTATCAATGAACAGCAACGTCTGCCTTATCTTGTGTGGCTCAGTATCGAGTTGGATCCAGGAAAATATCCTTAACGCAACCGGCTTCGTCGGGAGAATATCCCGCGCTTTAAAGCTTACCGAACTAAGTTTGAGAGATTCGGCCCTCTTACTAAAAAGCGGAAATAAGCGGATCGCGGCGGAGGAGATCGCCAAATGTCTGGCGATCACTGGTGGAGTTCCTAGATACCTGGAAGAGGTGCGGATATCATCCTCTGTCGAACAAGCTATATCCGAGCTCGCCTTAACACCCGAAGGTCCGTTCTTTGACGAATTTGACCGCATATTCTCGGATATTTTTGGCAGAGCCCGAACTACCTATAAGGATATTATCACCGCGATAGGCGAGAAGCGTTGCACGTTAGAAGAGTTGGCGAAGAAGCTTAAAATTGAATCGAACGGCTCTCTCATCAAGCAGGTTAACAACCTCTGTGAAGCGTATTTTTTGCGAAGAGATCACACCTGGTCACTGAGCGATACAAAGCCATCTAAGTTAAGCACATTGGCTGTATCGGATAATTTCATCAGGTTTTATGTCAAGTATGTTCTTAATAAAAGGTCACGGTTGAGGAACCTACCACTTGATCACAACAAGACAGATCATAAATTGCCATGGCAACAGATATTCGGCCTTCAGTTGGAAAATACGGTTGTTAATCACATTAACGAGATCCTTCCGCTCTTAAAGATAGACCCCAACGAGGTTCTGCAGATCGGACCATTTTTTCAGAACCAAACTAAGAATTCAAAAGGCGTGCAGATTGACTGCCTCGTGCAGTGCAAATATAAGGTCCTGCACATAATAGAGTGTAAATCAGGAAGCTATATTGGACCCGAAATCATACCTGAGATCTCTGAAAAGTTAGACTACTTTAAGGGCTACTCCACACGCGCTCACTTAATATACACCGGGAGGCTCAGCCAAGCTGTCGCTGATAGCGAGGTCATTGATAAAAAAATCGAGTTTGAGTCTTTGCTCTAGTAACCTCTTTTTCTATGCAGATCCCACTTCCCCGAATCGATTCCCCGCGCCCGCTCATCATTTATCAGCTATGTATAGTGATGTCACGGCCCTACAGGGGCTGCGGTTTAAAGTTCAGGTACCTAAGGCGGATTATAGAACGCTGGTGGCTCGTCTTCGGGGCGAGGACGGAACCGATTTATCTGGCACTCAACGCCCAGGCACCGTTACCGCCGTTTTAGATCTCGCTCCGACCTCAAACTCACTACTTATATCGCAGCTTGGTGAGCACAGGCTCCCAAAAGCTATCTCGATTCGGGCTGGCTCTCCGACTCACATACTCCTGATGCGGTCATTGCTGGCGGAACTTGAGATCACAAACGATCCGGAGCTTACAGAGCGATTAAATGACATTATCAAAGCCTGCAAAGAGCAGATCTCAGTGACCAAGTTAAGAGTCACAGCCAGAGACTTTGAGCTAACCACCGAGCTCTCGCAATTAAATGCCAACAAGCAGCCGAGCTCCGCTCGCTTTAATGGATCGCGTGAGCCAAGAATCCTCTCGAAACCAATAAGCACCAACTTATTATTCGATCTAGATGACACGCCGACCTTAGTTGTTCCGCCAGCGCGACCGACGAGCGATCCAAAGTTAATCGCGGAAATTACTACCGCGCTAACTGAGAGCTATGCCTCGAGAGCCTCAATCTCAGGCAACAGTGTTGAAATATCATTCAAAGCCGAGCCACTTAATCTGCCAGATAGCATCTCGATTCAGATCTACACTCACTGGGGGAGCTACGAAGAGTTATCAGACCCGTGGCAAGATGAGCTACTAATCAACGCTGAATCAAAGGGTGAAAACTCAGATGTAACCCACATTGATCTATCCGCTACTCTACACGCCCCGATTCATGGCAGCTACGGCGCGTCGTTTTACGTTACCATTAACTCATCAGCAGAGCGTCTCTGGCTCGGTCGGCCAAGCATCGATGATCTGAAATTTAAGATCTCTCAAGATGATCCGGAGTTAAATCACAGTTACTATCAGAAACGATATTCAGCGGTTTCAAATGTCTCGAATAGAGCGCGCGAGCTTGAGGTTGTTTTCGCCACGCCAGAGGGTCCTCACGCGGCCGCGGGTGGACTAGCCCATGTGATCACGGGACTTCCTCCTGAATTGACCGCGCTTGGTATGCCGGTAACGATTATCGCCCCTCTCTACCGGCATGCTAACGGCAACAAACACAGATCTGCCGAAGAGGTATTGAACCACGGGATTAATCTTGGTGGGGTATTAGTTAAGCCTCACTATGTCACAACGGTGTCGGCTCGCATTGGACCAACACACTTTACTGGCACAGGAAACCACAAACGACCACCAACTAGCGTCCCGTGTAAGGTCTACATCGCCGAGAACGGCCCCTTGCGTTTGGTCTTAATCGCCAACTCATCCTGCTTTGACAAGCTGTATCAACCGGTTTACGCCGATGAGCAGTTAAGACGCTCCCTGGTTTTCTCACGAGCCTGCCTAGAGGCTATCGCTAATGAGAGCCTCGATATCAACCCGGGCGTTTTAATCTCAAATGATTGGATCACAGCGCCGATACCAGCTCTTCACGCTCTCGATCCGCGCTACCAAAGTATAACTCGCCTACGCTCAGCTAAAATTACTCACATGATTCATAACGGCGGCGCCGATTACCACGGAAGACTCCCACTTCATTTTGGCGACGAGGACCTCTGGCCGATGTTTGGATTAGCGCCAGAGCACTTCTTTGGTTTTAAAGATCCGCATAGCAACGATCTACTCAATCTAACTATGGCCGCCTCTCGTCATGCTGGCGGCGGTGTAATAACAGTGAGCGCCCCTTATGCCGAGAGTTTAACTACCCCTGGTGGGGGTGATGGCCTCGAGCTAGTGCTCGCTAATCGCAAAAGCTCTGTTTACGGTTTAAGCAATGGAATTAGCCGTATGGAGATAGATCGATTCCTCTCTGAAAAGACGGGCTATACCGCCAAGCAGCTAGCTAATCCGCTAAATCTTTTAAGCGCTAAACGAGAGATGCTGGTAAATATGCAGCGCGAGTTTGGCCTGAAAGTAAACTCGAATCTCCGACTACTAAGCTTTGTTGGAAGATTAGCTGAACAGAAAGGGTTAGATCTTCTATCAGGAACGGTCGAGGGGACGTGGCGGTCCACCCTAGAGGAGCTGCTAACAACTCGCCCCGACACACAGATCATCATCGCTGGTCCAGTCACTCAAGGCGATCGCTCGGCCGAGTCTCTCCGTGACACAGTAAGATACCTATCGAGTCGTTATCCGGGTCGGATAGCGGCGATGTTTGACTATATCTCACATGAGACGGCGCTTAAAATAATCGCCTCAAGCTCACTTTTTCTTATGCCATCAAGGTTTGAGCCGGGTGGAATCACTCAGCTTGAGGCTTTAGCTGTTGGCACTCCGGTTGTTGGTCGTAATGTTGGCGGGATCAGTGCGACGATTGATAACTTTAATCCTGAAACGGGACTAGGAACAGGCTTTCTATGCGACGACTACTCACCTACCGCATTCGCTAACACTACAAAATGGGCGCTTAGCGTCTGCGATGACCCTAAGGCCTACTGCTCAGTGGTTCAACACGCGATATCAGCCCGTCATAGCTGGGCAGATCGCGCTCCTGCTTTCCTATCTACGCTACAAGGGATAGTATCAGGAAGTTAATACCTCCACTTCTCAGGACCTCGAATGAAGTTAAATTTTAAACGCCTTCTAGTCTTAGTTACTCTTATATCCGGCAGCTGTGTAAGTTCTGCCTTCGCCGAGATCCCAGCCAACACACGCGAGGCCAAGATCGTTCAGGTAATCGACGGTGACACGGTGATAGTTGAGGTTGATAGGCGACGTGAGCATCTCAGACTGATCGGAATCGACACCCCAGAGAGCCGGCCAAATAAGCGCTCTGAGCGCCAGGCTGCGGACCGTCATACCGATCAGAAAACGATCCTACAGCTAGGAAGGAGATCAGCCGATCACACCCGTGAGATCCTTCCCAAAAAATCCCTAGTGCGCCTTGAGTTCGATGTTGAGAGACGCGATCACTATGGGAGATTGTTAGCCTATATCTGGATCCCTAGTCAGGACGCCCGAGATGGTAAGATGGCGAACGAAGAGATCTTAAGATCCGGATACGCTTATCCACTATCGGTGCCTCCGAATCTAAAGTATCGAGATAGATTTGGTCGCGCGTTTAAAGAGGCGAGACAAGCTAAACGGGGACTTTGGGAGAGGTAATTAAAGCGCGATGCATCAACCAGCGATCGATCCACGCAGGCCACAACAGAAGGTCACACTTACTGTGACTGGTATGCACTGCACAAACTGCGCTCTATCACTTGAAAAGCATCTACTTAAAGTAGGCGCGAATACTCCAGCGATAGACTACGCGACTGGACGGACCTCTTTCTTGGTCGCGGCGGAGAACAAGATCCCCGAGATAATCCGCAGTATTGAGAGGCTGGGATATACAGTAACAAATCACTCCGAGAAGGACGGAGCGGGTCAGCTAGGTGACCATTTAGGAGATCACCACCACGAACACAATTCAGCGTTGTATATAAAATCAGCGGTAGCCGCGGTTCTGACTGCCCCAATGCTGATAGCTATGTTTCTGCCGCACTCCGTTCTGCACGAGCCGTGGCTTCAATTTATCCTCGCCACGCCGGTTTTTATTATAGGGGTTCTACACTTTGGAGCCTCTGGCTTAAGATCTCTCCGAGCTGGCATAGCGAATATGGATGTGCTGATATCGCTTGGAATAATAGCTGGTTTCATATCTAGTGTTATCAGCCTAATTGCTGGTTTAACAGGTGAGACGATCTTCTTTGAGGCTACAAGCTCAATCGTCACTTTCGTTTTAATCGGACACCTATTAGAGGATCGCGCTGTAAGAAAGACCACCAGCGCGATAGAGAGCCTGGCGGCGCTGCAGCCGCGGAAGGCTAAGAGAATAGTCGCCGCGGATAATAACGAGATCGGCTCGCGAATCGAGGAGATCGATACGACGGCGATCGCTCTAGGCGATATGCTTCAGGTAAATTCTGGCGATACTATCCCTACAGACGGCGTGATTGAGAGTGGCGAGCTCTCGTGTGACGAGACGATGATCTCAGGCGAATCGCTACCAGTGGATAAACAGCGTGGCGCTAAGGTGATCGGCGGATCTGTGGCTCTGCAAGGGTCCGCTGTTATCAAAGCGAGTGCGGTGGGCGATGACACGATCCTAGCTTCTATTGTGCGCCTAGTAAGCGAGGCTCACCAACGCAAGCCACAGATACAGCGACTTGGAGACTCTGTAAGCGCGGTATTTGTTCCGGGTGTTATTATAATTAGTATCGTCGTGTTAGCGACGGGGATGTTGTTTTTCAATTTATCATCTACTCAGGCGCTTGTGCGGGCGTTGGCTATAGCCGTTATCGCTTGTCCTTGCGCGATGGGGCTCGCTACGCCAACAGCTATCATGGTAGCACTAGGACGCGCCGCCACATCGGGCATCCTTATCCGTGGGGGTGATACATTAGAGCGTCTAGCGAGCGTAAAGCAGATAGCCTTTGATAAAACCGGCACCCTTACCGATGGACGATTAAGTGTATCCAATTTTAAAACTTATAACGATATTGAACCCGATGAGGCCAAGGGGATTATCGCCGCTCTACAGAGAAGCTCATCGCATCCGATAGCCAAGGCGCTTTCCCGAGAGTTCTCGAATTTCGGGTCAAAGGAGAGCTATACATCTGTAGTTGAGACTAAGGGCGTTGGACTTGAGGGGATAGCCAACTCTGGATCTAGGTATCTCTGTGGTGGCCGGGTGATTATGCGCGCTAACGGTATTGAATTACCCGATGCTGATATAGTTCTTTTAAAGGATTCGCGGCTAATCGCCTCGCTAAATATAGAGGACTCAGTGAGGCCTGAGGCTCTACGAGTGATTGAAGAGCTAAAGGAGCTTGGGCTGAGTACGGCCATAATTAGTGGCGATACAGAAAGTAAAACTAGATCTGTGGCGAGCAAGTTGTTGATCGATAATTTCTATGGCGAGCGCTTACCCGAACAGAAACTAGAGATTATTCGGGAAAAACAGAGCACCGGCGCTTTAGCTTATGTGGGCGATGGAATAAATGACGCCCCTACACTAGCTGAAGCATCTGTAGGGATCTCTCTAAGTTCGGCATCTGACGTAGCGATGCATTCAAGTCAGATAATTTTATCTGGTGACACATTAAATCAGCTACCGGCAGCGATCAGATTGGCGCGCATCACAGTAAAGACGATTAAACAGAACCTTTTTTGGGCTTTCTTTTACAACATCATAGCTATTCCGCTAGCGGCGTGTGGTTTTATCTCACCGTTAGCTGGTGCGTTGATTATGACAGGATCAGATGTTGTTATCGTCGCTAATTCTCTGCGGATTAAGTTGGCTAGGATTGGGAAGAGATAAGCTGCAGCGCGGCGCTCCCGCGCCGCTTGTAGCAGATATCGAGGGATGCCACAAAAGCGCGCCAGAGGCGCGCGGTCCGAGGGATAGCGCACAGTGGTTGCGCAGGTTACCAAAAATTAAGCAGCGCGCAGTAAAGTTGATTAGCTCAATAACGGAACGCGGCGCTCCCGCGCCGCATGTTGCAGATATCGAGGGATGCAGCACAGCGCGCCAGAGGCGCGCGGTCCGAGGGATAGTACTCAGTAGTTGCGCAGGTTACCAAAAATTAAGCAGCGCGCAGTAAAGTTGATTAGCTCAATAACGGAGCGCGGCGCTCCCGCGCCGCATGTTAAAGATATCAGGATATGCAGCACAGCGCGCCAGAGGCGCGCGGTCCGAGGGATCCATCGCTTTGAGTGGGTCGTTTGGTGAGGGGAGCCTACGACTGGCGATTTTATAATCGCAAGGGGAATGTATTATTGCTTAAGCTTTGTGTATGGACAGCTGGACGGGATAACTGCTAAGAAAATCACAGCATCGGTAATATCCTATGCATTCATAAAAACATTCTGTATCACGAGGTAAAAAAGTGAAAAACTTCCTGGCTGTGCTTCTTCTTTTATCAACTGGCTGCTCATCTATTATTCATGGTAGCCATGACACTGTGACGGTTAACTCCCTAGAAAAGGGAACTACTATCTACGTGGATAACATTCCACGCGGGACTGATATAGTGCAGGTCGACATGGAACGCGGAGAGTCTCACACAGTACGTGCCAGCAAAGATGGTTGCATGGACACCGTTGCACCTGTAACAGACAAATTCGATCCTACTACTCTCCTCGGCATCTTTATTGATTTGGGAATAATATCTCTACCAGTGGACTTCATCTCAGGATCGGCGTGGAAGATTGCTCCTAAGTCGTATACGGTCACGCCAATATGCAAAGGAAAGAAGGCCTAGCTTAACACAAGCCGGGATGCCAAGGAGATATCCTGTTTCTTAACAACAGTAAGAGGAGCCTTAAACTGGGTTCCTCAAAATACTACTTGGCATCCTCAATAATTATTATAGCTCATCAGGGAGTGTGTTTATTTGACTTAGGATCCTCTGACTATCTACCGAGGATCTCAATGCACTTTCAGAATTTTTCTTTGCTCCCTCTTTCCCATGCATCACAAAACCACCAAGCTCTTGGCTGTAGCGTGGCACTTTTAGGGAACAGCCTGCCGTCACACTTAAAAAAGCTACTAGCGAAAGCGATAGTAAAAGCTTGCTCATTTTTGCTCCTCTTTATGCCTCTCCTGATTGCCGCCCCTCCCCATTTCCGGTTCTTACACGGAAATGCTTCTAGATACATGGCAACCGCTTGAAAGCATTGAGCAATATCACCCACTAAAACTTCACTATCACTATTGTGGAGCTCTCTCGGGAAGGCCGGCAAAACCCTTCCCTATAGCTTAATCAGTCACACAACCAAAGCTAGCTGAGCTAACTAGCTTTATGTATTTGCCTAATACTCCACCTTGAGCTTTAGGTTGAGGCATGCGCCACTCACGCGCTCTTGATTTTAGATCCTCATCACTCAGGTCAACGCTAATCTGATTCGCACTCGCGTCGATCGTTATCTTATCGCCGTTTCTAACAAGCGCCAGAGGGCCTCCAACCTGAGCCTCAGGTGATATATGACCAACCAGAAAGCCGTGAGATCCTCCGGAGAAACGTCCGTCAGTAATTAAAGCTACATCCTTGCCCAACCCCGCCCCCATAATAGCCGATGTCGGTGTTAACATCTCAGGCATTCCAGGACCACCTTTAGGCCCCTCGTAACGAATCACTACCACACTACCCTTGGTTATCTCTCCGCGCTCTAACCCACTTAACATCTCCTCCTCAGAGTCATAAACAACAGCGACTCCCGAGAAGATTAAGCCCTCCTTGCCTGTTATCTTGGCCACAGAGCCCTCTGGGGCGAGATTACCGGTCAGTATCTGAATGTGACCAGTCGACTTGATCGGATTGCTAAGTGGCATAATTATCTTCTGGCCAGATCTCAAGTCAGGAAGAGGCCCTAAATTATCAGCGAGCGTCCCTCCGGTGACGGTGATGCAGGAGCCATCGATCAATCCCTCGCGTAGTAGCAGCTTTAAGACCCCAGGAACCCCTCCAACCTCAAAGAGATCCTCCATAACATACGAACCGCTGGGCTTTAGATCCGCTATAAATGGAACCTTATCGCTCACATGTTGAAAATCAGCCAGGTTCAATTCTACACAGGCCGCACGAGCCATCGCTATCAGGTGAAGGACCGCGTTAGTCGATCCACCTAAAGCCATAGTTACAACTAAGGCGTTCTCAAAAGCTCGTCGAGTCATAATATCACGGGGCTTTAGATCAAGCTCTAATAGCTTGCGTGTAACAGCGCCGACTCGCTCACACTCGGCTAGCTTCTCATCACTATCAGCGGGATAAGATGACGAATACGGCAAGCTCATCCCCATCGCCTCAATCGCTGTCGCCATGGTGTTAGCGGTGTACATACCGCCGCACGCTCCCGGTCCAGGGCACGACTTCTTAACGATCTCCTCACGCTCCTCCTCACTGATTAATCCCGCTATGGCTTCGCCATAACTTTGAAACGCGGAGACGATATCTAATTTCTTTGATTTCGCGCAGCCAGCGCGAATCGTTCCACCGTAGACCATCAATCCTGGGCGATTTAACCTCGCCATCGCGATCAGAGATCCCGGCATATTCTTATCGCAACCTGGAACTGTGATTACGGCGTCGTACCACTGAGCGCGCATGATCGTTTCGATCGAGTCAGCGATTACATCTCTCGATGGCAGAGAGTAGCTCATACCCTCCGTACCCATCGAGATACCATCACTTACCCCGATCGTATTAAAACGCATGCCCACCAGGTCAGCGCTCTCTACTCCTCGCTTAATCGCCTCTGACAGTTTGAGGAGGTGCATATTACAACTATTCCCCTCATACCACATGCTCGCGATGCCAACTTGAGCTTTAGACATCTGCTCCGGCGTTAGACCGGTAGCGTATAACATCGCCTGCGAAGCGCCTTGAGACTTTGGCTCGGTGATCCGAGCGCTGTACCTGTTGAGCTTTTTCACGTGAGTATTTTCCTTTTAACAATCCTATTCCGGTCGCAAATTGCGTACTACTACTCCCGTTTTCCAGAGCTCAGACTCTCTCAAGTCCTTTAACTCGGCGCCGAGTTTTTCCTTGTAGTTCGAGGCGTTGTTAGCTTTAATCACCACCTTAGCCTCCTCACCTGAGGCGACGCTCTGATAGAGATCCTCAAAAACTGGAGTTACCGCCTCGCGGAATTTATGCCTCCAATCAAGAGCTCCACGCTGAGCTGTAGTCGAGCAGCTCTCGTACATCCAGTCCATACCGTTCTCCGCAACTAGAGGAACTAAGCTCTGCGTTAACTCCTCTACCGTCTCGTTAAAAGCCTCACTTGGTGAATGGCCGTGCTTACGCAGCAATCGATACTGAGCCTCGATAATTCCCGCCAAAGCTCCCATCAAAACACCACGCTCTCCAACTAGGTCGCTTACCACCTCGTTTCTAAATGTAGTCTCAAAGAGGTAACCAGATCCTATCGCGATACCTAGCGCGCAGATCCTATCGCGAGCTTTTCCGGTATAATCCTGGTGAATCGCGAAGCTAGAGTTGATCCCCTTATTTTGCTGGAACAATCTTCTTACTGAACGGCCCGATCCCTTTGGAGCGACTAACGCTACATCTATCTCTGTCGGTGGAACGATCTCTGTGCTCTCGTTAAAAACAACACCGAAGCCGTGCGAGAAAACAAGCATCTTACCGTTAGTTAAAGCTGGTTTAATCGTTGGCCAGGCGGCGATCTGTCCAGCGTCTGAGAGGAGATTTAGAATCATCTCTCCGCGCTTAGCGGCTTCCTCAATTGAGAAAAGCGTCTCACCTGGCACCCAACCATCCTCGACGGCCTTATCCCATGAGGAGGTTCCCTCGCGTTGACCTACGATCGCATTAAACTCATTATCACGCAGATTAAGCGCCTGTGCTGGCCCCTGAACACCGTATCCAAGAACCGCGATCGTCTGTGAGCCAAGAACCTGGCGCGCTTTTGACATCGGGAACTCGTCACGTGTAACTACAGTCTCCTCGACATCACCGAATTTTATCTTTGACATATTTTTCTCCTACTTCACCGTTACGAACTACAAGCCAGGCCCCTCACTCGCTCCCAATGGGAGCTCGTGGAGAGATCTGGTTAAATCATGCTCATAATTTCCATCTCGGGTCACCGCGATCCTGCCGGACCTGACGATCTCCGAGACACCAACTTGACGCAACTCCTCGACTAGCTCGTTGATGCGATCGTTTGTCCCATGTATCTCCATCAACACGCTAGATTCATTCTTGCCGATTATCCTCAGGCCCTCATACCTATTGAGGAAAGCCGCCTCGCCTTCGGGCTTTAAATTAGCCCTGATAATAGCGATCTCTCGGTGCACCACCCACTCATCGGCGCTGACGATCACACGGCGCGCCTCGATCATTCGCTCGATCTGGCGACCGACAACAGCGGCCAGAACTGGCTCTACTGTAATAACCACAGTAAAGCGTGATATCTTACTATCCTCAGTCTCTGATACGGCCAGGCTATCTATGTTTATCTTACGGCGTGAAAACAGGGAGGCCAGTCTTATTAACGTTCCCGGAGTATTCTCCGCCCATACTAGAAATGTAATTGGCTGTGACATTTTTTCTATCTCCTCGCTCTATCCTACTCAAGCCTGATATCGCTTACGCTCGCTCCCGCTGGAACCATCGGGAACACGTTATCTTCCTTCTCAACTAAGACCTCGACTAAGTAAGGCCCAGGTGTGTAGATCATCTTTCTCAAAGCCGCGGCCACATCTCCACAATGACTGACCCTGGCGGCTGGTATTCCGTACGCCTCCGACAATTTGATAAAATCAGGGCTATCCATATTCACAAAAGAATAACGACTATCAAAGAAGAGCTCCTGCCACTGGCGAACCATTCCGAGGAAGTTATTATTAAGGATGACGATCTTAACTGGAAGCTTTTCCTGCGCTATAGTACCCAATTCCTGAAGCGTCATCTGAAAACCACCGTCTCCGATCACAGTGACAACTGGTCTTTCAGACTCCGCGACCGCCGCGCCCATCGCCGCTGGGAGAGCGAACCCCATCGTCCCCAACCCACCAGATGAGATAAAGCTGTTAGATTTACAGAATGTGTAATAGCGCGCCGTAGCCATCTGGTGCTGGCCTACATCAGCTATCACTAAAGCCTCTCCCTTGGTAACTTCGCTTAGATCTCTAATGACACTACTCATCCGTGGACGCCCGACACGTCTCTCTAGATCTCGACTAATTACTTTAATTCCCTCCTGCTGATCGCACTCCCTGAATTTACTCATCCAATCAGGCCTGCTCTGCTTCTCTATCATCGGCAGGATCGCCTCTAGCGCCTCTTTAGCGTCGGCCACTATGCCGGCGCTTACCTGAACATTCTTATTCAATTCGGCACGGTCAACGTCGATATGAACGATTCGGGCCTGCCTCGCGTATTCTGACAATTTTCCAGTAACTCGATCATCAAAACGCATCCCGATTGCGATGAGCGTATCGGCCTCATTGGTTAAGATATTCGGGCCGTAATTTCCGTGCATTCCCAACATCCCCACATACAGTGGGTGTTTCGTTGGAAAAGCCGACAATCCATGCAATGTGCACGCGACTGGTATCTCCGCTTTTTCAGCCAGGCGTAAGACCTCGTCATAAGCACCCGATATACGCGCCCCCTGCCCAACAAGCATCATGGGTTTCTTAGCTGAATTAATAATATCAGCCGCACGACGCGCCTCTTGAGGATCTACACTGGTTCGACACTTTGGAGCTTCGTAACTTGGCAGTTCATCTAAGTTCACCGAGATCATCTCAAACTGGGCGTTTTTCGTGATATCGATCACTACCGGTCCCGGCCTGCCCGACTGAGCTACCGCGAAGGCTTTTGGGATCGCGGTAAGCAGCTCAGCCGCGCTGGTAACCTGAACGTTCCATTTGGTTATCGGTATGGTGATGCCGATAATATCGGTCTCCTGAAAGGCGTCTGTACCCAAGAAAGCCTTGCTAACCTGGCCCGTGATGCAAACTAACGGAACAGAGTCGAGCATCGCGTCGGCGATCCCAGTGACAAGATTAGTCGCCCCGGGTCCCGATGTGGCCAAACACACTCCGGCTTTACCTAGAACCCGCGCGTATCCCTCCGCCGCGTGGCTAGCGCCCTGCTCGTGGCGAACGAGAACGTGTCGGATCCGATCGCGATAATCATAAAGGGCATCGTAAACAGGCATAATAGCGCCACCTGGGTACCCAAATATCGTATCTACCCCCGCTCTAAGTAAGAGCTCCATTAAGAGTCGAGATCCGGTCATCTCCACCTGGCCTGCCGCATCGGGCGCGCCGTCCTGATTATTATCGCTTAGATTATCCGATTTAAGTGAATAAGCCTTTGCCGCCGTCATTACAGAAACCTCACCAAAATTGCTAGCAGATGACCACTGCGGAATCCGTAGGGGTAAAAAAAAAGCCCCCGCATCTCTTTCGAGTGCGGGGGCTTTTTATCGCCTCTCTCTGCTATCTTACAGCAGAGGACCGCACCCAGCTCTTACGAGCGTAAGCACAATCACGAGCGAAATAATCACGAGGGCGTTAGCCGTTAGGCTGCCTGTCATATTTATCGCCACTGGAAGACCCGTTGTTGTCATAGACCGAGAACCTTAACCGCATCCGCGGGTTTAATCAAGAGGTATTCCGCCCATAGTGCCTAAAAATAGCCACTATGGTAGCCTTGGACTGTTATGACCAGCGAAGATCACAGCGCGAAACCGAGAGCACTCAGCACAGCGGATACCGTTAGTTACGGCAAGTCGATCATTGAGCAACAGATCGCTGTACTTACACAGGTCGCAAAGTCTTTAGACCCGCGGTTCGCCGAGGCAACCAACGCGCTTCTCTCACTTGAGCGTGACGCCCGTATAATTGTTTCGGGGATGGGCAAAGCCGGTTTCGTTGGGATGAAGCTCTCAGCGACGTTAGCCAGCATCGGATTCCCAAGTTTCTTTTTGCACCCCGCTGACGCTATCCACGGGGATCTCGGTCGTCTGCAGAGAAATGACGTTGTGATAATCCTCTCACACTCAGGCGAGACCGATGAGATCGTTCGCTTACTCCCAAGGATTAAGAGCTTTGGAGCTAAGATCATATCGATCACAAGTAGCACATCATCATCTCTAGGTCGCCACAGTGATATAGTCATAGAGACGGGGAAGATCCCAGAGGCTGGCCCGCTGGGACTCGCGCCAACCACAAGCACTACCGTAATGATGGCTCTAAGCGATGCGTTAGCGATGACGCTCTTAGAGCACAAAGGGATCTCGCGCGAAGAGTACGCCGCGTTTCACCCCGGAGGAGATCTTGGCAGATCGCTTATGTTAGTAAGTGAAATTATGCGGTCTGGGTCGAGTGTTTGCGTTGTGACAGAAGAGACTCCCAACAAAAAGGCCCTGCACGATATCACCGCCACTGACGGACGACCTGGGTGCGCGGCTGTGGTTAATCAGACAGGAGAGATCGTCGGGGTATTCACCGATGGCGATCTACGTAGATGCCTTGAGAACGTGCCGGACTTTCTAAACAAAACGATCGGCTCAGTCTGCTCAAGAAAACCGATTACTATCAGATCTGAGCAGCTAGCTCAGGAGGCGTGTCGGATCATCCAGGAGCGCAAGGTAAATCAGCTCTTTGTGATAAATGATAAGAAGGCTCCCGTGGGATTGATCCACATTCAAGATCTCTTGGCGCACGGCATGATTCGACCCGACAAGCTGGGATAGCTCTTCTGCTACAGTGAGATCTCAGGTACGATTTAGGGCGTGTATTCAATCGCTTTTAAAATGCTTATCGGTAATCGCGGCAAGTTCTACGCCATGGTCTTTGGCGTGGCGCTGACCTCGCTGATTATCACTCAACAGACCTCCATATTCTTAGGACTAATGTCGCGCACAGTTGGTTTTGTTTACGACACGGCGCAACCAGATCTCTGGGTTATGGATCCTAAGGTGCAGTTTGTTGATGATATAAAGCCGCTCCAGGATACTAAGCTCTTACAGGTGCGAGGTGTTGAGGGGGTTCAATGGGCCGTTCCTCTTTATAAAGGATCGATCAGAGCGAGGCTCCCTAACGGAACATTTCAGACGTGTAACGTCATCGGGCTAGATGATGCCACTCTTATAGCTGGGCCGCCTGTGATGGTTCAAGGTACACTTGGAGATCTACGCAGAGCTGATGGCGTAATAGTTGATGAGGCTGCGGCCAAGGGAAAGCTCGCCAAACCTGGGTCGACGCCAAACGCGCCGAAGGTCCCCCTGGTAGTGGGCGATATCCTAGAGCTAAACGATAATCGCGCCGTTGTTGTCGGTATCGCTCGGGTGACCCGCACATTTCAATCTCAACCGGTTGTGTATACTACTTACTCACGAGCGATGAGATTCGCTCCCCGCGAAAGGAAGCTCCTCTCTTTTATCCTCGTAAAGGCGAAAGACGGGTACAAACTAAGCGATGTCGCTAAACGGATCGAGAAACAAGCGTCACTAGCAGCTTTTACCGCCAACCAGTTTAGGGGAATTACGATCCGCTACTTTATGAAAAATACTGGTATCCCGATAAATTTTGGAATCGCGATCGGACTAGGCTTCTTAGTTGGCGTAGCGATAGTCGGCCAGACATTCTTTAGTTTTATCGTTGATAACATGCGCTATTTGGGGATCCTTAAAGCTATGGGAGCCTCTAATAAGCTCCTGTTCCAGATGATCTTACTTCAAACTTTTTTAGTTGGCGCGATAGGCTCTGGGTTGGGCATGGGTGTCGCCTGTTTAACGAGCATACTCGCTAAAAACTCCGAGCTCGCTTTTTATCTTCCGTGGCAGATCCCGGTGATTACGGTTCTGGCGACATCTCTGATAACTTTAATTACCGCCATGGCGAGTTTACGCAAGGTGCTGCGGCTAGAGCCTGGGATCGTTTTTAGGGGCTAACTATCAATGGACCGAAATGACAACACAGAAGCTCCCCAGGCGATCCTATGTCGGGGTGTAACAAAAAGTTACAGGTCAAAGACTACCGAAGCGGTGGCGTTAAGAGGTGTGGATCTAGAGGTTAATGCCGGTGAGCTATTTATGTTAGTTGGCCCCTCGGGTTGCGGCAAAACAACTTTGATCTCGGTAATCGCTGGGATACTAAACTACGACTCAGGCAAGTGTTCAGTATTTGGCCAAGACTTTAAAGAGATGAGCGATACGGAGCGAACTACCTATCGTGGGCGCAATATCGGTTTTGTTTTTCAGAGCTATAATCTGATTCCGGCTTTAACAACAACAGAGAACGTATCTATCCCGTTATTACTAAATGGCGTTGAGCGAGAGGAGGCCACGCGCCGCTCCGCTGAAGTTTTAAGGCGCGTAGGTTTAGGTGAGAAGCTTAAGAGCTTACCCGGCGAGCTCTCTGGTGGACAACAGCAGCGCGTAGCGATCGCGCGAGCATTAGTTCACAACCCGCGGTTAATAGTTTGCGATGAGCCAACATCAGCTTTAGATCACGCTACGGGGGCTGAGATAATGGAGCTATTTAGACGCGAGGCGCTAGAGGGGCAGCGGACACTTGTTATAGTGACTCATGATTCGAGGATATTTCACTATGCTGATCGTGTGGCGGCGATGGAGGATGGGCTTATTACTGGAATTCGGGGCAAAGAGGCGGATTAAATTCCGCCTGCAATCACAACACCAAAGATATGGCGCCGACCTAATCTCCCCGCTAAACTACCCGCTATATGAACCGCTTCCTAATCCTCCCCCTTCTCGCCATTATTGGGATCATCTTTGTGATCCGAACCGTAATCGTTGGTAGCGTACCGCAGCCTATAGCCGCGCCGCTTATCTCACCAGCGCAATCGCCGTTTCCTAAATTCGTGGCGGGCTCAGGTATAATAGAGGCGAGCTCTGAGAATATCGCTATCGCCTCTCAATTAGCTGGCGTGATTAAAGAGGTGCTGGTTAAAGCCGGCGACAGAGTCGAGAAGGATCAAGCCCTTTTTATCTTAGATGACCGCGATATTCTGGCGGAGATAGCTGTGCGAGATGCCCAAGTTAATAAAGCAAAAGCACAGCTTGATGACACAGAGACGCAGTTAGCGATCTATAAAAGTGTAAACGATACCCGGGCGATTATGCGCGGCGAGCTTTTAAAACGTGAGAGCGCGGTATCTGTTGCGCGCGCAGGTCTCACCGAAGCTCAAGCCTTACTCCTTGAGTCGCGGACAACCCTTCAGAGGATGACTATCCGTGCTCCGATAGCTGGAGAGGTTCTACAGAGCAAAGCCCGCGCTGGTGAGTTCGCTCCAGCTCAAGTTATGAGCTCGCCACTTATGGTAGTAGGCGCGGTATCACCGCTCGCGGTGAGAGTTGATATCGATGAGAACGACGCTTGGCGCGTCGCGCCAGGGAGCCGCGCCACCGCTAATTTGCGCGGCAATACAGCGATCTCTTTTAATCTAAACTTCTCGCGCTTTGAGCCTTATGTCGTACCGAAACGATCACTTACCGGGGAGAGCTTCGAGCGAGTTGATACCCGCGTCCTGCAAGCTATCTTCACCTTCGACCGCGGAGCCCTGCCAGTGTATGTGGGGCAATTGGTTGATGTTTATATTGAGAGTGATAAGGGGGTGTAGCTTCCCACATACCCCTCCAACCTCTCAACATACCCCTCAACAACTTTAAACGCCGCCCTGTACGTTTCAGGTGATGTAATATCGATATCAACTATCTTAAAGATCTCAGTGGGGTAATCACTTCCTCCCGCAGCCAGAAACTTTAAGTATTTCTCAACTATTCCCGGCTCACCGGCAAGTATCCGCCGACCTATCGAGTTTGCGGCGCTGATTCCGATCGCGTACTGAAAGAAATAATAGGGTGAATAAAAGTGGCAGAATTTTGCCCACTTAACTCCAAGTCTAGCTGGCTCAAACTCAACCTCTCCACCATAGGCCTCACTAAAGGCGCGAACCACTTCGTTACTTAGATCTGTGGCGCTAAGAGCCCCGCCATTCGCGCAGGTTGTATGAAGCTTATGCTCAACCTCACTCATCGTTGGCATTAAAAATAGGTAACGGTGCGCGAAGAAGAACGCCTCTTCCAGTACAGCTAACGAGGTAGACCTATCAGCACCCTTTAAAACACTCGCGCGCAGAAGTACCTGATTAAGATTTGAGGCGGTCTCCGCGACCGACATCGCGTAACTCGCGTAACATGATGGCTGACTGCGATTAGTTATATACGAGTGCATCGAGTGACCCAACTCATGCGCAAGAGTGCCAACCTCCATCATCGTTGGGGCGTAATTAAGGAGCAGAAAAGGCCTCGTTCCATAAGTACCACCAGAGAAAGCGTTACTATACTTCCCCGGTCGCGGATAGACATCTGTCCAGCGCTCTTCGTATAGGCCGCGTCTCGCTATCGATACATATTCATCTCCTAGAGGTTTAACTGCTGTTAGCACTAATTCTCTAGCCGTTTCGTAATCTATCGGCGCGGCGTCCTTACTCAACGGAGCGAACAGATCGTACTCAGCGCATTTGCTTATCCCTAAAACCGCGGCTCTCGCTTTAAAATAACGCTTAAAGAGGTGCCTATGCTCTTTGCAGGCGCTTAAAACGGCGTGAAATACATCCTCTGGATACCCCTCGCTAAAAATCTTAGACGAGAAGGTAGATTTAAAACCTCGCGCCTTACTAAACGCTAGCGACACCTTGGCCTGGGCGTTTAATGTTTGCGCGAACGTTTGCGAAAACTTTAGATAAGAGTCAGTGTAGCTCTGATAGGCAGCCCGCCTGACCTCTCTATCTGAATCAGACAAAAGACCATCGATCGTTCCGTGACTTAGCTCGCGCTTATCCCCAGTGCTCGTCTCTATCTGGCGGAACTCCATCTCGGCGTCATGAAGCGCTGTCCTGATCGCCTCTGGAGCGTTCTTAACTGGAGATAGCTGATTTAGTACCTCTTCGATCTCTGGGCTCCTGGTGTGAGGCCTATAGCGCTCGATCTCCTCAAAAAGGTGGCTATAAACACTGAGCTTCTTGTCAGAGGCGAGCACCTCTTTAACAGTATTAGCTGGCGTAGATAAAACCTCAGGCGAGAAGAAAGAGCTACGTACACCAAGCTCAGAGAAGAGCCCATCGGCGCGGCTAAGCAGGACACCAGCACCCTCGTTATTAGTGTCACCGTAGTAGTTAAGATACGCGTAAGAGTGCAACCGTCCTACTCGCTCAGAGAGATCGGCTGACTTAGTAAGATAACTAAAGAGCGTCTCAGCCAAAGAGAATAGGCTCCCTTTAAATTTAGCAAGCTCCGGCAGCGCGCCGCTGACTGAATTAAATTCAGCCTCCCAGCTCTCAGCGTTAGGGAATATTGATTCGAGGCTCCAGGTGTATTGATCTTTTGTTGTCTCGGTCACGGTAGATAGTCCTTATACTTTTTCCATCGTGGATAGCTTAACAAGATTGGGGGAGAGATACCAAATAATACGTGGCAAAAAGATAGCGAGCATATTTGAGCTATCTCCTAAGGAAGGCCGGCAAAACCTACCCGTAGCGAGAAAGTGGAGGTTGAGTTGATATTCGATTTTCGAGATGAGAAAAAACCGCACCAGCCTTCGCCAAGGCTACGTCTGGTCCGACAAAACCTCGCCGGCCGTAGCTTTAGCGAGGATGTCCTAATTCCCGTTGAAATTAAGAGATTGAGTGGTAATCGATAATAGGCTAATAGCTTGTTATCAATACAGAAACTAACCTTAAATAAGGAGTACCACTCA
>JBIKWQ010000106.1:0-6986 GCA_044356215.1 Bdellovibrionota bacterium | reverse complement strand
GGCTACGAGGGACAGGTCCCACTTCCGCTACAACTCGACCATCAACGAGCCATGGCTACGAGGGACAAGTCCCACTCCTCTACAACTCGACCATCACCAAGCCATGGCTACGAGGGACAAGTCCCACTCCGCTACAACTCGACCATCAACGAGCCAGCGCTACGAGGGACAAGTCCCACTCCGCTACAACTCGACCATCAACGAGCCATGGCTACGAGGGACAAGTCCCACTTCCGCTACAACTCGACCATCACCAAGCCAGCGCTACGAGGGACAAGTCCCACTCCGCTACAACTCGACCATCAACGAGCCAGCGCTACGAGGGGCAAGTCCCACTCCGAACCTATCTCAGTGAAGAGCAGCAAACCCAAGACCAAGCCGACGACCACCCGCGAAGCGGGGAGTAAGCATGGCATGTCGGTTCAAGCAAAGTATGTTTGGCTTACAAAAGTGGGCTCTAGCACAGTATGGATCGTCATACGAAGTTCAGGGGAATGGAGCAGTATGGCTCGCCATACGAAGCTTAGTAGAATGGCGCAGTATGGCTCGCCGCACGAAGAACCAGAGAAGAGCGAATATGGCTCGCCATACGAAGTTCAGGGGAGTGGAGCAGTATGGCTCGCCACACGAAGAACCGGAGAAGAGCGAATATGGCTCGCCATACGAAGTTCAGGGGAATGGAGCAGTATGGCTCGCCACACGAAGAACCGGAGAAGAGCGAATATGGCTCGCCATACGAAGTTCAGGGGAATGGAGCAGTATGGCTCGCCATACGAAGCTCCGCGAAGCGGAGCGAAGTATGGACCTAAGCGGGGTCGAACCGCTGACCTCTACACTGCCAGTGTAGCGCTCTACCAACTGAGCTATAGGCCCTTAGGATAAACTGAATGGCGGAGCTTAAAACAAACGACACGATGTGTCAAAACAGCCTCACGCGACGATTGATACTTTCTAGCAGTTCCTATACCTTAGAGGAGTTCGGGCTGTGGCGCAGACCGGTAGCGCACTCCTTTGGGGTGGGAGAGGTCGGTGGTTCGAATCCACTCAGCCCGACCATTTTTAAAATCTATCATAGATTCTCCTAGCCCCTCACACTCTACGCAGAAAGGTGCGCCAAAACGGCTAATTCAGCAGTACAATTAACTCATCGCTCAGCCACGATCCAAAAATCCGGTGAGTAGTTAAGATTTCTCTTAAGCCTGGTCACAAACCTGCCGAAGATTCTTATATAAGCAGGGAAAAGCTCTTAGAAATATCTGTTGTTCATTTCTTAAACGCCAAAAACGGGGTCAAGGATGATATCGTTAGCGGAAGGTGAGTTCTCCAACAGGAGTGAAAACAAAATGGACGAGAAGATACCTGGTATCAGCGACCAACCAGTTCTAGTGATCGACGATTTAAAATCCGCTCGAGCGGTGCTCTCTGATATGCTTAAGGACCTGGGATTTCCAAAAGTTCTTGAAGCTAGCGATGGAAAAGAGGCGCTGGGAATGTTGAAGAAAAATCCAGTTCAACTGATCCTGTGCGATTTCCTGATGGAAGGCATGAATGGGATCGAATTTCTCGAGAAATTGAAGGATTCTCACAATAGTGAACATCCACCGGTTATCTTCGTGAGCGCCCTGGGCGACGTATCGAGCGTTGAATCGGCGATGAAGCTCGGGGCCACAGACTATCTGGTCAAACCGGTTAGCTTCCGTAAGTTTAAGCGAAAGATAGAGAGCACTCTGTGTCCGCGAGATGCGATCTTGGCCTCGTGCTAGCTCTCTACCTTAGGTGGCTTAGCTAGCGACAAAACGATCGATCCAACGATTAGGCTAAGAACTACTAAAAGAGATACCTCAGTCGGCAATTTCATGTGCAGGACCTCATCAAAGAGGGCCATCTTCGTGCCTATGAAGATCAGCACGAAGGAGAGTCCGTAAGAAAGATAATGAAAGCGCGATATAAAAGCCGCCAACAAGAAATACAAAGCGCGCAGATCAATCACCGCGAAGATGTTAGAGGTAAACACCACCATAGGTTCCTTAGTCAGACCGAAGATCGCCGGGACCGAATCAAAAGCGAACATTATATCGGTAATCTCAACGAAGATTAGAGTGATAAAGAGCGGGGTACAGAGCCAGCGACCATCTACTTTTGTGAAAAACCTTTGGCCATCTAGATTCTTTGATACCGGTAGGAATCTATTTAAAAGTCGTAAGACGCGATTTTTCTCAGGGTGCAGCTCCGGCTCTTTACCTTTAAGAACAGAGATGCCTTGATAGATAAGAAAAAGACCGAAGCCGATAACCACCCACGGGATCTCCATAACCACCGAGCCCATGGCGATGAAAACGGCGCGAAGAGCGATCGCTCCAAATAGCCCATAGAACAGCACCCTGTGCTGATATTCAGGAGCAATTGAGAAAAATCTAAATATCACCAGAAATACGAAGAGATTATCGACCGCTAAAGATTTCTCGAGAAGGTAGCCAGAGAGAAATTCTAAAGCAGTCTGCCTAGCTAACGCGTCCGGGGTTGAACCGAGTGCCGCCGCCAGGTCAGGTCTGAGAGAGAGGTGCCAGTAAGTAAAGGCATAGAGGCATACGTTGAAGATAAGCGCTATGCCTAGCCAGCTAAGAGCTGAGATAGTTGCCTCTCGCACCCCAACTTCATGCGCCTTACGACCGAAAGTCCTCAGCGAAAGCCATAGCACTACCGATACCGCCACCGAGAAAAGGAGATACGCTGGCCAGAACTCAGCGAACGGAAAGATATGAGGCGATTGTGGCATCGGAATCCTACTTGGCGCTTTTCGTTATACTGATGACTTCCTCAGTAAAACTTGGCTTCAAGCGCTGTTCGACGGTCATCGTAACACCATCACCCACAGCTATACCATCGAGCTTTGTGGTCTTGGCGAGGTAAAAAGGCATAGTCATCGCCATCATCCCAACGATGTTACCAGCCTCATCTCTGTAATCTGGGATCGCCTCATGCTTAACGATAATCTCGTTGCTTGCCCGTCCATTGCCGGGCAGAGCTTTTACAACACCCTTAACTGAATATGAGAAAACATCCTGGGCCCAGACATTCACCGTCGACAAGGCTAATGTAACTGCCAAGGCGATAAGAGAAAGAGAGATCTTGCGTGTCATAATTATTCAGCTCCTCCACGGATAGCCCAGATTCGGGATCCGATAAACATACAGTACATCGCTGAAACGGGGATTCCAGTAGCAGTAAAGAAGAATAAAAGCACCTCAAGGTTGTTTTTAATCGCCTGGATACTAACAAAGAGCATGGTCCAGAAAACTACGAAACAGCCGATAGCGGTGAGAACAAGCTCCTTCATTGAGGGACGGAGCTGAACCGGCACAAGCTTGCTGGCGTGGTGTCGCTCGAATTCTGAAACGGTTAGGCAGCTGTCCATTTTATTGCTCCTTGATTCCTGGTTCATGCGCGAGGAATCTATCAATTTGGGGGGTAATTCACAAGTTGGCGGAATTAGGTTACGAGCACGTTCATATGTGAAGCCTATTCAGGTATGGATCTCCTCCTCCACAACCTGCGGTATAAGCTGAACAGAATCAACACTCCCACGCGAGCGCCTTAAGATTCTTACACGATATGAGGTATCATCAGCCTCCTGCCCTACTTCAGGTATTCCACTAAAGAGAACATTCACATACCCAGCCACCGTAGAGTACTCGGAGGATTCCGGCAGTGGATTCGGGATCAGCGCGTTTACATCGATGATAGACGCGTGAGCATTGACCAAGAAGCTGCCATCAGCCCACCGCTCAACTGCAGGACGCTCATCATCGAACTCGTCCTGAATCTCCCCTACTAGCTCCTCAACGATATCCTCCAGGGTTACAAGTCCCGAGGTGACTCCGAATTCATCTACCACGATCGCCATGTGAGTCTTCTTTCCTTGAAGCTCTCTTAACAAAGCGCGGATCTTTTTAGTCTCAGGAACGAAATAAGCCGGATGTATGATCGTTTGCAAAGAGAAAGGAGCCTTCTCCATAAACCGCCTTAAAAGCTCCTTGGTGTAAACGACTCCAACGATATTATCACGCGAGCCTGAATAAACGGGAATTCGGGAATAACCATCGCGACTGACCACATCTAAAACCTGCTCTGGAGTCGAGGCGATATCAACCGCCGACATCTGCACCCGTGGGATCATAATCTGACGCACCAATCGCTCATCAAAGCTAAAGACGCGCTCGATCAATTCGTGCTCAGTTTTCTGAATCGACCCCAAATCACTACTCCTAGCGCTCTCCGCTAAGAGCAATCGCAACTCCTCTTCCGTATGAGTATCCTCCTCACTACTAACTTTAATTCCAAATGGGGCGAGGATTAACCAGGTACCACTGTTGATTAACCAAACAAGCGGCGCTGTAACAGTGGCGAATATTTTAAGTGGCCAGGCGCAGGCGTAGGTGAGTTCTTGTGGATAATAAATCGCGGCGTACTTTGGAACCGCTTCACCGAAGATCAGATGCAATATCGTGATCAACACAAATCCAACGGGGATCGCGATCTTGTGGGCCAAATCCTCAGAGATCGGGATCGAGAGCGCGTTAAAGAAAGAGAGCAAGATCTCAGCCACCACCGGCTCACCCACCCAGCCGAGCGCTAAGCTAGCTAATGTGATTCCGATCTGCGCGGCGGAGAGATACGCGTCCAATCGATCTAGTAGCTGCTTCGCTACTCCAGCGATAGCGCTCCCCTCTTCCGCCTCCATCTCTACCGCGGAGTAACGGACCTTCACCAAAGCGAATTCAGCGGCGACAAAGAACGCGTTAAGAGCTACAAGGATAATGACTAATGTTATACCAACAAACATATGGCAGAGAGAGCGTAGCGCAAAATCACGCGATTCCCAAGCACTCTCCTACTTCCTGCAAAGCAATTAGCTGCTCGCGCCAGTAACGCTCGGAGCCGTAATCCACAAACACCTGTTTAAACGCGGGATCCTCAAATCTCTTGGCGATCCAGGTAGTAAAGTGCACCATTCTAAGCGCCCGAAGCGGCTCCCTTAGGCGTATCTGCGCGCTATCAAAGGGGCGCATCGTCGCATACCCGCGGATTAAAGCCTCCTGACGTCTTAGAGAATCCTCATCCCTCCCTGGCGTCAGGAGCCAGAGGTCCTGCACACACGGCCCCATCAGCGAATCGTCAAAGTCGACCATGCTCGCTTTCGACCAGAGCCAGAGGATGTTCCCCAAATGACAGTCACCGTGGATCCGTTGAATTGGAGCGTCGGAAAACCATGGCTCTGTTGTAGTAAATATCCGCTCAGCGATCCGCAAAAAGTGCGCTTCTACAGTTACTGGCAGGAGTTTGTTAATCCGCAGATACTCAAGATTATCGTAGCCATAACTTTTTACCGAAAGCTCTAGCCGGTGCTTAAATGGCCGTGCGCTTCCAACTGAATGCAACCTCGCTATCAATCGTCCGATCTGCTCCAGCTCCTCATCTGATAACTCGTCTAGTATTCGGCCTCCGACCTTAGGAAACACGGCATAATAAATTGAGGTGCCTGGAAGCGTATCTAAAGTTGAACCGGAAGATAAAGTAATCGGAGTAACAACGGGTATATCTGCCGCAGCCGCCTGCGCGAGAAATTCGTGCTCCTCAAGGATCTGCTCTCTAGTCCACCTTCCAGGCCGATAAAACTTTATGACTCGGAAAGCCTCCCATTTAGGGGCTTTCGGTGGGAGATCGCAATCAAGCTCGACCTCATAAACCCGATTCTCCATGCTGTTTAGCGCTAGGACGCGCCCTGTGCAGCGAGGACCCAAGCGCTCTACCGCCGCAAGAACTTTCTCTGGGGTTATCTCAAAAAACGCTTGCGCCGCGTTGGTCGTCTCATTCGTCATCATATATTTACATCGACCCTATTAATCTAAAGCTGACGCCAGTAACGACCGGGCCGAGCGATCAAAAGAGCCACAAAGATCGGCCCGCCGAGCACTGATGTAAAAACACCTGCTGGTATCTCAAATGGCGCTATTACACATCTTCCTAACAGATCGCAGACTACCACTAAAAGCGCTCCTAGCATAACTGACACAGGTAACACTCGAGCATGCCTAACTCCGACTAATAATCGTGCTACCGCCGGGACTATAATTCCGACAAATCCGATCACTCCACAGTTAGCTACCACCCAGCCAATCAGAAAGCTCGACAACGCGAATGTCGCTCGGCTAAAGCGCTGCGCGTCTACCCCCTTAACCGTGGCCAAATCATCTCCAAACAACACAAGATCTAGCTCCCTAGTTCTCGGAAATAACCAAGCGATTATAAGCGCCAGAGAGAGCGCGCCCACCAACAGATCGACCCAACCAATGCTAGGGATCCCACCCATCATCCACCGCGTCACCTGAAAAAGTCGCGAGTAATCCGCCAGGTATTGGAGTAACGTCATTAAACTTGAACAGAAAAAACTAAAAACCACGCCGACTAAAAGAAGTGAATTACCATCGCCTCGATTGCGTCCTCGTGAGACAGATAAAATTAGCGTGATACTCACTAGCGCGCCGATTAGAGCCAATACACTGACATCGATTGATCCGCCACCACTACTTGTAAATCCAAGAATAACTCCCGCAGCAGCAAAGAGCGCCGCTCCAGAAGAGATCCCCAAAGTAAAAGGACTAGCCAGATAGTTACGAAAGAGAGCTTGATAAGCGACTCCAACAACAGAGAGGCCCGCGCCAACCAGGGTCGCGCACAATACACGTGGGAGCCTCAATGAGAGGACAAGGCCGCGAGCCTCTGAGTCATCAAGCAACACAACAGGTGAATAATTAGTGACACCTAAAAGAAGCGCGCAGATAAATGCAACTATTAGCGAGAGCGTTAGCCCAACACAGAGAAACTTAAACCTAAAAAGAGCAGTTGCGGGTCTGAAAACGGCGCATCTGCTCAAAATCACTTTGGCTTTTGAATTTTCGGTGCTCACCCTGACGGTGCCAGGGTTG
>JBIKWQ010000055.1:0-23694 GCA_044356215.1 Bdellovibrionota bacterium | reverse complement strand
TGGGTAACTACCCACCGGATTTTTTGGATTGGAAGGTTTGGCCTCATGCGATGCCCCTTTCTAAACGAGGCCGTCCAGGGTAGCCTAGGACAGCAAGGCAATACTTACCCCTGGCGTGTATGTAATCAGCAGGGATGTTTTGCCCCATTTCCCTAATTGGGTCAGACTTTCTTCTTAGGTCAGAGGTTTCTATGAATGCAGGAAATTGGTTAGATCGGTGCGCAAGCGCGATAATGGTGGTCGCCGTAGGTGTGGTCGTCAGCGGCACTAAAGCATGTCAAACTGACTATGAAGTTGGGGGCCAATCCTCTGTGCCGACCGGGACCGTTACGGCTACGGTAACCGCGACCGGTGCGTCTAATTCCTCATCTTCGGCCAGTTCTAGCTCATCATCATTTAGTTCAGGGGCGCAGCAATCCAGTGATGATGACGTCTCTACCGAGGAAAATGGGGTCGAGGACGACCTATATCAGGAACTCTCTAAGCTTGGAGCTAAGCCGCCTGTAGATAAGGCTCCGGCTATCGCTGGAGCTGCTGTCGGCGCGCTTGGCGCCACTAACTGGTTAGGAGAGTCTTTTTCAAAGGATGAGGACGGATCATGGCAGGACTCTGACGGCGATGGCTTTAGCGACTCGCTTGAGGAGGATTCCGGAAGTGAGCCGAGCAACGCGGGACAATTCCCGAGAGGCGCGGTCGTTACCCGTCTTGAGGATAGGGTTTCAGCAGCGGCGTTACTTCCTGAGTCATTGCGTGAAGGCGAGCAGATAATCGACTCCGATCGCGATGGAGTAAGCGATGAAACCGAGGAGAAGCGTGGCATGAATCCGCAGTCTATGGATAGCGACGGAGATGGATTGCCAGATAACAAGGAGATCGCCGTTGGCTCAAACCCTCTCAAGGTTGATTCTGATGGTGATGGAGTTTCGGATGGACGAGAGGTTGATTTCGGGTCAGATCCTACGATCGCCGAGCCACGGCGCGGGGTCGATTAACCGCGGTAAGAACAGGACAGAGGACGATAATTAAGGGCAAATAGAGCGTATGAAGCGTCAACGTTCAGAAGCGGCCTTCGACAGAGCGAAAGAGCTCTTTCCTGGAGGAGTTAATTCTCCGGTAAGGGCGTTTAAATCCGTCGGCATGGAGCCATTTATAGTCGACCGTGGTGAGGGAGCTTACCTCATCGACGTTGATGGGAACCGCTACGTTGATTACATTAACAGTTGGGGTCCTCTGGTATTAGGGCATGCGCATCCAAGTGTAGTTGAGGCTCTGCATCAGCAAGCCTGTCGCGGAACGAGTTTCGGTGCGTGTCATGAGCTTGAGGCTCGTCTAGCGGAGGAGGTAAAGCGACTGTTTCCATCGCTCGAGCTGCTCCGTTTCGTAAACTCAGGAACCGAAGCTGGCATGGCGGTGATTCGGTTAGCCAGAGGTTTCACAGGTAGACAGAAGATAGTTAAATTCGAAGGGTGTTATCACGGACACGCGGATGTGCTGTTAGCTAAAGCTGGTTCCGGAGTGCTCACACTCGGGCTTCCAGAATGCGCTGGAGTGCCTGCCGCTGTAGTCGGAGATACTCTGGTCGCTCAGTATAACGACCTCGATTCAGTGGACGCGCTATTTAACGCGTGTGGCAATCAGATCGCCGCAGTTATTGTTGAGCCCGTTGTTGGCAACTGTGGTCTACTTGTTCCGCAGTCAGGATTTCTAAATGGCCTGCGCGCTATTACAGAGAAGTTCGGCGCTTTACTCATTTTCGATGAGGTAATGACCGGGTTCCGGGTTAATCTCGGAGGTGCTCAAAAGCTGTACGATATAAAACCAGATCTAACTATGCTCGGCAAAGTTATCGGAGGCGGTCTTCCGGTAGGGGCTTTTGGTGGACGCAGAGATATTATGAAGCTACTCGCCCCACTTGGGCCGGTCTATCAGGCTGGTACGTTGTCTGGAAATCCTTTAGCGATGGTGGCTGGTCTAGTGACACTGCGAGAGTGGTCCAAGCCAGGAGTTTTTGAAGAGACCGTAGCGGCGACAAGCGCTCTAGTCGCTGGACTCTTGAATGTCGCTGCGAGCTCAGCGGTGGCTCTCCAAGCTGAAAGCGTCGGCACGATGTTTGGCTTCTTTTTTAGTGAGCGTCCCGTTCGATCATTTCGAGATACCGCGCATGTGAACAAGGATAGATTCGTGGCGTTTTTCAGAACGATGCTCGAACAAGGGGTTTATTTCGCGCCATCAGCTTTTGAGGCGGGATTTGTATCAGCGGCTCACAGAGGGGGTCCGATTAAAGAGACGCTTGAGAAATCGGTTCAGGGGTTTGCCTCGCTGGCCTAGGGAAGGCCGGCAAAACCTACCCGTAACGAGAAAGTGGAGGTTGAGTTGATATTCGATTTTCGAGATGGGAAAAAACCGCACCAGACTACGCCAAGGCTACGTCTGGTCCGACAAAAGCCTCGCCGGCCGTAGCTTTAGCGAAGGCCGGAGGTGTATCCCCAGTGATACATTGAGGATTTTTTCCCATCTCGAAAACTCGAAGAGCAGCTCAAGATCCGCTTTCGCAGTAGGGAGGGGTTTTGCCGGCCTTCCCTAGTTACCTTACTTGGCAGGATACGCCATAAAGTTAGAAAAGAAAGTAATTACATCGTAAGAGGCCGAGCGATCAAAGGATTCGATAATCCAGAGGGAGGCTACAAAAGATCCTAACAGTAACGGAACTGTTAGTAGCGCCAGAACAATACCCAGTCCGAGGCCACCTCGAGAAGCGGCGGATAGAAATTGGGAGAGGTTAAAGAGCGAAACGGCTAAAGCTATTCTCAGCGCGAACGGGAAGATGTGAGATATTAGGTCCGTTAATAAGCTCAAATTATTTGAGATAAAAGTGAGCAGGGTTAGGTTTCCCATCAGGATTTTATTGGCCAGGAGAAGTGTAGCGAATATTATGGTGAGCGGCGCTGTGCAGTAGGCTACCGACGCGAAGATCTTACCAAAAGGCCTCTTCACGTTACACGCGTGAGCGATAAACGAGAGAAGAATAACCAGCAAAGAGATAGTCATGATTGTACTGGTTAAGACCGTTGCAGTTTTTTTAGTATCGACGCCTCCCTCATAATAAATGGGCGCGTAAACCAGGGGTGGGGAGACGCAAACACACAAAAATATTAAAATCAGCGTGATGCCATAAGGTGGGTAATCGTTTGGCTTGATCAATCGATTGGCGGTGCCCTTGGGGTCTGCGATAGAGATCAGTAGTGGTTCAACGATACTTGGCCTTCGTGAAGTCTTTTTTGGGGCAATCTTATTTTTCATCTCGCGGTGAACCGTTGCTATCACACCTTCATTGGTCGCCCCGTAAATATATAGATATCCGGAGCGTTGGTGGTACCCCCTTTTAGGGATATGAGCGTAAATGCCTCGCGGTCTCGCAGCCACCGCCAGTAGTTGCTTTTTGTAACGTTTTGGTGTTCAATCGCCGATGCGTACTGAGGTTACCACTAAACATGGGCCTAAAGTTCGTGAGCGGGAGTAGCTCAGTTGGCTAGAGCATCAGCCTTCCAAGCTGAGGGTCGCGGGTTCGAGTCTCGTCTCCCGCTCCATTTTTTGCCTATGACAACTTGGCTGCGCCAAGATTGTCATGACGGGCAAGGGGCGCTTCGCTTGCCCCCTGCACCCCCAGTTATCTCCTATGACAACTTGGCTGCGCCAAGATTGTCATGACGGGCAAGGGGCTTTCCTCCTGCACCCCCAGTTATCTCCTATGACAACTTGGCTGCGCCAAGATTGTCATGACGGGCAAGGGGCGCTTCGCTTGCCCCCTGCACCCCCCAGTTTCTCTCCTATGACAACTTGGCTGCGCCAAGATGGAACCTGAAAACGTCAGTCTCGCGCCAGAAAACGGCGCATGTGACCAAAATCGCTTTGGCTTTTGACCTTTCTGTGCTCACCCTGGCGGGCCAGGGTTGCGCGCCGAAAAATCAAAATCCTGCGCGCTTTTGTCCACCTGCACCATTTTCTTGTCCCTCGACTGCCGTTTTCAGGTGTCATGACGGGCAAGGGGCTTTCCTCCTGCACCCCCCAGTTATCTCCTATGACAACTTGGCTGCGCCAAGATTGTCATGACGGGCAAGGGGCGCTTCGCTTGCCCCCTGCACCCCCAGTTATCTCCTATGACAACTTGGCTGCGCCAAGATTGTCATGACGGGCAAGGGGCGCTTCGCTTTCCCCCTGCACCCCCAGTTATCTCCTATGACAACTTGGCTGCGCCAAGATAGAACCTGAAAACGGCAGTCTCGGGCCAGAAAACGGCGCATGTGACCAAAATCGCTTTGGCTTTTGACCTTTCGGTGCTCACCCTGGCGGGCCAGGGTTGCGCGCCGAAAAATCAAAATCCTGCGCGCTTTTGTCCACCTGCACCATTTTCTTGTCCCTCGACTGCCGTTTTCAGGTGTCATGACGGGCAAGGGGCGCTTCGCTTGCCCCTGCAGCGGCAGTTCTCCTATGACAGCTTGGCTGTGCCAAAAAATGGAGTGCGGCGCTCCTGCGCCGCTTTGCCGCGGCTGCCACATTAGCTAACAGTAACCTCTCCTTGCCTCTCATCCGGCCGCTGGTTATTCTCAAGAGCGAATTACTTTACGGATTAAACATATGCAAAATACTCTCCGCGTAGGTGTTTTTGGAGGATTGGGGCTGATGGCGTCACCGATGGCGCGACATTGGACGCCAGGGGGGCCAGCTAAAGCTATTCGGGTGCATGACCGTGGGTCTCCCGGCGCGAACCGCGATCGCTGCCGCGAGGCCTGGATACGTCACGGCGCTAGCCTTGTGCCGCAGATTGAAGATGTAGTGGGCGGAGATCGAGAACTTGACGGTGTTTTCGTTTGCTGTGGAAAAAACGGCGATGACCTGCCACTGATAGCCAAACTAGCTAAACTGCTTCGTCGCGATGGAGCGAATCCATTCATCTGCCACATGTCCACCGTAAGCGCCGGCTTCGCAGAGGCCGCGAATAGTTTTTGCGCAAGGCAGGGGGTCGACTACGTGAATTACCCTTTGACTGGAGGTCCAATCGGAGCTGAGAAGGCAACAATGTTGATCCTGGCTAGCGGTAGCGCGGAGGTCTATGAGCGACTTCATCCTGCTCTATCGAAGCTAGGTACACCGAAGTATTTCGGCAAGAGTCCAAGCGCCGCTACTGAGGTTAAGTTAATGGGGCAGGCGATGGTCTTTAACGGATTGATCGGGATCTGCTCCGCGGCAGCTCTGCACTCTGAGTGTTTTCAGGGTGGTCAACTAGGGGGCATTGAACAGAGTGAGTTCTTTGACTTCTTAAATGCGGGAGCTGGCGGAACTCGTCAGTGGGATGTGATTCTGAGCGCAGGGATCCGTAACGATATCTGGGATGCGCCATTTCTGTCGAGTTATGGGGCGATAGACGCCATATACACAGCGAAGTGCGGACTAGATCGTGGGCTCTCCGCCCTGGCAATCAGGCCGCTTATCGATATAGCGCTGGCGTTCTCTTATGTGCTCAATCAGATCGGCCCGTCTTTGGCGACACACGCGATCGTTCGTGAGATGGTGAAGCAGCGGGCTCGGGAGCTTGATCAATTTATCGGAGCGCATTCTGGACCAGCCAACGACCTACAGGTTTGTATAGAGATGTGCGTTAAATCGCTTCCTATAGATCTGCAAGCCAAGGTTGCTATTGGAGTGAGAGAGGAGGATTTTGATAGAGTGTAACTACTCACCGGATTTTTCTTGTAGTAACGTTTACTATTACTTATGAAGCAATCTCTTCCTCAATTCTGTTCCAAGTCGCTAGGCTATACCGCTTTTGGTAAAGAGTCCTATAAAAAACCAGGAGCTAAATCACTGCGAGTGTTGTCACCGATTGATCGGCAGCCCTTGGGCGAGGTGCTCTGTGTCGACAATCTCACATACGACCAGGTTGTTAACGACTCAGTAGAGGTTTTTAACGAGTGGCGAAAAGTTCCCGCCCCGGAAAGAGGCGAGATGGTGCGGCAGATCGCTAATGCCATCAGAGACAGCAAGGCCGAGCTGGGCAGACTCGTTTCCTGGGAAACCGGGAAAATCCTCGCTGAAGGTGAGGGGGAGGTTCAAGAGGCGATCGATATCGCTGATTTCGCTGTCGGCTTATCACGACAACTTTACGGCAAGATAATTCAATCAGAACGTCGCGACCACAGGATGATGGAGCAGTGGCACCCACTTGGCCCGGTTGGAGTAATCACTGCGTTTAATTTTCCAGTCGCAGTTTGGGCGTGGAACGCTATGGTGGCCGCGGTGTGTGGAGATACTATCGTTTGGAAGCCATCAGATCTCGCGCCATTTTCGGCTCTCGGTGTGAACTCATTGTGTCGAGAGGTGGCAAAGAGATTCGGATTTGAAGGGGTCTTTTCACTTGTGCTCAGTGAGGGGCCAGAGATAGGAAAATTAATGGCGCAAGATAAGCGCCTACCTCTGATTTCCGCGACCGGTTCCTGCGCGATGGGAAGATCTGTCGGTGTCGCCGTGGCTACGCGTCTAGGGCGCTCTCTACTTGAGCTTGGTGGAAATAACGCGGTAACAGTGCTCTCGGACGCGGATCTTAATCTTGCCACCGCGGGGATCCTCTTCGGAGCTGTGGGCACGGCAGGGCAGAGATGTACAAGTATTAGGCGTATCTTCGTTCACGAGCAGGTGTGCGACTCGTTGATAGACCGATTAAAACTGGCCTACTCGCAAGTGAGGATCGGAGATCCTCTAAAGAGCGGAACCCTTATGGGACCGTTAATTAATGAGCGAGCAGTAGAGACATATCGCGCTGTTCTAAAAAGAGTTCCGAGTGAGGGTGGCGAGGTAGTTTTTGGAGGCGAGGTTTTAGACTCAATGCCATCAAAGCTCTATGTACGGCCGACTATAGTGAAAGCCAAGCCGGGGATGGAGCTCCTACAGGAAGAGAACTTCGTTCCGATCGTCTATGTGGTGCCGGTAAAGAGCCTAGAGCATGCTATTGA
Source organism: Bdellovibrionota bacterium (assembly GCA_044356215.1). Lineage (GTDB taxonomy): Bacteria > Bdellovibrionota_C > UBA2361 > UBA2361 > OMII01 > OMII01. The sequence goes on along the minus strand of JBIKWQ010000055.1, from coordinate 16,687 downwards.
GTTAAATAACGGGGTATCTCAAGGTCTCAGTTCAGCGATCTTCACCCGCGATATGCGAGCAGTGGAACGGTTTCTTTCCGCCACCGGCAGCGATTGTGGGATCGCCAATGTCAATATGGGTCCATCCGGGGCAGAAATCGGAGGAGCATTCGGAGGAGAAAAGGATACAGGCGGTGGTCGGGAATCTGGCTCTGATTCCTGGAAGCAGTACATGCGCCGTCAAACATGCAATATTAACTACGGCGACAAGATGCCTCTTGCGCAGGGTGTAGTGTTCTCATAATGATTAGACGGCGGGGATCTCCTGGCTGTTTCAATCGGGAAAAACCTGTGCTAAGAAAGGGGATTGCGTCGGTTCCCATCTGCCCTGGTGCTGGAATTGGTAGACAGGCATGATTCAGGGTCATGTGTCCGCAAGGGTGTGGAGGTTCAAGTCCTCTCCAGGGCATTTACGCTGTGTCACAGCTCTTAAGACTGAAAAAAGGTAGCTATGAAAAGATCATACGGTTTGCTAGCACTCGTACTCTGTTTACTGGTTTGCTCTGTTGTTGTTACAGGGTGCAAACGCCGTCCACAAAATTACGCGGGCCTACCTGACCCTCAGAAGGGTGAGGTAATAGATCCGCACAAAGCGGACTAAACTCGGAGTTTGATCCGAGCCTATTTTTTGTGCCGCTTCGTTTAGTTTAATGGCCCACTTGTGTCGGGCCCTATAAGGCTTGAAGTTATGTCACAGCTAGTTCTTGAGCAGTGCGCAGCTCGTGGTCACGAGCAGGTATGTTTCTTTAATTATCCCGAGGTCGGTTTAAAGCTTATCGTCGCGATCCACGATACAACACGCGGCCCAGGTCTCGGAGGTTGTCGCATGCGCATGTATCAGAGCGAGGCGCAGGCACTGGATGATGTAATGCGTCTCTCTGAGGGGATGACTTACAAGAGCGCGCTGGCGGATCTACCTCTTGGCGGTGGCAAGTCTTGTATTATTGCCGATCCTGCGATGAAAGAGGGGCGCGAAGCTCTCTTTGCAAAGGTAGGTGAGTGTCTTAACCACCTTGCTGGCAGGTATGTGACTGCGGAAGACATGGGGACCTCTGTGGTCGACATGAGTATAATCAAGAAGATCTCTCCTTTCGTGGTGGGTACCGACCCGAACAACGGCGGCGCTGGAGATCCATCTCCTTGGACAGCTCTCGGTGTTTTTCATTCGATAAGAGCCGCGGTCGAAAGGGTCTTTACTGCCGCTCCAAAAATAGAAGGCAAGAGGGTTGCGATTCAAGGTGTCGGTCATGTGGGAATGTATCTCCTAGAGAATCTCGTTAAAGCCGGGGCAAAAGTCACGGTTTGCGACACTAATAGCGCGCTGACAGAAGAGGCAGCAAAGCGCTTTGGGGCGGCGGTTGTCTCGGCGGATCAGATCTACGATGTGCCATGCGATGTCTTCGCGCCGTGCGCGATCGGACAGACTATTAACCCTGAAACATTAAAGAGGCTCTCGTGCAAGATAATCGCCGGGGCAGCCAATAATCAGTTATCCGCTCCAAGTGTATACACTACGATTAAGGAGCGTGGATTGCTCTACTGTCCGGATTTCGCGATCAACTCTGGTGGTGTGATCTGCGTAGGAGCTGAGTTGGCGGAGGGTGGTCCATCGATACCTTGGATACAAAAGAAGGTAGACGGCATCTATGAGACAACTGGCAGGGTGCTAGATCAGGCTCTGAAAACGGGGCGTGATACAGAGGTTGTCGCGATCGATTTGGCCAAGGAGAAGATCGCGGAGGCAAAGAGGCGCAAGGCTTAGTGAGTACACGCCGACCATCAGCAGCTCGGGCACAACCGGTATCTGAGCCGTTTGAGCTCACAACTGTATTCGCTCCGCAAGGAGATCAGCCGCAAGCGATAGCGAGCCTCACAGAGAATCTAAAGAAGGACGTTCGTTTCCAGACTTTACTTGGAGTTACCGGTTCAGGAAAAACATTTACGATCGCCAACGTAGTTGCGAATGTTAATCGTCCGACATTGGTGATTGCACCCAATAAAACACTGGCCGCGCAGCTCTACAACGAGTTTCTTGAGTTTTTCCCCAAGAACAGGGTGCGTTATTTCGTCAGCTACTACGACTACTATCAGCCGGAGGCATACATTCCGGCGACCGATACCTACATCGAGAAGGATTCGGCGATTAATGAAGAGATCGACAAGATGCGCCACGCGGCCACTAAGGCGCTTTTGGAGTCTCGTGACACGATTATCGTAGCGAGTGTGAGTTGCATCTACGGATTAGGCGCCCCAGAAGACTACTTCAAGATGATGTTGTACGTCGAAAAGGGGGACGTGATAGCGAGAGAAGATGTGATTCGGCAGCTTGTTTACATGCAGTACAAGCGAACTGATATCGAGTTTACGCGCGGCACCTTTAGAGTTAGAGGGGATACCATAGATGTATTTCCATCTGATCAGGACGCGGCGGCAGTTAGGATCCTCTTTTTCGGAACGGAGATAGAGGAGCTACGCGAGATCGATCCGTTGACTGGGACTACGATTCGACAGCTCTCATCCGCCGCCGCGTATCCAGTAAGCCACTTCGTTACGGGGCGTGACGCGGTAGAAAAGGCGATGGTGTCGATCAAAGCTGAGCTAAAAGAGTGGTCGATGGAGCTGCTACGACAAGGTAAAGTTCTTGAGAGCCAACGACTTGAACAGCGAACGGCCTATGACCTTGAATTGTTAGATGAGATCGGATTCTGTCGAGGAATTGAAAACTACAGTAGGCATTTAGCGGGGCGTAAACCTGGAGAGCCCCCGACGTCACTACTCGATTATTTCCCAGATGATTTTTTATTGGTGATTGATGAGAGTCACGTGACCGTACCGCAGTTAGGAGGGATGTATCGCGGCGATAGAGCGCGCAAGCAGACCCTGGTTGATTTCGGATTCCGTTTGCCATCGGCGCTTGATAACAGACCACTAAATTTAGATGAGTTCTGGTCGCGTGTCGGACAGACGATCTTTGTTTCGGCGACCCCGGCTGATTTTGAGTTGGAAAAAAGCGCCGGTGTGGTTGTGGAGCAGGTGAATAGACCGACAGGACTTCTTGATCCTCAGGTAACTATTAAGCCGGCAACGCGGCAGATAGACGATCTGCTTACAGAGATTCAAAAGGTCATCGCCGCTGGTCAACGTATATTGGCGATAACTCTTACCAAGAAGATAGCTGAGGATCTGTCGAGCTATCTCCGAGAGATCGGAATTAAGGCGCGGTATCTCCACTCTGATATTACAACTATAGAGCGGGTCGAGATCCTTCGTGGACTTAGAAGGGGAGATTTCGATGTTTTGATCGGTATTAACTTACTCCGAGAGGGGCTAGATCTCGTGGAGGTGAGCCTAGTGGCGATCCTTGATGCCGATAAAGAGGGCTTCTTGCGATCGACTAGGTCATTAATTCAGATTATGGGACGAGCGGCCCGTAACATCGATGGAAGAGTAATTTTATACGCTGATAAAATGACTAAATCGATGCAGGAAGCCATCTCAGAGACGGAGCGCAGGCGAGCCATTCAGGCTGAGTTTAACGCCAAGCACGGGATAATTCCCCGTTCGGCGAAGAGGTCTGAGCAGAGATCTCTGAGTGAGGAGCAATCCATTCAAGAGGTGGCGCAGCAGGAGCCAGGATACGGAGTCGAGTTACCGGCGGATCCTAAGGAGCAGCAGAGATTAATTGAATCGCTTAAGAAAGAGATGTTTGATGCAGCGGCCAGAAAAGAGTACGAGGTCGCGGCTCAGATTAGGGATAAGATACAGCGGATAATGAAGCAGGCGTTGGAGGCTAGTGATGATGGAGAATAGGAACAAGGGATACCTGATTTTAGTAGTCCTGTCGGTTTTGTCTTTTTTTATTGGAGCCTCAGGATCTACAGCGGATGATTCAGAGGCTAATCTGGTTAAAATTGGCGTTGTGATTCCACTTACTGGTCCTTTAGCCGCCAGTGCTGAATCGTTTCGTGCCGCCGCTCTCTTGGCTCTTGAGGATTTTAGTAAGAACACAAAACTTCGCTATAGCGTGGTCTTTGAGGACGATCAGCTACAGTCTAAGAACGCCGCATCAGCGGCGCAGAAACTTATTAACAGAGATCGTGTATCAGCTCTTGTTTCGACATGGTCCTATGGCGGCTCGGTTGTAGCTCCGATCGCTGAACGTTCGGAGGTGCTTCATATCGGCGTCGCATGGGCTCCGCAGATCGCGGAAGGACGATTCAATTTCCTTAATCTCTCCCCTCCCAGCGCGTTCCTGCCGGTGCTTCTAGAGGTTTTTAAGAAGCGGGAATTTAAAAACATCATAACAGTTGTGCCATCTGAAGCGGGCTCGGTGCATTCAGCTCAGGAGCTAGAGCGATTGGCTCCTTTGTCAGGGATGCGAGTAATCTCGAAGTTAGAAGTTAGTGGATCAGAGACAGATTTCAGATCGAGTATAGCTCGTGAGTTATCAAGAAAGCCGGACGTCTTGTATGTAAATCTTTTCGGTGGACAGCTTGATACCTTTATTTCGCAGCTAAGAGTGGTTAATAAAACTCTGCCAGTGGTCGTGCAAACGGGACTCTCTAACGTGGCATCGCTAGTACCTTACGAGGGTTATTGGTACGCCGCGGAGACCTATTTTCCAGATCGAGAGTTAGAGGAGCGAGTGGCGCGATCCGTTGGACATCGACACACACTTTATTCAGCTAATTTTTATGACGCGATAGGCACTATAATACAGGCATTTGAGCAGTCTGTTGATAGCGACCAGAAGAAGCCTAGTAGCGCTGAAGTGCTGGCCCGTACCAAATCGTTAGGAACTACTAAATCGATCTTTCCCAATGCGTCGTTTAATCAGGATGGCGTATTGTCGTGTCCTCCGAGGTTATTCAAGATTGAGAATGGAGCTTCGGTTGCTACTACGGTAGAGGAGATAGTTGTGTCGGGGTGGGGGAGGTAGGCACTAAAAGCAAAAAGCAAAAGCGCTAAAAGCACTGGTATAAAAGCACTGGTACGGGGTTACTTTCAAGAACTGGTACTTTGTATGAAGAGGATCCGCATTACTGTACGAAACGCTAGATGCCTGCTGTTGTAAATAAAAACACAGTATTTTTGTCCTCTAACACTTCCTGTAAACCGACACCGTTAATAACGCCGCTAATAACTTGACGCCAGAATTTTTTAGCGGCTTCGTTATGCTCTAAGACAGAGATTCGCCATGCGCCTTCCTGCTCGCTCAATATTGATAGTGCAGCGATTAAGCCAACTCTCACTCTTCGGAATTTAGGCGCTATATAAAATTCAGCAATTTGCCAAGGTGCTCCCTGGTGCTCCTGACGAACCAAAGCGAATCCGGCCACCTCCTGGCCAGACTGAATGATATAAGGGCGACGGTTTTCGTCCTTCCAGTATAGTCCTAAATACGGATACTCTGGACCTACTTGAAGTTCAGCTAAATACGATGGAAGCATCGCGCTGATTATCTCCTCTTCATGAGCCAGCGCGAGACGAACAGAAACTCGTGGATTACTAAGGTCCTCGCTCATCTGGCTCCTTAACGAGGAATCTCCGCAGTTCATGGCGTTTGCCAGAGCAGCAAACAGCCATCACCCCTACAACCCCAACAACACAGCAGCAATCCACGGAAACGCCACAGTGACGTCGCTCTGAATAATCTGGTAATAGCTCTCCGTAGATAACTTATCCCAAGTTATCTTCTCTTTTCCGCCAGCTCCTGAATATGAGCCGTAGGACATAGGAGAGGAGCCTATCTCAATAAAACCAGCCCAGTCGCGAGCCTCAGTTAAATGTAGATCGTGCTTGATCGATGGAACAACGCAGATCGGGAAATCTGCGGCGATACCACCACCTAGTTGTAAAAAAGCGATCGGATGTTTTTTTGATTCCTTCAGATACCAATCATACATCAGGTGAAAGTAATCGATTCCGCCCTTCATCACGTAGGGGCTAACCGTGGTTGATCCCTTTTGCTTGTGTGGTCCGTTGTATGTGTAGCTGGCGAAGATATTTCCCATCGTCGAATCCTCAAAGCCAGGTATCACGATCGGTATATTCTTCTCGTAGGCCGCGTGAACCCAGCAATCGGCGGGATTAGCCACCTTGTCAGGCGTTATGAGGCGCTCCTTGAATAATCTCCTAAAATATTCGTGGGGATAGTAGCTCTCACCGGCTTTCTCTGCTGCCTTCCACATTTTTAAAAGGTGTGGCTCCATAATTCTAACGCTCTCGTCCTCAGGCAGGAACGTGTCAGTGATGCGCCTTAACCCCGCGTCTCTTAGCTCAGCCTCTTGAGTTGGGGTCAGCTCTGTGTAGCGCGGTATGTACGCGTAGTGTGAGTGAGCTACATAACGATAGTACGACTCCTCGTGGTTCGCTCCGGTTGCAGAGACGAGGTGCACCTTATTCCTGCGGATCAGTTCGGCTAGCATCACACCGACTTGAAATGAGCTGAGCGCTCCAGCGAGTGTCACGACAAGCTTTCCACCACTAGCTAGGTGTTTGTTTAACCAGTGCGCGGCCTGCAAGGTAGCTCCGCCGTTGCAGTGATTAAGAGTGCGCTCGGCAAATGCCGTAACCGCCTTAGAGCTCTTCTTTACTGATGCCGCTAAGGTCTCTCCGCTTTTTACTCGACTTGAGTCCTTTATAATCATTGAGCGAAGTTCAGGTGAGAGCTTTTTCAGGGTGCTGGTCTTCATAGTGGTATTTTTGCTTATTATACTGTCTGCAGGACAAAGATTATCAAGGAAGTGAAAAATAGCAACACCATCAAATAGCACTCACGCCTGATGATGCCGATCATTTGGAGCCGCTCAGTATAAGGGTAAATGTGCTCACACGTTTTAGTTTCTAAAGGGAGAGAGAGATGAGGCACAGAACGCTCGGAAAGTGGCATATCGTTGGGGCAGCATTTATTTTAGGAGCGGTCTTGAGTGCGGTGCCGACGGCAACAGCGGAGCCGCGCACGTTGTACCGTGAGACTTTTGGATACTGCACGGGAACGATCGGTAAAGACGCAGCGGCTGAGACCAACTGGGTTGGACTGGTTAGTGGGTTACCACAAGCCAAAATCAGCAACTTAAAAGTGTTTAGTTACGGGACCCTTGATATCGGAAGCTCGGTAAACAGCAATCCCCTTGGTTTGGCGCAGGGATATGCGTTTTGGTTTAAGCCTGTATTCGGTTTAACCGTTTTAACGGCGGAGTTTCAGTTTGACGTCGGGATGTTGAAAAATAGTCAGGCGCTGATCCAATACAGGCAGAGACTAAGTGGTATCGATATTCAGGGGCAGCCAAACAAAACTCATTTGGCGATCCTAATCGATAATGTTTGGTATATCTCGTCCGATTTCGCGAGACAGGCAAGGCCCGGATACTGGGAATCAGCACAGTTTTCGCCAGCTGCCTTAACCTACGGCACAACGACATATGTTCCAGGACTTGGGCCAAATCTACCAGCGGTCTCGGGAGCACCGCTTCCAGCAGCTGGAATGGTGCGAGCATTCGGGGTCTTTATGGACGAGGTGAATGGCCGGGTCAGATTGGATAACTTTACGATTAAAGGAGTAATCCCGGCCGATGGATCGATCTCGGGAGACATCCAAGAGCCAGATGTTTCCCTCTGTCCACCAACCAGTCCGGACCGTAACGGAGGCGGCGCAGGTCCAACGCCACCGCCAGACGAGGACGATGGGGACAACTCCGCTGATCGCTTGCAGCCGACGCCACTACCTACACCATCACCGGCTCCGGTTGAGAATCACTCGGTGGTTTACCAGTTCTGCCCAGTGAAGGAACAGGGAAGCGGTAAACGACTATCGATATCAAGCCGATCCCGAGTGGCTATCCTGAAGAAGATTAGTCCGCAGACCTTAGTGGACCTGCGAGATCGAGCGATGGTGGCTGTGTTATCGCAGCGGTCTATGCCTCTAGGAGCATTAGTGAATGTTAAGCGCGGGGACTACAATAGTAATAGTGGCGTTCTAACTTTATCTACGCGACCATCCGCTAAACCAAGCCGTTTCAGGCTGCGAGGTGAAGCGCTTAAAGCGATGCGAGTATATTTGCAACACGCTGCGGCTCCCACGGAGGTGACTGCTCCGCTGTTCTTAAACTCAACAGGAGTTGAGGCGTTGCATACGGTAACCAAGAAGGCGCTGTGCCTGTCTGGAGTTAGAACAGCACTGCGCGTGAGGGTGGCGCAGGCTAAGGTTTCGTTACGAGGACTGTAGTAATTATCTAGGAACCTTTGTTGTTGCTCGAGAGGGGATAGCGGTTGATAATAGTGGTCTTATATAAACCGCTTCCCCTCCATGAAAAACATAAATTCAATTATCGCGTTATTCGCCGTCGTCTGTATCGCACTCACTCTCGTTTTTAGATTCACGCAGCCCGAGTACGCGCATCTCGCTGATTTCCCCGCGCTGGCAGTGTTGATCGTCGGCGGCTCGATTCTCGTGATTCGCCTCGTAGTTGGTACGTTTCACGGAGAGTTTGGTAGTGACCTCTTAGCTGGGATATCAATTGTCACTTCATTTCTACTAGGTGAATACCTCGCCGGAGCGCTAGTAGTTCTGATGCTCTCCGGAGGATCGGCACTTGAGGATTACGCAATGCGCAGAGCTTCTTCGGTTCTCGATGCGCTCGCCAAACGGATGCCGCAGATAGCTCATCGGAGAAACGGTCCTAGCATGATCGATGTCGGAGTCGGTGATGTCGCTCCAGGGGATGAGTTGGTTGTTCTACCGCATGAACTGTGTCCAGTCGATGGAGTTGTAATTGATGGCCACGGTTCAATGGACGAGTCTTACCTAACGGGAGAACCGTATCGAATCTCAAAAACTCCCGGATGTGAAGTTATATCAGGAGCTATTAACGGAGAGAGCGCGTTAGTGATCCGAGCGGTTCGCGAGGCTCGCGACTCAAGATATGTAAAGATTATGATGGTGATGGACGCGTCTCGGCAGCGGCGACCGAGGCTCCGTCGCTTGGCTGACACCTTGGGAACTATCTATACGCCCATAGCTATCGCGCTCGCCGCTCTCGCGTGGATCTTCTCCGGGGATCCGGTGAGATTCTTGGCAGTCTTAGTTGTAGCGACCCCTTGTCCATTGATCATCGCTATCCCGGTAGCGATCATCGGCTCGATCTCTTGGTGCGCCAAGCGTGGAATTATTGTGAAGGATCCGATAGCGCTTGAGCGCGCGCAAACCTGCCGCGTTTTAATTACCGACAAGACCGGGACATTAACTGTCGGTGAGCCGCTTTTAGAAGAGATCGAGACAGATGGAGTTGCAGAGGCTGAAGCTCTTCAATTAACAGCGAGCCTCGAGCAGTATTCAAAACACCCCTTGGCTCAGCCAGTTCTGGATTATGCTAAGCGCAAACAGATCGTCCTCTTAGAGGTTAGCGATGTTAGTGAGATCCCGGGGCAGGGACTAAAGGGGATGGTAAAGGGGCGAGAGGTATCGATTACTGGGCGGAGAGCTATCGCTGAGCCTGATAAGCTCTTAAAGTTTTCACATTCAAAATCTGGACTAGAGTGCGTAGTTCAGTGTGATGGCAAGGTAATCGCTGTATTTAGATTCCGCGATCAAGCAAGACCTGAGAGTCATTCATTCGTCGCGCATCTTGGCCCACAGCATGATTTTCGTGACGTAATACTGCTTTCTGGGGATCGAGATGAGGAGGTGCGGTATTTAGCCGAGCAGATGGGAATAAAGCGCCTGTATGCGGGAAAATCACCTGAAGAAAAAGTAGAGATCGTCAGAGCTGAAACTCTTAAAAATCCAACTCTATTTCTCGGCGATGGAATAAACGACGCCCCGGCATTGACCACGGCGACGGTGGGTATAGCCTTTGGTCCGAGGAGCGATATCACATCAGAGGCGGCAGGAGCTGTGATACTCGAGCCAGCTCTAAGAAAGGTGGATCAGTTTCTGCACATTAGCAAACATATGCGAGCAGTAGCATTACAGAGCGCTGTTGGTGGCATGGCTCTAAGTGTGCTGGGTATGGGATTTGCGGCGTTTGGATTGCTTACGCCAGTTTTCGGAGCTCTGGCGCAAGAGGTTATAGATCTACTTGCTGTTCTGAATGCGCTTAGAGCGGCGTCGTTAAGAGGTCAGGAGAGTAATCATATCTAGGATAGAGCGGCAAAACCTCGTTTCCTGCGGTATAGTATTTCGCCCCTAGAGAGCCCGCATTTTGTTCCTAGAATCAATAGTTTGTGAACGATCTTGATCCTTTGCGATTTTGCGGAGCCGACCTGCGACGCAAACAGCGCTTCTGTCATCTTACTTAACGCGAGATATGCTAGGAGGTCCTATGAAACCACAAGATCTGTATCAATCATTTACGCTCTCTCTAAAGGCGCTAGCCGTCTCATCTCTCGGGGCGTTTAATGCCTACGCCGCAGCTCCTAACGACTTCGATGGTGATGGGATCTCTGATATGACCAGAGTTGAATTTGCCGCTGATGATTCCCTGGTCTGGAAAGCGAATCTCTCAACAAGCGGAGTTGCAACTACCTTAGGCACGCTCGGCAAGAAGGGGGATCACCTAGCCATGGCTCAATGGTTTGGCTCTGGGACGCAGATCGGCGTAGTTAGTGAGAGCGCCAGTGACGATTCGCTGGTGTGGACTGTACTAAATACGAGCGGCACCCCAGCACAATTTTCATTTGGAAGGAAAGGCGACCTGGTAGTGGCAGGTGGCGATTTTAACGGTAATGGTGTTGCAGATGCCGCAGTTGTTCGTTTGGTAGGTGGAAAAGCCATTTGGCAGGTAGTTCTCGATCCACTTATATCGGGGATTATACAGCCAACTGAAGTCAGCTCCGGAAAGACGGGAGATAGAGCTTTCTACGCCCGTGCGGATGGTAGCGGACTTGACTGGATCGGCGTGATAGGAAAGGGAGCGGGGAACAGATCCGCCGGACGAATGAGAAATTTAGTTACGGGAGAGGTTAAGAGATTTAATAGACTTCCACGTATCGCTAGTCAGAGCACTCGGCCGCGCGCGTTTCCGATTAGACAAACTTCAGGCCCTGATCTTCTTGGATTTCAGATTCCCAGTGGCAGCAGCACCCGCGTTCTGGTAACCACCATTTCAGGCTCGACGGTTTACTCAGGTACGTTCCAAGGTGCTGGAATAAGCCTAGTTGGAGATTTTAACTCGGGCTCGGGGTACGAGGTGGCATATCAGGCCGCTGAGGAGAGTGCGGTGGTTAATCCTGTTTCTAAAGATAAGACTCAGGCTTCTTTTCTTGATGGTGTGGCGGTCGATGAGGTTAACTTGAATGTAGTTGGCGGGTCTTCCAGTGGCGGATCTAACTCTGGAGAAGGAGGTGGAGGTGATTCGAGTGGAGGTTCATCAGGAGGCGCTGTTGCTCAGTGCAGCACCATCACTTCGTGGCCGAATGGGCACATTTACAAAATCATCGGCTCTGAGCATTTCTTTGATGTTCGGCGTAATACTATCGGCATAGTTGTCAAACCAGGGGGACGTGGGCCATTTCCATCTTGTGTTCAAGCGATCGATACAGCGGGAAATGTCGTCGCCCAGTTGGGGCTCTATGCGCGAGGAGCAGGATGGGAGGCCAGATACTACGCCGGAGTTGGGTGTGGCACAGCTACGCCATTTAACGGCTCAACAGTCGCTAATAGAGCCAGCGCCAAGACAGGGAGCACTTCCATTTATATGAATTTTGGAGGTACCTGCTACGGTCCAATAAATGCTGCGGTGTGTATTGGTAGTAAGCAGTGCTAGGGAAGCGAGGCAAAACCCCTCCCTGCTGCGAAAGCGGATCTTGAGCTGCTCTTCGAGTTTTTGTGACGAGAAAAAATCCTCAATGTATCTCCGGCCTTCGCTAAAGCTACGGCCGGCAAGCCAATATCGGACCGGACGAAGCCTTGGCGTAGTTTGGTTCGGTTTTTTCTCATCACAAAAATCGAATATCAACCCAATCTCCACTTTCTCGCTACGGGTAGGTTTTGCCTCGCTTCCCTAGTGAAATCTCCTAATCCCAACTTTCCAGCTCCTAAATCTAAACAGGTCTAGCTTATCTGACGAAGCTCTTTCTGGAGGTTAGAGCTATGTCAGGCTGTTACAGATGTGGTCTTTCAGAGGGTAGTGAATCAAGGTTGTGCGAAACGTGCTTCAGTCACCGATTTAATAGGGGTGAGCCCGTAGTCGTTAATGTATCGGAAGATGCCCCGCAGGGTCCGGAGCTAACTACAAATATGAAGAGGTGGCTGCTTAGTAGTGGCGCCGCTCTCTATATAGGTGTGGTTGGATTTGGAGTAGCTGTTCAGGGAGAAAAAGCCGAGGTGCGGAAAAATGCTTTCCAACCCGATGTAATTCAGGTGGGCGGGAATGAATTCCCGGTTAATCATGATACTCAGTTAGCTTTCCTCGCTGGGCCGCTGGGGGATGAAGCTGAATAGTCAATTAACTCTCTAGCGATAATAACTCGCTGTACCTGATTGGCTCCCTCTACTATCTGAAGCATCTTAGCATCACGCATTAAACGCTCTACGGTATATTCCTTTATATAGCCAGCCCCGCCTAAAAGTTGAACAGCATCTGTCGTGATCGACATCGCTGCATCAGTGGCAAAGCACTTAGCTACTGACGAGGAGAGTTTTGTGTTAGCGGCGCTATTTCCGCTGACGCGAGTTAGATCAATCTCGTGCGCGGCTTGCTCGGTTAATAGTTGTGCGGCGCGTAACTTTTGATGCATATCGGCCACCATAAACTGTAGCCCCTGAAACTCAGAGAGCGGTTTGCCGAACTGTTTACGTTCCTTTATATGATTGATAGCTAAATCGATAGCGGCGATTGATAATCCGTTCGCGCAGGCAGCTATGTTAACTCTGCCACCAGCTAAGCCAGATAGTGCAACCTTAAAACCACCATGCAGTTCTCCTAGTAAGGCGCTTTCTGGAACAAAAGCGTCTTCGAAGAAGAGCGATGCGATAGGAGATAACTCCGCCCCCATCTTTCTCTCTGGCTTGCCGATCGATAAGCCAGGCGTTGCAGCCGGCACTATAAACGCGGAAACCTCTGAGCCCGTATTTGAAGCTGTTCGCGCGAACACTAGATAAACATCAGCAAATCCAGCGCTTGTAATGTAGCATTTGCTACCTTTTAGCTGATAACCACCAGTAACTTTTTTTGCTTCAGTTGTGATCGCGCGAGCGTCCGATCCGGCGTGTGGCTCTGTTAGGGCGAAGGCTGCTAGTAGAGTACCATCGGCCATCTTGGGGAGTAAGCTGCTTTTCTGTTCCGGGGTTCCAAAGCGCGAGATTAATCCGCACACCATCGTGTGGACAGAAAGGAATACCGCTGGACCTGCGTCAAAGCACGCTATGGTCTCAAAAACCTTAGCGACTGTTTCCGCAGACGCATCTAGTCCGTTAAATTCATCTGGAACGGCGAGACCCATCAGTCCGATCGATCCAAGAGACGTAACAAGGTCTCTGGGTACGGTATTATAGAAGCTTTCGCTCTGATATAGGGGGAACTCGTCACGGCATAGACGTTCGACTGTCTCGATAATCAACGGGTCTGCGGCGGATGTCTTCATAGCTCCTCAAATCGTCATCAATTTACAATTGATTTGAGGTGTAGGGAAGAACGATTGTAGGGCAAATGGGAGCTAAAGGGGCGAGGTCACGCCGCAGCTCGTGACTCGCGCGGCTGATGACGGCGGCTTTTGTAAGAACGGACTCACCTAAGTCCTCTATGTGGTCTAAGTACCGCAACTCTATCTCCGCGCCGGTCTCACTTGGCGAAGAGTTGACGAACGGATTAAAACCCTCACAGCGCGAGAGGTGTCTACGTCGTTTTGCGATTAGCGCAGGAACATCGACCCAGAAGGCGAATTCATTAGCGTCGTCGATGCTTAGGCAGCTTCGCCACAAGAATATATTGCGCTCAGTCTCTGCAAGAAACCAGAGAGGCATCGCTTCATGAAAAGAATCGCCGATAAATCGGCGCGCACGTAGCTCCTTTTCAATCGATTTAAGAACCCCTAAGAGAATAGCGTGTGGCGGTATAGGGCTATCATTTTTGCGTAGCTCTCCCTGTAATTGCTGCGCAGCAGAGAGGGTCTTTTGTGGTGAGGAAAATATCCAACTCATTGAATCCTTACAGTGAATGTTAGGCCATGGTCGTTTGGGTAGCTCTAGGGGAGGGACCCATGTGCAAGCGGTGGGCCATGGGGGCTTTGTTATAAATTAAGAGCTAGAAGCCTGCTCTGATTAAATTTCCCTTTAAATACTCATCCTGCGTTTTGCGGGCGATCGCACCCATGATTTTCCGAAAATCACCTCTGAGCAACGAATTATCTTAGGTTCGGGAATTAAACAAATCGCAGGCGGATTTATCGATCTTTTGGTGAATGTTTCCAAACATCGATAATCACGTCAGCAATATGTGAAGTTATGGAGCTATCTCGGCCTTTTTGCCGAGCTGCAATGAAGATATCAAAGAGCGCCTTGCCTACCTTAGCCTGACCACCGGGAGGGAGGTCTTTAATGAGCTGCCACTTTTCCTTCAGCTGTTTCATGGCTCTTTGCGAAAGGTTGTCGTTAGGGTGGTCAATTAAACCGATTAGCTTAACTAGCGAACGATGACGATAATGCTCTGAGGTAAGCCTATGCGCGGTAAGAAGCGGAGGAAATATCCCAAAATTAGCCATTTGATTCTCGATCTCCTTATTGGAGAGAGCTTGTGAATCGGCGAATCCCTCTAGTAAGGCAGCGAGGAATGGGGCCGATCGTAAGCCTGAACAGGCTCTTATGAATGCGTATTGCAAAAAAGGCCGAGTGCCTGAACTAAAAACAAATGCTGACGCAATAACCATGGTGGCTTCGATTTTCTGGTCTGACAGGAAGAATCCCTTGTGGCTTTGAGGTTTGTCGTCACTTAAGTCGCCAATTAGTGTTAAAGCACGGCAAAGAGAAACGATATCTGAGTCAAAAAGGCTGGTTAATACTAGAACCGAATCCTCATAGCTTTGGCGCCAATTGCTCGCCCGCAGGTCTTGCAATCGGTATTGTTTCCACTTGAGAGGCTTTTCACCAATGCCACGGTGGATTTGCTGGTAACGAGAGAATTCTTCTCTTCTGTCCAATGATAATAGATTTTCAAAATTGTTAAGTAAGTCGCCGTTAAGGTATGTGCTCCCTAGAGAAAAGTGGGAGAAAAGAGGAAAGGAGAGGCTTGAGTCGAGAATTCCGAGCGTTTCAGCCGCGAGTTCCTGAATACGATAATTCTGGTGCCTAAGGAGAAGCCCCAGGGTGGGGCCGAATTGTTTTTCGATTTGATCAAAGTCAATTGCATCGTTGCTCTCTCTGCGGCTCTTCAGGTGGTCTCGCAGGCGCGTAAGAAACAGACCGGAGCGTTCCTGGTTATCCGGACGGGTCAGAGATGCTAACGCATGAGGGGGAACCCGGTCTAAGTTGTTGAATTGGATCTGATCTGACAAGTCTTGTAGCGAATTTTTGCTATCTCTACTACCGCAAAATTCCTTCCAGTGGCGGGCGTTCTCTAGACATTGGTCAGTAGCAGTCTTCATAGTAACCTAATCTTTGTATGGACCGCGGATTCTCTACTTAAGATACTTTCTTATCACCTTTTTTTACCTGAATCCATATTAGGCGTTTTTTAGAATGATAGGCGCAGCCTGTCGGGAGTAGAGTGAATGGGCGTTGGAGCTGACCGAGTTAATATACGTTCAATTACTTATTCATACTCTAACGAACTGATTCTTACAGGCTACTTGAAGCGCCCGAACGCTCACCTCGGATACCGGCCGGTGGGCTATAGCGACAGCTTAATGGACTCCGCCTGCTTGTCGATGCCCCTTTCTCGGCAGTACCTTTTAGTGGATGACTTCTCCCATTTTATTGCGGCCACGTTTAATTGGCTTTCGTAGGCCACTTTTCCTCATCAACTTGCTGTCCATCGCGCAGAAGGTAAATTTATACGGAGTCATTGGCTCATCCGCTGCTCTAATCTTCTGGAGCAGGGCGGAGTAACGCTTCACAAAGTCGGTCGTTGAGGTAACGGGGGTATTTGAGCTATTTACCGGACGCATAAAGTTACCCCAGAACTCAGCAGCGACGCCGAACTGAATAGAAGTTCCAACTTGAAAGACGAGGAACTCATCTTTGTTATCAAGAACTTTGTAAACGCCCGCCGGAATTGCGTTAGCATCGGTAATCAATTCAACGATATCCCCTTTACGTAGGTGCCTTGTGTTCATAGTCATTCTCCTGATATGCGCGCTGAAGCTGATTGCCATGGGCCTTTATTCAATCGCGCTTAATTAACATTTGTTTTTATGTTCGTTCTGAGTCGGGAGAAGTTGCTAAAATTTAATTCCTTGCGAACGAAAATACGCTCCGTGGGTAATTTGGGCCGCTATGCTGGGGCGCTCTTTTTAAAAATGGAGCGACTTTCAGGTCATATACAGCCTCGCTCCGGCTTATTCGAAGAAACTAATGCTCTCCATAGGTCGAATAATACATGGAAAGCTCGGCCACGAGGCCGGCTGGGCTATTTGTGTATTATTTATGGGCTACCACGCGAGAATAGAATGTAGGGAGATTGCGTCTTTCTTGACCACGCGGGCTAGGAACTCT
>JBIKWQ010000105.1:0-7190 GCA_044356215.1 Bdellovibrionota bacterium | reverse complement strand
GGCACTCTAAGGGGTCTATTTCGTATATGCGTTTTATGCACGCGACCCAACTGCTCTTTGAGAACTCGCGTCTGTAGTCGCTCTCTTGCATGTCAGGTGGAGAAGGGGAGAGTTTAGCTCGCTCGCCTCGACGTCTACAGGAGTACCTTCCATAGTACCTAGTCAGAGACTCGTAGGTTTTTGGAATATGTGCTGATAGTTCTGCCAGAAACTCCAGCGCGTCAAACTCATGCGCGGCCCCGTCTTTGGTTGTGTAGGTGACGATGTCGTCTTGGATTGAGAGTTTCTCCAAAGAGAGGGGAGCTCGTTCGATGTAGCGTGCTACGAACTGCTCGCTTTCTGTGTCGTGGAATGGGTCACTAAGCCAGACTCCGAATCCGGTGTGATCCTGTGAGAGAATTTGTACCACATCATCGTCAGTGATGAGTTCTTGCTTATGGAGCTGTGCGAGTACCCGCTTGAGTAAAGGCTTGCTCAAGTGCTTTAAGGTCTACCTCGGTGAACCTGGTGAATACGCCGTCTTTCCAGTAGCCGTCAGCGAGGAGACCATGTAAGTGGGGATGCGATATTTCCAACCCTGCACTTGGCTCTGCCAAGATGCTGCCCCTGGTAGGGGCTGGTTCAACGCCTCTCCTGCCGTCTGCACGGTGAAGATAGCAGCGAGTTCGCGTTCGTCTACCCCAAGGACCTCCTTGAGGGCACCCCAAGCAGAGCGGAAGAGGATGGTATTGAGTTTGCGGTCGTACTTAAAGAAGGCTCGCAAGCGTTTAGGGATGGTAAAGACCGTGTGGCGATGAGCAACGTCTTCGATTACTTCACTGTGGATGTGTTCTGCGAACTTTACAGCGCGCTTAGCGCCGCATGAGGGACATACCCCTCTGCGCTTGCAGGAGAAGGCAATCAGGAGCGATTGCTTGCAGCCATCACAGTACACCCTAGCGGCACCATGAGCGAGGATTCCACAGTTAAGGTACTCTGTGAGGGTTTTAGTGACCTCATCCCGTAAGCACCCATACTGGTGCTGGAATCGGGGCTCCCAGACGTGCTGTAACTCCTCGTGTCCGTGGTACACAATCTGATACAGTACAGAGGTCTCTGGCTGGCGTCGTTTATAGTGTTGGAGCTTCTTCTTCTGACTCTCCCAAGTGTAGCGGCGTAGCATACACAGAGAGTGTTCGGAAAAGGGGAGGGGAAAGTTGCTTAAACTGTATGTGGCCCCGGTGGATATTTAGCAGTGCTCGGGGTGTATCGTCGGGGGTCTGATTTGCACCCGCTACTTATGCCTTATACGCCTTGTTGGAATAGGTAGCTTCGCCAATCTAGGTCGCAGTTATGTTTCTCTTTACGTGTCGAAGCACAACTTCCCCCACCAAGGGGCATCGTGCGATTTAGTAACTTAGCGGCACAGCTTCGGCGCTGCCGGGACCGTTGAAACAATAGCCCGGCGGGACAGCCCGCGCATTTCAATCCTTTTCTCATCCCTTGCTGAGGGTTATTGGGTCCTCATGATGCGGTCCACTATAACAGGTACTTAGTTAGGCTCCTGCGTGATGAGAGACAGCCATAGAGGAAGGCTAGAGGTCTTATATGTAGCGCTAGTCGAGCCGTACCTCTGTTATGTGCTTAGTAGAGTCTTTCAATGGAGTTTCCGATGCGTACCTTGCTGATACTACTTATTGGGATTTGTGGAGCCTTCTCTGTCCCGACACACAGCTCTGCAGAGGAACATTCTCGGGCCTTCGGAGGTGATGCCTCCACTGCGTTGAGTGCCTGCCGCGGGATGGTCGAGGAGCATGTCAGTGGTGTGCTGCGCGCCTTGCGAGTCATTGCAGTGACTGATGCCGCAAAGTCAGGCTCGTGGGAGAAGGTAAAGCCTCTTGTCGATCGCTTGAGTGAGGATCTCGCCACCGATGCAACTACGTGGTTTGTGCACCCCGATGGACAGTATTTTTCTACCGAGGGCGAAGCCATACTCATCTCTACCCGCTCATATGCCAGCCGTGTGCAGGCTCGCACACATGGCGCTTTCCCAAAGAATTCTTCGTGTCGCCTTTCTTCGCTCGGGAGGGGGAGTATTCCTTGACCTTTGAGGAAGCCGGAGAGCGTTTGGGGATCCGGGTAGATCTCGAGAAGGACGGAGCGGTTGTTTTTTCTGGGCGCCTAGGTGGTATCGTGAGACCACTGACGCGAGGCAACGTCATGAAGACACTTGCTCGCTATCCGATCACCTCGTTGCTAACTATGCCGAGGATACACAGTCAGGCGATGAAGTTGTACGGTCGAGTAGGGGCAACTATCTACGACAAACCCGAGCCCCTCAATTCCTATACTATTCGATCCCACCAGAGATGGATTCATCGCGTGCGGCTCGCTTTGTTGGGTTTGCTGAAGCAACGACGTTCGTGACAGTTCGAACGATCTCGAACTCTCTACGGATGCTCCCGTCGGAGAGGACTTTGAATCGTCCACTGAGGCCCTCGATCTCTCTTCCTGATGTAAGAGATTTACGTACACAGAGTGTGTCTTTAGCTCCCTGGCACTCGACTATAGCCGCCTTCAGTTGCTCGAGCATGTCGGCCACGAAGAGTCCATTGACTCGTGGTCGCTCGTTGAATTCCTGAGTGAAGGCACGTTCGAAGCTCTCGGCACGGGTAGATAGTTTAGGAAATGAGTACGAAACCGAGAAGGCGAAATTACGGAGGAAGGAGGTTCGCTCTATCATATCTCTAAAACCGTAAGAGCTAATGAGTGGAATTGAGAGTCGATGCTCGTTGAGTGCGCGTAATAGCTGGTACATGTTTTGTGGAGAGGTATTTACGAAGAGCCCGTCTATTGAGTGACCCTTGAGTGCCGCTATGATCGAGCGCGGCTCGAAACCTGAAGAGTCAAGGACGATGTCTAAGCTTAGTTTCGTTGCTCCGCTGAGGGCAAAGTTCTCGCGCATACCCTCAACAAATGAGTCTGTGCCAGGGTCGCGAAGCGCGGCAAGTTTTCGTATTCCTAATTGGCGCGCCTCCAGGGCGAGTAGCGCTGCTTCGTCATTCATCTGCAAGGCATAATTGATGACTGGGCCGCCTCTTTCGAGTGCTTCATTACCCTGAAATCCGGCAGAAAGAAGAAGCGCGTCCTCACTTTGAGCGATCGACTTAATCGCTCGTGTTCCGTTCATGCACACAATTACGAAGAGCTTTGAACCGAATCGTGTGCGAAGAGATTTGTAGGAGGTTACTGCTTTTCTAGCGTCGCATTCCCCCTCGTCCTCATAGTGGAACGAGAACTGCTCTGTCATTCCGAGATGCCTGGTCGCGAAGTCAATGCT
Source organism: Bdellovibrionota bacterium (assembly GCA_044356215.1). Lineage (GTDB taxonomy): Bacteria > Bdellovibrionota_C > UBA2361 > UBA2361 > OMII01 > OMII01. Next base: position 3,871 of record JBIKWQ010000105.1, on the reverse strand, counting down.
CTTGCGCAGGGATACGCCCCAGTCGCTCCATCCTCCAGTAAGGGGTAGGATAACGCCTATCTCGATCTTCGGCTCCTCGGCCGAGGCTCGCTGAACGTGGCTGCCAGCCAGTAGCGGAGCGGAGATCGTAGTTATCAGTAGGAGAGTAGGGACGCTTACTCGTAGAATCAGACAGCGAATTCGTATGCTCATTTTCATATGCCACCTTTCTGCAAGGGAAAGTGTAACTCGTGAAGCGGAAGAATGTCCGGAGGTTCTCTATACAGGGCCTCTTACGGGCTAGTAACTATCTGTATCTACACACGTTAATTGCCGTTATAAATACGGCAATATAGGTGTATAGTTATGGGGTTAATGATGAGGACATGACGTGAGCATTCAACGATCGCTAGAAGATCTAGGACTGTCTGCTTTTGAATCAAAGGTCTACCTCGACCTTATTCATGTGGGCTTAGGGTCAGCGCAGGAGCTTTCGCGGCGACTCTCGGCACCACGTAGCTCGGTCTACACGGCGCTTGAGGCGCTCATAAGACGAAAGCTGGTCACGACTAACTCAACTCGTAGAGCCTTGCGATACAGAGCTGAGAGTCCAACTGCTCTTTCTGCCGCTGTGGAGGAACAGCGTGAGCTACTTGATCAGAAGGAGAAAGTAATCGCCAAGATCACCCGCGAGCTTCACCCGTTACTCGCGGAACGCGTGCATTCCGAAAGTCGAATGGAGTTTGTTGAGGGCCGTCTCAAGGTTGAGCGCTTCCTCTTCGATAATCTCGAGCGTTGGCGGGATAGTATCCTTCGCTTGGATCGTTCAACCTGGGGCTTTCAGGATCACTCCTTCGTGGAGGAATACTCGAAGTGGATCAGAGCAGCTTGGAAGATTCTGCACGTTGAGGCCCACATCGCCGGTCGTGTACTCTCTAACTCCTCAAGTACAGAACGCAAGCTCAAGGGAAGAATTCCAGGCAGAGAGGTGCGGGTTCTTCCAGGACACTATCAGTTCAACAGTACCACATGGGTGATGGGTGATTACGTCGTCGTGATCATGACGCGCACCGAGCCGTTCTACGCTCTGCAAATACGGGAGCCCGTTCTCGCCATGAATCTGCGAACGGTCTTCAAGATTTTGTATGACACGAGTTCTGATGGAGTATAACGGTTGGTAGGCAGTGCTCAAACGCAGCGCACGATGCTATCGGCGCGTCGTCTAGGGGAGGCGTATACGGGCAGGCCGGCTAACTTCAGTCCAGTCGAAAGAACTTTCTCGCGGGGATGTCTGCCCTATCAACGAATCCTTTCATTCCTGGCAGAGGCGTAAAGCCAAGGTCTCCGTTTGGTGAAGCGAACACAAACGCATCAGAGAGAAACACCCCCTCGAGATCTGATGGAAGCTGTGCAGGTCGGAGTGATCCTTCGATAAAATTGTAGAACCCAGCCGTAAGCTGCCCGTGCTCATCCAGGGGACACAGGAGCAGTCCGTACTTATCAAGCCGGGTTGCTAACGCGTCCGGTGGAGCTTGAACTGACTTTAATGCAGCTGCGAGCACTGGGTCGCTGAGTGGCCCGTCTTCAGCGTGAATGAGCGATAGAAATTCACGATTAAGCAGATCGAAGGTCAAATTCACTCCGATAATAATCTGACCGGAGTTGGTGTGCATGTGAAATTGAAAGCCTGCACCTGGAAAGGTCACTCCATCAATCTCTACCGTAGGGGGTGTGAAGACGTTGTGAATATAGTTGGGTAACTGTCCTGTTTGAAGCCGCCACCACATCGATGGGTTGTAGTCGAGAACCTCATGGGCATCGGTCAAAATCAGAGATTGCTCGGGGGCCGTTGATGAGTGCACCTGACCGCCGATTCCCACTTTGAGTTCATCAGCTACCGCACGGATCATGCATTAATGAACCCACGGATAACATCCTCTGGAGATTCCTTTGGCAAGGCACCGGGGTTCTGCATTTAATCGCTGCGCGTCGCGTCTATTCCAGAATAGCGAACCTACTTTTATATCGGTGGAAGAGCGAGCTTGCATGGTTAAAATGTTTAATGATTCCCTGATAAATCCCGTGATTCACCTCTACCACTGGAGCTCGACGATTACTGACGGCTGGTCATCTGCATGTATCGCAAGAGGGTTTCAGTTTCAGCCCGGAAGTTTTCCACCAAACAAGAGAGAAATTCTTCAGGCGAGAAAAGCTGCATTCCGAAATAAGCCGCATATAAGTAATTTGCCAGTGCCATCTCCAATGAGGCGTGTAAGCACAAAGCGAAGTCTGCGCTTTCAAAAAGCTTCTTGCGCCCGTCTAAAAAGGCGTTGCGGTCAGCCTCAAATTGTTCGTTGTCTGTCTCCTGGCCATCTTCCTGACACCAGCGGTTGAGTGCTGGGGGCAAAAAAACTCCTGCCTTATTGAGGGCCTCTTCTACCTCTGAAGCCGGCACAATTGCTTTTCCAGTCGTGTTGAGAGTCTGAATCATCATATAATCGATTAGAGTTAGGGCTTCAATAGATAGTCCGTTGAACTCAAGCGAATCGAATTGTTCCGCGAGTAACCGTGAAAGCTCACTACTCTGCTCTAGTTTCTCCTCACGAAGCAATTCAAGCCGGATGATTGCTTCCGAGCCTGTCAATCCCGGGGTGATAGTAAAAGCCCGACCTTCAAGGCATAGAACAATTGGTATATTTTTATCTTTAGAGACCTCACAAAGATCCCTCAGAGAATCATCAATGTGACACCCATGTCTAATAGCGGTTGCTAGATATTCTGTTGACTCGATCTCTTCGATCGCTGATTCTGTAAAATCTAATCTCCGAGTAAGAATGGATTTAAACCAGGAAGGGTTTGTCTCAGCAAGCCCTGAGTTGATGAACTCGAACGATTCGTTGCGCGCTTTTTTTCCGCGTATAATGTCGATGATCTCATCTCTGGACTTTCCGGGAGAGATTAGAACGAAGTAACCAGCAAAATAGCAGAGCATCGAACCACCCCGAGGTGTCTTCGCCAGCTCTGAAAGCTCTTCAAAAACCTTATCAAGCGGATCTACGCCTATTTCTCGGTAGGCTTCGTTAGTAGCAAAATCTGGAATATAACGCGCAAGAGTCACATTTGCGTTGCTACCAGGCGCAGAACTAATGCTCGAAAGTAACCTCAGTGCGGTTTTGACTTCTCGGGGCAGTAAGACCTCATCCAGTCCTCCGAAAAAATCGTGGACTTTGTCCATCAGCCCGGTTTCCGCTAAAACGCCGATGTGACAATCCATGTGCTGGACTACCGGAGGAAGATTATGTCTGGATGGGTTGACCATAACGTGAAAATTTGTTTCAGACGAACATTTATATAGACTTACATGTTTAGGGCCTCTGATATTTACAGGAGCTTAGCTGGTTATGCGCAGAAATTGGTATGTGTTGCATAAACTATAAGGGTGATGGAAGATCGATTAATTCCGGAGTTATATCAGCAAACTAGGTAGTTGGGTTTTGCTGGTGTGGATGTCGAGGTGTCGCTAGAGGGAGTTTAAGACGAAAGTGCCGCGCCACCTTGAGGGATAAGTGAGTTTTTTCGGGAGGCGCAGAGCCTTATTTAGCCTTATTTCTGGATTTTTAGCCCCTGGCGGCCCCCAGCTATGCTTAAGAGCCTCATTTGAGATGCACCGCGCCAGTCCCGTCACAGTTGAAGCGGAATTTAGAAGTCATCAGGTGCTGGCTCAAAGGAGTCGTAGGAGGGTAGTTCATCGAGAGCCTCGGTGGGGTCGATGAACGTAGGGATCGGTGGAGGCGCTCTAAAGTCAGCGATCCCCTGCGACTTCATGATGTCCTTGATTGAGTGTTCGTCTTGAATGAAGGCGATGATACGCATCTGTGCTTTGCATTTGGGG
>JBIKWQ010000054.1:0-24406 GCA_044356215.1 Bdellovibrionota bacterium | reverse complement strand
CGGCGAGCCACTGAATTGTGGCTCGCCTCATTCTTCTTATACGCACCTTCCCACCAAAACAAAATCTACATAATTTGCGAATCTGATATCTGCTACTTTAACCAAGCAAACCTGACGTGTACGTAAACGAGAAAAGTACCCGAATTCAGGGTCAAACAGTAGCCGAGCTAAGATGTTAAAAGTGGCGGATCGGGTACGGTCACGTTTAAGTGCACGAGCACGTTCACGTGGGACTCCCTAAACCACTCCCCCATTCCCACTGATAACCTCTTCCGCCCCTACGGTCGCCAAGACCGGGGCCTCGATCTGCTGAAAGTCCATCTGGATCTTCGATATACTTCCCTGGCGCTTACCAGTCCTGACCATCGGGATATTATCGACGAACTCAACGTCAATTCGCATATCAGCACCGAGGAATTTACGTAGCTCACGTAGAACCTCTCCAAAGGCCTCATCATTGAAAGCCGAGGCCTTAATGACTTTTAGCTTGATCGATCCGACCTCTTCCTGAACTACCTGGTACTGCCTAACGACACAGTCGTAGTCCTTAAACAGGTGCGCGAAGAAGGTTCCAGGAACATAGTTGCCGTTTGTTCCAACGATGATCGCTTGCACACGCCCCTCGATCTTGCCGATACGAGGTAATCCACGCCCGCATCCGCAGGTGACGTTATTATCAACGGCCACAGCGAGGTCACCGATCCTGTAACGAAGAAACGGAAGGCAGTGATTCGACAGATCGGTAATCACGATCTCGCCAACCTCTCCTGGCCTAGCTGGACGGCCGTCCTTTAGGATCTCAACTATGTACGACTCCGCCACGACGTGATGTCCATCGTGCTCTTCGCACTCGTACGCTATACCTGAGAACTCACGGCTGCCGTATTTATCAAATACCTTGCAACCAAATGCCTTCTCGATAATCTCACGACTCTGATCAGGCAGAGCTTGCGCAGAAGAGACAAGCGCCTTAGGTCTAAAACCAGGGATACCGTGCTCTTTAACATAGTGCGCCAAGAAATTAAGCGATTCCGCGTACCCATCTATCAAGACCGGCTGATGTTTTACGATCTTCTCAATAAATAAGCGGAGATTATTGTCAGATAGCTCATACGCCGGAACAAATAGGCGGCGATTAATTAGAGCATCTAACTTTTCGCGAGCTACTTGCAAGAAGCTCATTCCGATTGTCTGGTGCCAGAGGCGCGCCTGCTTATCTCCGAAACGATATCCTGTCCACTCAAGGCTGCGCTGTGTGGCAGCCCAGCGTATCTCGAGCTGATGACGATCGGCGAAGCACACAAACGGCTCTCCTGTTGAGCCGCTCGTTTGAATTCTTAAGACCTCGGACTTCTTGTGATTATCAGACATTAGATCGAAGTAAAGATTCTCTCTAACATCCTGTTTTGATAGCAACGGAATCTTGGTCAGATCATCAAGGGTTCTGATATCAGTAGGCTTAATTCCAGCTTCATCGAATCGTTGACGATAAAACGGCACGTGCTGATACGCGTGCCTCACTAACTTTCTTAACTTCTGCTCTTGAAGCTCACGGATCTGAGCCAAAGTGAGCCACTGGCTCTGCTTTAACTCATCGTAGTAATTGCGGGCCTTAGATGTAATTAACCACTTATGCAGCGGCATGGTCTTAAAAAAGAGATCTAGCCCCCATTTACGCCATCCAGTAAGGGGCTCATCACTTCGGGTAGGCTTATTACTCTTTAGAAAATCCTGGAGTAAGTTCTCATTCTTGGTAGATACCCGAAACTCCATAAATGCTGGGACAAGGTCAGCAAAGCACCTAACTACGGCTCTTATCGGGAATCTGGCTAAGTACGACACTCCCATCATACGATTTTGAAAGAGGGTCTCTATCTCGCGAATCGAATATCCCTTTGAATGAGCCGACACAGCGATAAAACTGTTGGCGAAGTTATATTTACGCTGAAATCTGATGACATCTTGCATCACTTCGCGCGGCGCTATCACAAATCCCGATTTGTTATCACGAAGATTCATCGAGAAGAGAGAATTGAGGATGAAATTCAGACCTCGACTTAAGAGATAGCGCGAATCCTTAAGTCTGCCGATTGAGCTACGATATCCCTGCACCATATCGGCGTTGGTGAATTTAATCTCACGGTAAAGCCTCCAAACATCCTCGGGAAGATTTTGCAGATCCGCGTCGATTAAACAAACATACTCTCCACGAGCAGCTTGTAGCCCAGAACGCCACGCCGCGGCTATGCCCTGATTCCTCTGGTGATAAACCAGTGACAGCTGGGTATATTCCTCAGCCAGACGCTTCATTACAGCGCGCGTGTCATCAGTACTGGCGTCGTCAACTAGGACTATCTCACCGTTGATTCCTTTTTTCTGAAAAACATTACATAGCCGTGAGACTAGCTCGGGAATATTCTTCGCCTCGTTAAAACACGGGGCCAACACAGTAAGCTCAAACTTATCGCTTGGAGACCTCGCAGCGGCGCCGTCTATCACATTCTCCTGGCCGAAATTAGCTGTATCGTTGTTGCACATAGCTTCTTATCTTCCCATCACGATCGATTTAATCCACTTCCCTTCCGCTTCACTAAGGTCGGCATTCGCCACCAGAAACTAAAGCGCTTCGTTTTATAGAATCCTTAATCCAATTAGCTGTTAACCCGAGTCCGCTCTCAAGATTAACCGACGGAGCCCACGCAAGTGATTTTAGGGCTTTAGATACATCGCCAACCCGTCTTGTGCCCGCGGTCCAATCGGCCCCTTCAAATATCGGTTGATAAGAGACACCGGCGACTTTGCACATCGTTCTTACCAAGCTCTCAACAGACACCCCTTGGCCACTTCCAACATTAAGAACTTCCCCAGCGGTATCAATCTCCATTGCTCTGATCGTTGCCTCGACGGCATCGTCGACGAAAATGTAGTCGAGCACCTGCTGACCATCACCGAAAATCACCGGCTTCTGCCCGGCAAATATCCGTTCAAAATTTTTAACTATGACCGATTTATATCCCATGCCTGCGAACTGCTTCGGTCCGTAGACAAACATGTATCTGATAGCGGAAAACGGCACTCCGTACTGGGCTTTTATAAATTGAAGGAGGTGCTCCCCCGCCAGCTTAGTCATCCCGTAAACGGTTCTTGGGCAAGGAACGTCGCTCTCCTTTAGGTCATCCCCTATCACTCTGCCATTGGCATAGAGCGATGACGTATAAACGATCTTTTTAACTCCTGCCTTGGCGGCCGCAGTAAAGACCTCAAGAGTCCCGTCTATATTAGCTCGTATGACATCGTATGGAGAATCTTTTGATTGATTGTGCTTCTCGGCAGCCAGATGAAAGAGCAGGTCATGCCCACTGATTAGGGATTCAAGTTTGCTAACAGGATCTTTTCCAAGTGTATGTTGAATTACACTAACCCTTTCTTGCTTCCCTAAATTAGCTAGATCGCCGTAGCGCAGGCTATCGATTATCGTTACCTGTGCTGCGCCGCGCTTCAAAAGAGCCTGCGTGAGGTGAGAGCCGATAAAACCGGCACCTCCGGTCACAAATACCCGGGCTCCATTAATATTAGCCGTTTCTGGTAATCTCGAACTACCGCTCATATGTCTCAAACTTAACGCTACCTAGATATTTATGATCCCGTAAGGAGGTGTTTACAAAATTAGAGGAGCCAAGGCACTTGCTTTTTGTTTGTATAATCAGATGCTTACCCAAGCATGCTAATTTTACGCGTCACTACTCCTCGAAGTTATAGATGCGGGGATTAACATAACAGGTGCGCGATGTTGGGGGCTTTTTGAGGGGATTTAAACTTCTTAAAAGAGTCTGAAGTTTTTAATTTTTACCGCGGAGGAAGTAGAATTGGATATGAATCCGGCACCCCTTACTAATAATCCAGGCTCTCCCCTCCGCGTCCTTTGCGTCCTCTATGTTAAAAAATATCTGCTACAGTAAGAGGGATCCACTCAGCGAATCACGATGACATGGGGGCCAATCCCACGACTCCAACCACGCAACCCCACACAAAGAGGCGCGGGAGCGCCGCGCCCCGAAAGATGCTCCTCTAATCCTAGCCTCTGTGATCCTCTGCGTACCTCTGTGGTTTCTCCTTCCTTCCCCACAAGCCTGTAGGACTATCTCAGAAGAAAGTCTACACCGAGGTCGCAGAGGGCCACGGAGAGAGACGAATCCAGATGACGTGTGCGTAGCAATATCCAATCCCACGACGCCCACCACGCAACCCCACACAAAGCGGCGCGGGAGCGCCGCGCTCCAAAAGATGCTCCTCTAATCCTAACCTCTGTGGTTTCCTCTTCTCTTGAACCACAACCCCGCATCCCGCAACATCTGCTCCGGCTCTCTCGGCGCCTCTTCGCGTCGATACTTACTGCACCGGAAAAACACCAGGTCCCGCTGACTGTCCCCACGCCTAGCTAAAAATCTTTCACGCAAAGTCACTATTCTTATAATATCCCCTCTAAAAAGATCTTCGTGCGCGTCGAGCCACGATCTCTTTCCGGCATATACAGTGCTGGGGTCGCACTCCCTTGAGAATGAGTCTAAAGATAGAAGCTCTACCGGTCGCCTTACATAAAACAGGATCGGATCAAAGTACTCATCAAACGGATGCTTAAAAACCGCTAGCCGCTCACCCTTGCCGGCCGTATCTAGCCAGGCACGCGCCATGTCATCAAATCCCTTAAGGTGCGCTTTGACGGCTAATCCGCCGTTAACAACACCGGTCATGATCACAACCATTAGAAACCAAACTGAAACAAGCGATCCAAATACCCCTCTTCTCGCGCCGATCACCGTTACAATAGCGATAGCTCCGATAATAATCGCTAAACGCGCTATCACCATCGGAATAGCAGCGTAGGCGTCGCGAAGCTCAGCGTTGGATAGGATCCCCAACTCAACAAGCGCGCTCATTCCAAAGATAAGTATCATCGCGAACGCGGTCAAAGAGATCTCTGTCGCTCTCCCAGCGCGTAAAGTCCTGACCCGTAACGCCGCCCCTCCGCGCTCAAAAGCTGAAGAGATCTCTACCCCCAACTGCACCGCAATCAACGGTAGCAAAGGAACGAGGTATGAATGACGTTTCCCTGAAGAGAGCGAGAGGAGTCCAAGTCCGAAAAAAAGAAGTATACTAGGCAGCCACCGCGACAGGGCTTCCGACCCTCGATATGAAACTGTGCTCTTAGAGAAAACGCCCTTAAATAAAAAAATCAGCAGGATTACTCCCCAAGGGAAAGTCGTCCTTAAAAGAGATGGAAAATAGAACCACCAGCTCTCAGAATTAACAAACTCACCACCTGAGAAACGCTTAATGTTCTCAAATAAGATCTGCCTCTCAACAAAAGCATCACCCCCTACGCGATAAGCTAAATAGTACCAAACAAGGGGTATCAGCACCGCAAGCCATCCAAAGCTAGGTTTTAAGAACAATCCAGCAGTTTTCTTAAAACCAACGACACAGATGCCAGCCACACCAGCTAGCGCCACCGGCAGCACAAGACCAAGTGGTCCCCTCGCTAGAACTGCTAACGCGCAAAATAACCAGAAGAACGTTCGGCCGAACTCTGAAAGGTAAGTGCCTTCTATCGAGCTACTTCTAATCCCCAGAATCACCGCCGCCAAAACCAGCCACAATGTTAGGGTAAAGGTCATATCCACCATCGCCAAGCAACCCATCTGGTAGAAGCCATACGTTAGCGATGCAACCGCGCATGCGATAAGGGCAGCTCTCCGAGGATGTCTATTTCCCTGATAGGTACGGGTAAGGCTCGCGAACTTAAATGTGGTTAAAGCCACTAAGATCATTGTAACAGCGCAGCATATCTGTGAGGTAAACCGCGCGGAGAACTCGCTAACACCTCCAGCAACGATAGAAACACCGGCGCCAAGCCAGTGATAAAGCGGTGGCTTAGATGGGATTACTCCGTTACGCAGAGGCAATGCCCATGTGCCTTCTCTAAGCATTACATCAATTACCTGAACCTCACGCGCCTCCGAGCTGCTACTAATACCGGATTGACCAACAAAGAGCGCCTGTAGCGATAGATAAATTACAAACCACGCTAGTATTAACGCCCATGGGAAACCGATCTGTTCGCCTCGATTATCGCTCATTGATTCAAGTCACAGATAATATATGTCCCGATACCACTGATTGAACTTTGCCATCATGGGTGAGAAATAAAGCACCACTATCAGCGACTCCCGAGTATATTCCGGATATGACTTTACCATCACCTAAATCGAGCGCGAGCTCGGTTTTATTTTCGATAAAACACGAGCGACTAGACCAATCACTCTTTATTCCGGCGAAACCACCTGAGGTGACAAATATGTCGTGAGCCTTGCTTATTGAGCAAGCAAGCGGCTCAGTTAATTCACTAGCCTTACAACCTAAAACACCCAATTCGCTTAGGGATATAGCTATATCCCTCACACCCTCCGGGGCTGGATTTACGTTAATTCCCAAACCCACTAAAATATAGCGCTCCGGCCCGACCTCATGAACCTCGATTAAGATTCCTCCTAGCTTTCGGATCTCTCCACTTGGAGCCGCAAACACAAGGTCGTTTGGCCACTTAAGTTTGATCTTCACGCCGATCGCCTCGAGAGCCCAGGCAACACCTAGCCCAACGCAGAGCGAATATCCCGAAAGCGCGGCGAGCGGGGCTCGTGACGACAAGATAAAGGTCGCCATAAAAGCCCCAGCACCTGACAACCAGCTACGCCCCTGGCGTCCCCTTCCAGCGGTCTGCTCATCGGCTACGATTACTCCACGAAAGTCACCCCTCCCTGCCGGGAGTTCCTCAATTAGTTGACGAGCTACATCCATGGTGGAGCTTACCGAGGTATATCTCCTCGCTAAATCAAAACCAGGTATCTGCTCCTCTAAATACACCTTAAATTCTTCCTTATCTCTGACGCTCGATACGCATAGAGATATCAACGTTAGGCGCCTGGGTCGTCAGCGCGCCAACAGAGACGGCATCTACCCCCGTCTCTTTAATGGCATCCAATCTTTCACGAGTAACCCCACCTGATACCTCTAACAGCGGAGAGTCCGTGGTCGCACGAGCTAGAGCCACTGCTTCCTTAATAGTATCGTCTGAAAAATTATCAAGCATGATGATGTTTGGCTTAAACTCAAGCGCGATCTTTAGTTCGTCAAGATTTCGCACCTCGACTTCCCACGGCATGTAGATAGGCTTCTTCTCAGCTATATCTTTCAATGCCGCACGCATCCCCTCAGGATGGGCGTCGATATGATTGTTTTTAACCAGAATCATATCCCCTAAGCAGAAGCGGTGATTACGCCCTCCTCCGACTCTTACAGCGTATTTATCCAAGACTCTCCAACCCGGTATAGTCTTGCGGGTATCTAACACAATTAGCTCTGGCTCGACGCTTCTAAAATTTCTGGTGTAAGTTGCCACACCGCAGAGTCGCTGCAAGAAATTAAGAATTGTGCGCTCGGCGGCTAATAGATCGCGAGTAGACCCCTTTAGCTCAGCTATTACATCATCAGACTTTAACGCGTTGCCATCCTCAACTAATACTTTTGACTCAATCGACCATCGTCCCTCACGGAGAATTACCGGTAACACCTCACACCCACACATCACCAGGTCCTGCCGCGCGATAATCCGCGCCGTTGAGCGATGATCCTCTGGCACCGTTAGCGCAGCAGTTATATCACCAAACGCTAGGTCTTCCTCTAAAGCTAAATCGACCAACTTGCGGATTAAGTTCGCTCCCTTCATCTTTTTCCTTAATGACTATCTAAAACCCACTGGTACGAGTGGCGCACCAGAACCCTTAGTGTTGCCGCCGCTGGGATCGCCAGAAATATTCCGAGCAGACCAAACAGTTGCCCACCAGCAAAGAGTGACAAGATGATTATTAGCGGCGATAAACCTACCGACTCACCCATTATTCTTGGTGTAATCACCATCCCCTCAAGGAATTGCACGACACCAAAAACTAAAAACACCCAGAGAACATGCGAGAGATCGCCAAACGTAACTACTGCCATTACGCAGCTAAGAAAGATACCGAGCGCGGTCCCCAAATACGGGACCATATTACCAAAACCCGCTATCGCCGCGAGAAGCAGCCAGAGATCAACTCCAACTAAGCCCAGGCCGATCGCGTAAAGAACAAACAACACCGAGCAAACGATCGCCTGACCACGAACAAAAGACGAAACGTAACGATCGATCTCACCGCAGATTCGGTCTACTCGTGAGCGTTTAGTGACTGGAAATAAAGCTCTAAAAAATGCGTGGATTCGCGGAAGATCTACCGCGATATAGAAAATTATAAAGGGGAGCAGTAGCAGGTTAAAGAGAGCTAACGCGCCAGAGTAACCAGTTAAAAGAGTAGCTAGAATTCCCCTTCCGACTTTCTTAATTGTGTCACCACTTACCGATGAGACAAGCGATAGGATCGATCCATTAATATCCTCAAAGTCTATCCGGGATCTTAAACTCTCTGGGAGATAATCCTTCGCCCTCTCAAGTAGGGGAGCTAACTTATCTCGGCTAGTTTGTAGATAGCTGTTTAGGTTCGAGCTTAACTTGGAAAATTCATCGACTAAGGTTGGCACTGCCGTCACGCACGCCAATACTAAGACCGCTGTAACAACGGCGCAAAGAAGCGCGAAAGCTAGGGGCCTTGAAACTCCTTTGAGTTGCAACCTAGTGATCACTGGGTCAATCGCGTAAGCGACGAAGTATCCAACCACTAAAAGAACCACCAACTCCTTTAGCTGAGCTACCAACCAGATGGTCAACGCTAATGTTGCAACCGTCATGAACCAACGTGGTGGTATAAATGAATCGCGTTCTCTAGACATGCGCGCCCCTACATAAAGGTGAGAACCGGCCGTCCAAAAACCTGCTCGATCTCCTCACACAGAGATTCTGATGGTAAAACACAAACAGGGGTATTACTACCATCTCTAAGCACTATAGAGACCTCCTCGCTTTCTAGCTTAAGTCTCACTTTTATAGGGCAGGTACCTGTGTGCTTCTCAAAGATCGACTGCACCTTAGGCAGCTTAGACTCGAAGTTATCGCGAGTATTAAGGAGCAAAAAGCCCTGTGTGGCATTACGGTCTCTTAACTTAATTAGAGACTCCATCGTGTCGACCACTAACGAACACCGTTCGGGTGTCACCTCTGCTCTACCGGTAATCAACACAGGCTCATCAGCGGCGATTAACGAATGAACCTGTCTGTATGTATCAGGCCATACAAGGGAATCGATCGTTCCTAGCCAGTCCTCAAGCACAAAACTCGCATAGCGGTCACCCTTCTTGGTGTTCTTTAGCTTAAGAGCCGTGATTACACCGCCGATTCTGACCTCTTTGATTCCGCGGGCTTTAACATCAGCGGTACTCACGGCGCCGAGTCGTCGCAGATCCCACCTAAACTTCTCTAAAGGGTGTCCAGAGATGTAAAAGCCCAAAGCCTCTCGCTCATAGGCTAACTTCTGATTAACCGGCCATTCCGGCATAGGCGCCCCTCGCCGCGGCAGAGTTGGCTTGGCGGTCGCGGCTCCGAAAAGAGACATCTGATTCGGATCGACATTTTTCTGAGAAGCGAATACTTTAAGAAGGTCTTCTAACCTCTCACACATATCACGACGAGAAGCGCCGCTGTAATCAAGCGCGCCACTACTGATCATATTCTCGATAACACGCTTGTTAACCTGCGAGAGATCAATCCTACCTAAGAGATCCTCAAGATCCTTAAAAGGGCCGTCTTTTCTGGCTTTTAATATCGCCTCTACAGCCTTCTCTCCAGTACCCTTAACAGCCGCTAACCCGAAAAGGATATTGCCCTGCCTCACCGCGAAACTAGACAAACTCTCATTAAGGTTTGGCGGCATTACCGTAATACCGCCACGTCTGCACTCGTTGAAGTTTTTGAAGGTTTTGTCGCTATCTTCCATGTCGTGCGTCATCAACGCCGCCATGAACTCAACTCCGTAGTGCGCTTTTAAATAAGCTGTTTGAAATGAAATCAACGCGTATGCCGCCGTGTGACTACGGTTAAAGCCGTAACGCGCGAAGGTTTCCATCTGCTGGAAGATCTCTTCGGCTAACTTCTTATCGATCGATCTCTGAACGCATCCATCGACGAAGCGAACAGCCTGCTTAGCCATCTCCTCTGGGTTCTTTTTACCCATCGCTTTTCGGAGGAGATCGGCTTCTCCCAGGGTATATCCAGAGAGCGCCTGTGCTAGTTGCATGATCTGCTCTTGATAGAGGATTACGCCGTAAGTGTCGGCCAATATATCCTTCATCAACGGGTGAAGATAAACGATCGGCTCGCGTCCGTGCTTTCGCTCGATGTAGTGATCAACCATCCCCGCGTCCAGCGGACCAGGTCGATAAAGCGCCAAGATAGCGACGATATCATCGAAGCTGCTAGGCTTTAATCGAACCACCATCTCGGTGATACCGCTCGACTCTAATTGGAACACACCGGTAGTATTTCCAGCGCAGAGAATCGAATAGGTCTTTTGATCCGCTAGCGGTAGTTTATTGAGATCCAACTCAACACCACGGCTCTCTTTAATAATATCGAGAGCTGTGTGTAATACTGTAAGGGTCTTTAGACCCAAGAAGTCAAACTTCACCAGTCCGACTTTCTCGACATAGGTCATTGAGTACTGAGTGACATCGTTACCGTCCTTATCGACCATCATCGGTAAGATATCGTCGAGCGGCCGGTCACCAATTACCACGCCAGCCGCATGGGTCGACGAGTGTCTGGTGAGCCCCTCTAACTTCTTCGCTAACTCAATCAGCTCCTTGCCCTCACCCGCCGCGTACTCAGCCAACTTTGGCTCCATCGTGAGAGCCTCACTGAGCGGATAATCAAAGCCCTGTCTCGGCGGCGGAACTAGCTGCGCTACACGATCGGTCTCGGCGTAACTCATACCTAAAGCGCGACCTACATCTTTAATCGCTGCTTTGGCTTTTAGAGTTCCGAACGTGGCGATCTGCGACACGTTCTCTTTGCCGTATTTCTCTACGACATACTTGATGACACGCTGCCTACCGTGAATACAGAAATCCACGTCTATATCAGGCATGCTGACACGTTCCGGATTTAGAAAGCGCTCGAAGAATAGCTTATTTGAGATCGGATCAACCTCGGTTATACGCATCGCGTAAGCCACCAGAGAACCAGCTACCGAACCACGACCTGGTCCTACAGGGATTCCGTTATCCTTAGCCCAAACGATAAAGTCCGCTACCACCAGGAAGTATCCAGCGAACCCCATCTTGCCTATGAGCGATATCTCAAGCTCTAAGCGATCATTGTAAGCTTGAGTGCTAGCGGGATCCCAATCACTCGCGGCCGACATGACCTCAAGTCTCTTCTTCAAACCATCACGAGCTAACTCCGCCATCACATCGATCAGCGGCCGCTCGTCATCTGAGGTGAACTTAGGCATGTAGTAGGTCTTAGACTCTAAGGAGAGATCACATTGAGACGCGATTAGCCCCGTATTTTTAACGGCCTCCTCCCCCTCTTTGTAGCTTGAGAACTCAGCTAACATCTCCTGCTCGCTCTTTAGATGGAGAGCGAAGCCTTCGTGGCGTAAACGGTCTGGATCCATAACCGTCTTACCAGTTGAGATGCACATTAGAACTTCCTGAGCGAAGTGATCGCCGTGCTCTAGGTAGTGGCAATCAGTCGTAGCCACAAGAGGTATTCCCATCGATTTAGCGAGATCAAGCACCGCTGTATTGTGTCGCTGTTGATCTTTAATTGGATGCGGCTGGATCTCTAGATAGAAACGATCCTTAAACACCCTCGCGTAAAACTCAGCTACCTCTTTAGCGCCTTTGTAATCATCTAGCTCAGTGGCCTGAGCCAACTCGCCCGCTAAGCAACCACTCAGCACTATCAATCCCTCTGAGTAGCGTTCAAGGATCTCGTGATCAACGCGCGGCTTAAAATAAAATCCCTCTTTGTAAGCTAAACTAGATAGCTTGCAGAGGTTTTGGTATCCGGTCTTATTGGAGGCGAGAACAGTTAAGTGACACGTTCCCGCTCCTCCTTTTGAGGACATCTTGCGCTCAAAGCGAGAACCAGGGGTGACATAAAGCTCGCAACCGATAATCGGTTTAATGCCAGCCGATTTAGCTTCAAGATAGAACTCAACCGCGCCGTGCATATTTCCGTGATCGGTCATCGCGATCGCGGGCTGACCCATCTGCGCGGCGCGAATTAATACATCGGGGATCTTATTGGCCCCGTCTAAGAGACTGTACTGAGTATGAAGATGGAGATGACAGAAGCCGGACACAGCACCTCGGAAAAACAACGGCTCCGAGAGTCTACCCTGAAGATCGGGATGGGCCAAGGGTTTTGCGGGGGCTGGGCTGTAAAAAGATGCTTAAAGGGCGGCTAACGTATTTAGGGAAGGTTATGCCTCGCTTCTCTAACTTAAACCGCAATCGACCTCAACCACTCCAAACATGCGGAGGTGGCGCTATCTTGTTCGAGTAGTTGAAGCGCAAGTGGCTCAGAGAGTGTGACACATCGAGCTCCCTTGAACTGAGCCCTGAAGGCGGCTACTCCTTTGCCTGTGACTTGGCCGCCGGATTTTACCTCTACCCCCAAAACGTGAGAGCCGCTCTTAATCACGAAATCTACTTCATCCCTTCCGTCCCTCCAGTAGAAAAGCTTAGTGTTCGGCAGCTTGGCAAGGTGCGCGCCTACAGTGGTTTCGAGAACCCGGCCACGCCACGTGGGATTGCTGAGGATCTCTGACGGACTCTGGAGCGCATGCACAAGGGCAGGACACAGGGGGAGGATCTTCGGGCTTGAACTCTTGACTGATATCGAGCGAGTTGAGAACTTCTCAAGAGCTTGAATCAAGTATGCTGAGCCGAGGATGCTCAGGTAGCTCTTAACTGTCTCAACACTTCCAGACTCCTGAAGTTGTCCAACGATCTTCTGATACGAAATCTCCTGCGCTGGATAGAGCAACGCTATCTCTAACACCTGTCTAAAGAGCGCGGGCTTCCCGATCTTCGCCAGCATAAAAATATCTTTCGCGAGCACCGATTCGATTACACTGTCGCGCATAAAGGCCTGCCACCGCTCTGCATCTGCGATTAGGTGCGCCGCTCCAGGATAGCCCCCAAACATTAGGTGTTGATTGAGGTCCCAGCCAAACGCGGCGTTGCTCTCCCAAAAAGACCAATGCGGCACTTCAACGAGTTCGAACCTTCCGAGGAGGCTGTCTCCGAGCCCCTCTCGCAGAGCGAGACTCGCCGAACCCATCACAATAATTTTGACCGTACCTGAGCCGCGGTCGTCATCGTAGAGCCCCTTGATTACGTCGCTCCAACGCTCGATCTTCTGAATCTCGTCGAGGGCCAGTACCGTTCCTTTCCCGAGAGCTTTGGCGGCTTGCCATTGCTCGATTATCCATTCCTGAGTTGGCGCTCGCGCAAGGTCAGCATTTGCGTAGTGGCTTCGCGGAACCTGCTGAAGCACTGTCTTGACCCCTGTGGTCTTTCCAACTTGTCGTGGACCTATAACAACCTGAATTAACGGGTTGTTGTCAGTGGTGATTCTGGCGAGGAGGGTAGTGACAAACTGTCGAATGAAAGCCATGTTATATCAATAACATACAAATTTGTCAGGTGCAACTGACAAATTTGTCGAGCGGGATAGGGTCTCTATCTCTCTGGGAGTTTTCTCTGCCGATATTAGAGGCGTGTGTATTGCGGCAGGCGTTGGGAGTCTCAAGATCTAATCATCCTGTTCTGCAGCCTTCGACCGTAAAGCACACACGCACCTTAGGACACTGTTGCCGTCACGATCGGACCATGGCCCGTATTTCTCCACTACTAAATCAGGATACTCTCTTTCGAAGAGTTTCACGACTTCCTCCTGGCTTTCCTCGCTAACCAACTTATTCGCGCTGACCGGAATGTCAAATATGGCAGGACGTCTTGTTATCGGATCTTTTACTGCTAGCTCAACGGTGGATGGTGGAAGCTTCATATCATTATAGTCCTGCTCTGATGGTCGAAGCCAAGTTGTCATCCCGATGCAGCTTCCTAGGCCGAAGCTTGCCAGGTAATGAGTTAAAGAAATCCGGGTATCTTTCGTTTTTAGCATATATCCTCCAAATGATTAGGCTGTCATAAAGCTATGATAAATGACTTACCTGCTTATGCAACAAATAGTGGACAGATTTAGGCGAACAGGAACTAACAACTTGTAAATAGGACTTAATATATAGCATAATTGTGTCCATAATATGGACATAAACGCTCATCTCCGTTCCATCTTGAGTTTTCAGGGTCTCTCGCTTGAGGAAATAGATTGCTATCTGGCGCTCGTCAAAGATGGGCAGTTATCAGCTCTTAACGTATCCCGTAGCTCAAAGATTCCTCGAACATCGGTGTACAGGGCGCTCGATAGTTTAATCAGACGCGGATTGGTGGGCCAGGCGAAGCGTAATCGTCGGACAGTTTATTCAGCAGAACATCCCCGTAGTCTTCTTCACGATATACATTCACGTCAGCAGGCGTTAACAGAGGCAATCCCACTATTTGAGGAGCTTCTGTTTAAGCACCCGGCGCAACCCGCAACGAGTGTGTACACAGGAAGAAAAGGCTTCGCGACTGCATTCGATTCATTCTACGATCACATTCAGAGGGAGCGGATTAAACAGATATATTCACTCTCTCATCCAGACCTGATCAAGAGATACCCTCGACTCTTCGCCAAATCGGTTGAGCGACGAGAGAAGTTAAAGACTCATATATTTCTAATGATGCCAGATAAGGTTCCGCACACGAGATCCCCTCTTCTCGAAGGCAATTCGCTTAGAGAAGTGCGATATGTTCCACAGGCGTTCGCGGAGAATACCTCGATGCTAATCGGTGGAAGTACGGTATTATATATCTCACTTCATGATAAGGATTCTCATGCTATACTTGTTAACTCTTCGGCTATTTCATATTTGCTGAGAGAGTTCTTCAAAGTCGTTTGGAGTCGGGTTGCTCAACCCAGAAATGCACCTGAATTCAGGACCAGATAGAAACCTATTCCACGAGAACAGCAGCAGAGCTACCCCCCAAACCAATGCGGCAAAAGCTCATTTCCGGCGACCTTCACGATATCGGAGCTCCTAATATAACTCTCTAAAGAATCCAGTAACCGTTGATCCTCTTCGTTTCGAGTTAACACCGCCGCTTCCCTGCTGCGCATAAGTTGCTGGACCATCTCACTTAGAGAGGTATGAAAACCAGAATCCTTATCATCTTCCTTCTCTGAAACACTCCTCGCTAACTGCAGCTTTCCTCCGTACCGGTAAAGCGCGTACTTCCTAAGAGTCTCAGCGGTCTTGGGATCCTCAATCTTAGCTCTAGGACTAGCGAGCATTCGTCTTGCCCACAAGATCTTGGCTTCAGGTTTCGTGCACTGCTCTAGAAGCTTCTTATCATTTGCCTTAATCGCGTTTATATAAACCGCTAGATTATCAAAGTCTAAGCGATAGATATCCGCCTCGACATCACAGGTCGATGGCTTAAAGAAGTTTTTAAGCGTAATCGATTTAAATTGAGTCATCGCGGCCCGAGCTAATTTTTGCAGATCTGGATCGTTTGAGGCTCGTGGCGGAACAAAAAAAGGATGCTTAGCCGCCGACCTCCACATGATGCACTCAGGGCTCTGCTTGCTCGCGTAGCGCTCTAGATCAACCCACAGACCAGCTTTGTGATTCGCGTCTAAAAGCGTCACCGGAGTTCGCGCGCAGAAATCCCCGACGTCTAGGTCGTACTCGGGCTGCTCTAAGAAATAAACGCTGCCGGAACGGGCTGTTGAGTGTAGCTGCAGACCTTCATAAGGCTCATGGACAACGGGATCAATGCCACACTCACGTCGTAACCACTCAGCGACTCTTATGGTTAAAACCACATCCTCACGTGACTCATGTGCCTGCGCCCCATCTAATAAGCCCAACGCATGACCTACTGTCTCTAGAGATAAAGAGAGTCGTTTCTCTCCATCTCTACTCTTTAGAATTAGCTCTCTAAACTTATTCGAGGAGAGATACGCTTTCTGAACAGATTGAAGGAGATCGTGAGGTAACAACTGATTATTAAAATAAGGATTAACCCCGTTCCTTATCAAACTTGTTCGGAGGTAATTGAGATCAAAACGCGATGAGTTATACCCTAAGAACGATACCGCTCCACCAGATCGCGCTATGCACGACTCAAGAAACGTCGCGATCTTCCGCATCGCCTCTTCTTCGTAGTCATGCGCCTCTTCTTGATGCTTAACAACATCTGTGCGATTAGCCAGTATCGCTCCTGAATCCGGTAGTTGCAGACGCGATAATTTAACTAAGCCAGAGAGTTCATCAATAGTCTCTAGACGATCGTCTACGAATATAAAGCAGTAGTTAATAATCTGCCCAATTGGATTCTTATCCGATGTCTCAAGGTCGTAGAAAACCGCGCGCATGAAGATGTACCTCTGACGGCGATTAACTTTGAATCTTCGAGATCAGATCGCTAATAATCCCCTTTTGCTGTTTGGCGTGATGCTTCGCTGAACCTGTGGCTGTCTCGCCAGCGGCTTGGCGGCCGACATACTCTGGGCTCATGCCAGTTAAATCCTTTAATCGCGGCGCTATATAACCCCATGCTCCCTGATTCTGTGGTTCCTCTTGAACCCAGATGATCTTAGAGAACTTAGAGCGGCTAAATAGCTCTGATATCTCCTGACCGGGAAGTGGATGAAGCTCCTCTATTCGCGCTAAAGCGACCGATTTATCTACACCGGCTTCCTTAATTCCAGCAGCTACGTCGTAGTAAACCTTACCACTTAGGAGCACCAAGCTCTTAGCATTCTTGGCTACAGGCTCCTCTACTATCACCCTCTTGAATCCACCGTTAGATAGCTCTTCGATTGAACTCATGGCGGCTGGAAGTCGCAACAGACTCTTAGGAGTCATCACAACTAATGGTCGCTTTAGATCACGAGATCCTTGGCGCCTTAATAGGTGAAAGATCTGCGCGGCGTTAGTTGGATAACATACGCTTATGTTATTATCAGCGCAGAGCTGCAGATATCTCTCTAGCCTGGCGCTCGAGTGCTCAGGACCCTGTCCCTCAAAGCCGTGCGGCAACAATAAAGTAACTCCGGAGAGCTGTCCCCACTTAGCCTCTGAGCTAACGATAAACTGATCGATGATACACTGAGCACCGTTGGAGAAGTCGCCAAACTGCGCCTCCCACATGGTTAAGCCTTTCTGCTCATTAGCCGCGTATCCGAACTCAAAACCCAGCACCGCGCTCTCAGAGAGGGAGCTGTTATGAACTTCGAAACGAGACCCATTATTTAGCTTCCTCGATAGCTCGCCTAGTGGGCTCCAGATCTCTGGTTTCTCGTAATGGTCTAGCACCAGGTGCCTGTGACTAAAAGTTCCGCGGCGACAATCCTGACCACTTAAACGCACCGGGACTCCGTCCTGAACCAACGAACCAAAGGCTAACGCTTCCGCTACACCCCATTCGATATCTTTTCCGGCCTCTACGTTCTCAACTCGCTTCTGAAGGATTTTGGCTAACTTCGGATGAGCTACAAAACTCTCTGGGAAAGCCACCAATTCGCGAGCTAGCTCTTTTAGCCTCTCCTCCGAGACGGCCGTTTCAACTGGCTTAGGATGCAGCTTTCCGTGAGTTGAACATGCTTCACCCTCACACCCAGCTCTCACCTTCTCTCCAGCCTCAGAGAATCTCTTCTTAAAGCTATCAACCGACTCATCGATAAAGCTCTGATCTATCGAGCCCGCCGCGACAAGTTTCTCTCCGTACTGCTGCCAGAGCTGCCTTTTGGATTTAATCTCGTTGTAGGTCAGTGGCTGCGTAAAGCTTGGATCATCCCCCTCGTTGTGCCCGTACTTTCGGTGACCGATCAGATCGATGATTACATCCTTACCGAATGTATTACGGTAATCCAAAGCCAACTGGGTAATCCAGCAGGCAGCCTCAGGATCTTCGTTGTTTACGTGAAAAACTGGAATGTCCAGGCCCTTCGCTAGGTCTGTGCAGTACCTAGTTGAGCGTGCCTCATCAGGGGTCGTGGTGAATCCGATCTGATTATTAATCACGATATGGAACGTGCCACCCGTTGAATATCCATCAAGGCCTGCGTAGTTTAAGCACTCAAATACGGTACCCTGGCCAGCGAAAGCGGCATCGCCGTGCATTAATAGACCAAGCACCGCCCGCCTATCGCCGTTATAGAGAGAGTCCTGCTTTGCTCTGGCTACTCCTGATACTACCGGATTTACAAACTCAAGATGCGACGGATTCGGAAGTAGCTCTAATTGAACAGGACCTGACTCGTGTGAATACTCACCTTTCAAACCTAGGTGATACTTAACGTCTCCGGCTCCAACTACAGTTGCTACCGAGCGATCCTCAAATTCAGCAAAGAGTCGCTCTAACGGCATTCCAAAAACATTTACCAAAACATTCATGCGCCCTCGGTGTGCCATTCCGAAGATAACCTCCTTTACCCCCGAACGCGCGCAGCCGCTTAACAAGACCTCGATCGCTGACATTAAAGAATCGTTACCATCTAGCGAGAACCACTTCGATCCGACGTATTTGCGATGAAGCTCTGACTCAAGCAATCCCGCTTTGATTAACATCCCAAGAAAATTCTTGCTCTCGGCTGCAGAGAAATACGAGCCCGCATTAAGAGAACGCTCAACACGATCTCGTAACCAAGCACGCTCCTCTGGCGACGTAATGTGCTCAAACTCGAAACCAATAGTTCCGCAATAAACCGACTGAAGTGCCGTGATCAGCTCGTTTATTGATCCAACACTCTTTCCGGCGAATGTTCGGCCCTTTAGGGTTAGTTCCGCAGGACTCTTGCCGACAATGTAACTATCAGCCTCTATCTCAGAAGATCTTCTAGCAGATACGCCGCCTGCATCAATCGGGCTTAGCAGCGCCGCAAGGTGCCCCCAGCGCCTAAACGCATCGATAGCCTTATCCGCAATAGCATCAGCGGAAGTGTTTGAGCTCTCGACAACCTTTGTCTTGCTTGCAACTTGTGCATGAGCGCCGTTAGCGTGCGCCGCTCCATTAGAACCATTATTAGGGACGGAGCTGTTTGAACCATTAAACCCGCTTCGGTGGAAAAAATCCGCCCATTCAGGACCAACAAGTGACGGGTCCTCTTTAAAGAGCTGATAAAGCTCAGCTAGGTAACCAGCATTTGAACCAAAGGAGGAGTAAACAGATTCATCACTCATAGATAGGGACCACACTATTTAACATCAACAATTAGGACAACCGATTGATAATACAAGTTTTTCAAGAATCGATCCAGCTCTAGTATGAAGAGTCTGGCATTTCTTCCGCACTCTGGATCTAGCTGATTTCTCTCGTTAATAAATAGCGCAAACGAGCGTGAGGGGATTCCCTCTCGTGCTTAACCCTGACTCTTCTCGCCGAGAGCCGCCAAACCCGCCACCAAGATCGGCTCAAGGTTGTGCGCCTCAGCTAGCGAAGGCCTAGCTGCGCTACGGATCTTGTCACGAATTTGAGACGCGATTTTCTCGGCGCTCTCAAGCCCTGTCATTTCATCTGATACTTCAAGAAACGCCAAACCCGCCGCCCTAACTAATTTTATATTTTCACCAACAAGCTTCCCGGTATCCTTCAAGGCGGAAACGTTAGCTTCTAACTTTAGCTTTATATCTTGAAGGTCTTTTCTTATCCGGCTAAAGAACCCCGAACGATCATCACTCGGATCATCTGGATCTATTATCGCCGACTTTAATGCTCTCTGAAATTCAGCAAGAGGCACTGGATTACCATCAGAGACTAACTCACCATCGGCGTTTAATGTTGATTCCGCGGGGTGCGTAAAACGTTTAAGGGAAGTGGCGAGCTCGCTAATCTTATCAGACTCCAAACCGGCCCGCGCCAATTCAGCCTTTAATTGCTCCACATCTAAAATATCGATGTTATCTTTTTTGGCGTCCTCAATTTTTTTATCGAACTGATTAGCAAGCGAATCAAATTCATCGCGCATTCTTTTGGCTGCTGAACTAGCGACGCTACCTTTGTTGGCTTTATCGGCGATCTTCTCCAACTTATCCACTATTTCAAGAAGCTTCTCGCTGGTATCAAGCGAGAGATTAACAAAAGTTGCGCCAGCGCCAAGAAGCTGCATGCCAGCGGCGAAATTCTGTGCTCCAACCCGTAATGAATCGTAAAGCGCCTGCCCCGTTAGTTCCTGAGTGACTGAGGATGAAGAGCTCGCTGAACCAGAAGTCTTCCCCGTAACCTTAGCGATCTTCTGAAACAGGGCTGGACTGATAACTCGGTCGAGACTTTTGACTGACATATCTTTAAATCTGTGTGAATAAGACTTTTGTCAAAGATAAGATGCTAAAGCCGCTTCTGAGGTTGCCAGACAAATAGGGCGGCGCAGTGTTTTTGGTAAGCTACTGGGATAATTAGTAAAAAATTCTTACCACAGAGGACGCAGAGGACACAGAGAATCTCCATAATTGCCAATAAAACGACCTATTCTCTGCGTCCTCTGTGGTGATAAAGAACTGCGACGCCCTACCAGACAAATTCTCAGCTCGTATTTTCTCATTCTCCGGCGATCATGGAGACAATCCAGGCTTTAAGCGCCCTTGTACTTTGAATCCCTATTTTATGCCCCACATCTTCCTCGACGTACTGCACGGGAACTCCAAGATTCTTCAAAGCCTCGACTCCATCACGCGCCTGACTCACAGGGATAGTTTGGTCGTCTGTTCCGTGAGCTATAAAAACTGATGGCACCTTGGCTAATTTAAGCGGAGTCTCGGGCTGAAAAACAAATCCCGCTAGAACAGCTATCCCGTCAAACTCAACGAATCCACGCAAAGCCACCGCCGAAAGAAGCACACTTCCCTGCGAAAAACCCATTCCTAAAAGACGCTCTGGTCGCAGCGAATAGAGCTTTATAAAGCTCTCGATAGCTTTAGTTAATCTTCCAGCGGCTAGAACAATCGCATCTCTCTTTGAGCCGGGTAGTGCCATATCCCACCAACTCCAGCCACCGATTGGATCCGCAAGAAACCCTTCGAACGCGACCACATGACAATCCTCTGGAATCCCACGCTCAAAGGTCCACATAACTGACCTATTTCCAGCACGCCCATGAACTAATACAACAAGCGGCGCGTCATCGCGAGTGCCTGGTCGATACAAAAAACGGAGTCCTACCGCGGACTCCTCTGATTGGAGTGATTCGTGACGTGTCATGAGGAGCTATCGTACCTAGTTTGTGAATTTTGTCACGTCTGCTTAGGGAAGCGAGGTTTTGCCGGCCGTCCTTAAAACAGATGTTGCCACTTAGTGCTGCTGGCTTTTAGCATCGAATCATTGGCGTCGTTTAAAGCGCGCGCCATATCCACGAAGAGCTTCTCCATTAATTTTGGATTACCGCGCAGCAGATCTCTAAATTCATCGCGCTCAAAAATCATACAATCGGAGGGCTCCGTGGCTATCACCGTGGCTGTCCTTTTGCCTCGATTGGTCAGCGCACCTAGAGCGCCGAACACCTCATCCTCATGAATCTGACCGACAGTGGCGCCTCTTACCTGAACTGAAGCTGCTCCGTTCGTAAGTATGAAAACCTCACCGCCAACATCGCCTTCCAAAATAATCGTCTCACCGCGCGTGTAGTGACGATATTTAGGCAAAGGTGGAGCCGCGCAGATCTTTAGCTCAGCAAAGCTAGCAAAAAACCACGATGCTAGAGATGCTTGGAATTGACACCAAAGGTTAAGTTTATCCTGATCATCAGCTAAGGAATGCTCAATTACATCCCAAGAGAATCCGACCAATTCGCAAGGGTGATGATCCGCTGTGACAAGCGAGAGCGGTGAACCCGATGATAGCCATGGCCCCAAGATATCTTCGGGCCTAAGCTCAAGAATAGCGCGACCTCCTCTTTCAAGGGTTACGGAACCTGAATCCACCAACCAGATTAGCTGCGGGTCGAATTCGAGAACAGTATTGACTGGGATAACACGTCGCTCAGCCCCTCCTGCAAGTGGGTAGAGAATATCGCGGATTACCAATCTTCTTAGAGAATCGATATCAGTAACGTCTGTATCGCAATCCATATTTCAACTCCCCTAGTTCGCGTGTTGGCTGTTGTAGGAGGATTATCGGCTGATTTAGGCCGGGGCTTGAGCCGATCTAAGGGAGAGCGGCAAAACCTCGCTTACGCGATGTTTTGTTAAAAACGGCGGGACCGGCGCCACTGCCGAGCAAAAACTCGCGTAAGCAAGGTTTTCCCTCGCCCCCTCCCTACTTTCTCTCACTCATCGGCACATAGGGCGAAACTAGCGGCCCTGTATAGACCTGACGCGGACGGTTGATCTTGTTGCCCACCTCCTC
Source organism: Bdellovibrionota bacterium (assembly GCA_044356215.1). GTDB lineage: Bacteria > Bdellovibrionota_C > UBA2361 > UBA2361 > OMII01 > OMII01. The sequence goes on along the minus strand of JBIKWQ010000054.1, from coordinate 1,903 downwards.
ACCATACTCCTTGGCGTGAGCTATCCATCCTGGTAGACGCCCCATCGCGAACATCACGGTAAACGCGCGTGTTGGGATCTGCATCGCCTTGTAGATAATACCACTATAGAAATCAACGTTCGGGTAAAGCTTACGCTCAACAAAATACGGATCCTTTAACGCTGCCTCTTCTAGCTCCTTAGCGATATCCAAGAGAGGATCCGAGATCTTCATCTTAGTTAAGAGACGATCGCATGCCTCTTTAATTATTTTAGCACGCGGATCAAAATTCTTATAAACGCGATGCCCAAATCCCATTAACTTAAATTTGGCGTTTTTATCCTTGGCCATATCGATATACTTCTGGACCTTACCTCCATCAGCGCGCATCTGCTCAAGCATCTCGATCACTTCCTCATTGGCTCCTCCGTGACGAGGACCCCAAAGGGCGCAGATTCCCGCGGTAATAGCAGCGAATATATTAGCCTTACTGCTACTAACCATACGAACCGTTGAAGTTGAGCAGTTCTGCTCGTGATCTGCGTGAAGAATCAACAAGAGATTTAAAGTTTCCGCCATTACTGGATCAACTTCATAGTGCTCTGCTGGTGTAGAAAACATCATGTGCAGAAAATTTTCGCAGTAGTTGTTGCTGTTCTGCGGATACATAAACGGCTGGCCGATCGACTTCTTGTATGCGTACGCGGCGATAGTTGGAAGCTTGGCCAAGAGTCGCACCATGTTTAACTGGAGCTGCTCTTCTTCCGTGCGGCTCGTCTCATGCTGATAAAATGTCGAGAGTGATGAAACAACCGACGCCAAGATCGCCATCGGGTGCGCGTCACGAGGGAATCCATTGAAGAAGCTCTTAATATCTTCGTGAAGCATCGTGTGCCTACGTACACGTGTGGTAAATCCCTCTAGCTCCCGTTCATTTGGGAGCTTGCCATTAATTAAGAGATAAGAGGTCTCTAGGAAGGTACTCTTCTCAGCCAACACCTCGATCGGAATCCCACGATAACGCAGTATTCCTTTCTCACCATCGATAAAGGTGATCGCGCTTGAGCAAGCGCCGGTGTTCATATACCCGTTATCAAGGGTGATGAAACCCGTCTTTTGGCGGAGTGAAGATACATCGACCGCCTTCTCATTCTCGGTCCCGACGATTACTGGCAAATCAATACTCTGGTCCCCTAGCTTCAGGCTGGCGGTCTCTGTCATGGCTTCTCCTCAATTCCCGTTAATAAAACTAATTTAAAAATCTCAGGCCGCTTAAACATTCGAGGGTGTGTCGCTATTCCGCGCGGCCACTCTGAGATCATTCATAAACTAAGAGTATCTCACTAGCTTAAACGGTCCAAGTTTATAGGTATTAAGCCAGAAACTACAGTCGCTAGAATAAAAAACTGGGTATACATATAGACCAACCATCGTTACAATACGGCTTCGTTTCTGACAGCAAGCAGGAGCACCGGAGCAAGAGATGAAAAATCGCAAATTCGACGACATGGACTCCCCAGACTCGGACAAACCAGTGTTTGATGATAGGGCTCATGAGAGTAGCAAGCCGATGCGTCGCCTTCATCCGTTAGGACTTCGCGTTGTGGCCAAAATCGTAAAAGAAGCCAACGTAACCGATGGAGGGTTATATCTTCCTGAAGGCGCGAAAGAAGCCACTTAAGAGAGTGTACTGGCTCAAGTTATCGAGGTGGCTAGCGCACTCGATACCCGCACCGAGGAGGAAACAAATATCAGCGGTATCCCCCTAGGGAAGGCCGGCAAAACCTACCCGTAGCGAGAAAGTGGAGGTTGAGTTGATATTCGATTTTCGAGATGGGAAAAAACCGCAAGTGTATCCACTGTGATACATTGAGGATTTTTTTTCATCTCGAAAACTCGAAGAGCAGCTCAAGATCCGCTTTCG
>JBIKWQ010000104.1:0-7277 GCA_044356215.1 Bdellovibrionota bacterium | reverse complement strand
GTAGCGAGAAAGTGGAGGTTGAGTTGATATTCGATTTTCGAGATGGGAAAAAACCGCACCAGACTACGCCAAGGCTACGTCTGGTCCGACAAAAGCCTCGCCGGCCGTAGCTTTAGCGAAGGTCGGAGATGTATCCACTGCGATACATTGAGGATTTTTTTCCATCTCGAAAACTCGAAGAGCGGCTCAAGATCCGCTTTCGCAGTAGGGAGGGGTTTTGCCGGCCTTCCCTTGACACCAAGTTCACCGGTAGCGCCATTAAACGAAGACGGGTATACATGAACCTGCTACACACTTATTTTTAAAGCTTAATTTCAGGGGCATTATGATCTTCCGCTCGAATATTCTCAAGGTACTTCTATCCCTCACTATCGTGGCAGCTGCTGGTTGTGGTGGTGGTGGCGGAGATGAGGGAGGTGCCGGAGATTTTGTCGGTGCTGCCAGGGTCTCCGTCAGATGCTCCCCAAAAAGTATTGATTCTGGAGATCGGACTCAGGTTAGCATTAATCTCTCTCAAGTCCATGAAAACGGGATCGCCGTTAAAATCAGATTTCCAATCGGCTTGCGATACGTACCAAGCTCGTCTTTTCTAATGGTAGGAGAGCGTGAGGTAGACGTAACACCAACGGTAAATCTAACCTCAGAAACCGAGGAGCTTAACTATGTGGTTTTTTACCTCTCGCAATCTCAGTTTAGTAGATCAAATCAAGAGTACAGCGGAGAGCCGGGAACGCTTCTCGTTCAGCTCGAGGGTCGTAAAACGGTTACCGACGGCGAAATTGAGGTCGATCCGGACGTAGATGACCCAGCGGAGGATAATTCTTTGGAGTTCGACATAGCCTCTCCTGAATTCATCTCTGAGGCGTCTGCGTCGATCTCAGTGGTAGCGCAAGATGATAGCAGCAAGCGCTAACTTAAACTCAGAGACATAGCTGGGAAACGACAGTTGCCTGAAAAAGCGTGGTTTACTATGCTCTTGACCAGCAGCGAGCAAGTCGGACAGTCCAGCTTATAACTCGCTCAACAGGTTTGTAATTACATATAAGAGCTAGCAGTGGGCCAACACCGTCAGATCCTCCTAAAGAATATCAACGAGCCGAACCAAAATACATTGGCGGGATATGAATCTCGCGGTGGATACACAGCGATCCGTAAAGCGATCGGGATTGATCCTCTCGCGATCATTGACGAGGTAAAGAAGTCAGGCCTCCGAGGACGTGGTGGCGCGGGGTTTCCCGCGGGACAGAAGTGGAGCTTTGTACCTCGCAATACGGGCAAACCGACTTACATAGTGTGCAACGCCGACGAAAGTGAACCAGGGACTTTCAAGGACCGTTTTCTTCTCGAAAGAGATCCACACTCGATGATTGAAGGGATGATAATCGCCGCGCTCTCTGTTCAGAGCCATTGGATGTGCGTCTACATCCGCGGAGAGTACGCGTACCCCTATACTCGCCTAAAGGCCGCGGTAGATGAATGTTACGCCAAGGGCTATCTCGGAAAAAATATATTTGGCAGCGGATACGATCTAGACCTAGTCGTGCATCGCGGCGCCGGCGCTTATATCTGCGGCGAGGAAACAGGGTTGATTGAATCACTAGAGGGCAAGAAAGGGCAGCCACGCCTTAAGCCGCCATTCTTCCCAGCTACCATGGGGCTTTATTACTCTCCGACGATACTTAGCAACGTTGAAACTTTCGCGGCGGTGCCGTGGATCATTAACAACGGTGGTGATGCCTACGCCCAGATCGGAACAGAGAAATCAAAAGGCACCAAACTCTTCTCAGCCTCTGGCCACATAAACAAGCCAGGAGTTTACGAGATCGAGCTTGGATACCCGCTAAAGCGATTTATCGAAGAGGAGTGTGGTGGGATACTCAACGGACGAAAACTAAAGGCCGTTATCCCTGGAGGGTCATCCTCACCTATTCTCACAGCCGAAGATGTAGAAACAGCGATCATGGACTATGAAGGTCTTAGCAAACTCGGATCGATGCTAGGATCGGGAGGAGTAATCATACTGGACGATTCAGTCGATATGGTTGACGCGATCAGGAACCTCTCTCATTTCTACGCTCACGAATCGTGCGGACAGTGCACACCGTGTCGTGAGGGTGGTCATTGGGTAGAAAAGGTTTTTAATCGTATGCACACTGGCGACGCTGCCCCTGGAGACTTAGCTCTTTTAGAAAGCGTTGTAAAACAGATCGCCGGTCACACCATCTGCGCCCTGGGCGATGCGCTAGCGATGCCAGTAAGGAGCTTTATGGCAAAGTTTCCTGATGAGTTTAAGCAGCGAATTGCGGACTCGTTGGAAGGTAAGAAACCGGAACCGAGCAGGTTGAATGCCGACTTTAAATCAGCGCATTAGTGACATAATAGGCGAACTCGCTCTGTACCTAGCTGGGCTTTTAGCTCTAAATATTTGCTTATACGCCAATCCTGCGCGTTCTCAAGAGGAGCAGAAGCCGCGAATCTCGTGGGAGACTCTAGCTGAGGGACTCGAAGAGACTCACTTTCAACTGACCTCTGGTGGAATTCTATCATCATCAGCCGTTGCTGTTCGAGCTGACATGGCGCGATTCTCTCCCCGCGTTATCAGAGCCGCTGAGTATAATTGGAAGAAAGCTTCAGCTCAGGCCCTGTGTAAAGCCGCGGGAGCCTCTGTTTGTATTAACTCAAACTTCTTTGACGAGCAGGGCAAACCTCTCGGTATCGTAATCAGTCGCGGAATCCAGCACCAAAAGATTCACAACGGAGGAGGAACCCTAACGGGCATTTTTTTTGTTACCGCAAGCGGCGTCGGTATCACTCACCGCGGAAACTTTTCAGCGGAGAAAGTACTTGAAGCCGCGCAGGCTGGTCCTCGATTAATTTCAGAAGGCGCTCCTGTCGTTGGAGTTAAGGAGTCATCAAGCGCCACCAATCTGTCACTCGTCTGTATAGATAAAAAGCAGCAAGTGATCCTGATGCGCGTTTCGCTTGCCATGTTTGGAGGCTCTTTCAGCGAGATTCAATCGTTACTGCAGAGATCAGAACTATCTTGCGCCGAGGCTCTTAATTTGGACGGCGGCGGATCATCTCAGCTTTACGTCTCAGGAGGAGTACAGGGACATCACGGCGCTACACGTGAGGAGTTTCTTCCAGGAAGGGATGAGGTTCCGGTAGTTCTTGGATTATTTCCGCGCGGGAAATAATCGCCTAACGATCTGATTATTCTTGACCTTATTAGTCGGAGTGATTTTTGCTAATTGACACAGTTGAGTTTGCCGCAGTACCTTAGCAGGGAGCGTTGTAGTTAAATTAGCTTAAAGCTGTAAACGCGTTTTTGCGCGTCACTTTTTGGTGTTCCGGAGTTTCCTAGGATGAGCGTTCATATTTTGAATTTAGAGTTCACCGCCAAGGATGTACAAGAGATCTTGAGAGCTCTTACTGGTGGCGACGAGAAGATTGGGCTCGCTCTCTTAAATTACTACGCCCGTACCAACCTGGTACCTACAACCGGTAAGACCAAGAGCCGTGGTAGACCGAAGTACTGCTATTCCGACCTCCTCCTTCTCTGCTGGCTATTTCGTATGAAGCGCGAGGGGCTGCCAGTAAACCGTTTCAGGCGAGGTATCGACTATCTCAGGAAGAGGCTTCCTAAATTACACAAGAGCCCTACTGATATGGTTCTTTTAACTGACGGCAAGCAGCTCTTTATTAAGCACAGGATTCAAGAGAAGGGAGAGATCGCCGAGGTTTTAACGGGAAAGAAAGCTGGACAGTATGTTTGGGCTTACGCGATCGGATCTCTGATTGAGGAAGTCGATAAGATTATCCAAGAGCTTGCAGTTGGTGAGGCCGTAGAGGATAGTGTGGATTCCTCGAAAGTTGCCGCTTAGTCTTATGAGTAAAGCAAATACAGTAAAACAGATCTTCGCTCTTCTATGGGAGCGCAAAGCTTGGTGGCTAGTTCCTATGGTTGTGGTGTTCCTACTGGTAGGAATACTTATTGTAGCAACTCAAGGCTCGGCTCTATCGCCTTTTATATACGCCCTGTTTTAGTCCCGGGAGTATTATTATTGCGGCAGGCGTAAGACGTATAACGTGCTACGTCTCACGTTAGATGTGATACGCATGTCGGTTTATTATACTACGGCGCCGTCCTAACCCCTCGCCCACCATAATCAGACCCTCGACTTGTATCAGCCGTCCCAGCGGTCGATCTGTCAGACACCCGACAATACGACGAAGCTACATTCCAGCTGCCCCCACGGAATCCTGATCCAGAAGCACTAGTTGGTGACGGCCAATTACTCTCGTTGGCCCTACCATTTGAATCAAGCGCCCCATCTCCATGAACACCCGTATAATTCCTGCCATCACTGTTAGCTACAGTAACAACCCGTTCATACACATTTCCACTTAGCTCAAGCGCTCCGTAGTAACCGCCTCCCGCATTCTCTCTCGAAGCCCTGCCATAATTTAATGCCGCGAATGATCCAACCCTTATTGGTCCACCAAGTCCTCCACTAAAATTAATATTATCGCCTACTGTACTAGGCACCTCATTAATCCTTCCAGGACTAGATACCCCACTAGCGTTCTGATAACTCGCACTCCCCCAAGCGTACTCTCCAGCAACAGGTGATGTCGGACCCCTCGCTGCTTTCTCATACTCAAGCTCACTCATCGGTCTTAATCCCGCCCAATCAAGATAAGCTGTTAAGTCATCCCAACTTAAGTAACTCATCGCTACTGAGCAGTAGGTTCTAGAATTCGGAGAATCTCTATCAGGTACACTCATATCGCTAGCGAGATTGCTTGAGTCCCAACTGATATTGTTCCTATCAACTAAGTTATCAGAGTTTTTACCTGTGCTATCTGTGACATCTCTATTTGTTCTAGCACTTCCCGTTGTGGGTAACGTGTTAAAGAAATTTCTATACTGCTCCTGAGCAAGTTCGTGACGCATTACATAGAATCCTTTGTAGCCCTTCGGAAATCCAGCAGGCACAGTGTATCCAGTCGCTCCAACATACACGGTCGTTTCTCCTTCACCGGTTATCTGCACAGCACTATTAGATCCCGACTGCTTAAAGGAGCTACTTGAGGTGTTATCATCTCCTGCATAGAAGCTCTCTGTGGGGACATAGACCATGTGAATAGCGTTAAACTGCAAGTCTATTCGGTCGCCCTGTTGCACACCATCCAGGGCGTACGGCCATTTAAGCTTAATATCGTTAAAGGTATTTGTCCCAAACCCTGCCGAGTCTTTATAGATAAAGGCCCCTACCCCTCTATTTGTTGTACTGTTGTAACTACTATTTGGGTCACGCAAACCGATATCGATTGCTGCTCCTGATGGAATTGTGTGGCCGGTATCAGTAAATGTCATCGTCTGCCACTCGCCAAGATTTTTACGGAACTTCACAAAGAACCACATAGCGTCCCAGTTATTGGGGGCTGTAGCTTTGCGCCATGAGTAGTTCCAGGAGATGCTGAATTTTAGGGCCATGGTGCCGGCGCCTAAGTCAACATCAGTTAATGCTGCTACAGGGTCTTTAGTAAGTGTGACACTCTGCGACCCGCCGCGGGTTGGGGTGGCGGATGGGGTGGCGGTTGGGGTTACGGTTGGGGTGTCTGTAGTGGTGCTGGTTGGGGTTATGGTTGGGGTGTTTGTTGGTGTATTCGATGGCGTAGCTGTTGGGGTATCTGTGCTAGTAGAGGTAGGTGTGGCCGTTGGAGTCGGAGTTCCAATGCTATCTAAAGTGATATTCTTCCCGCCATTACTAGAGTAAGACACTGTGCCGAACACTCCACTTGGCATCGTCACAGATGAGAAAGTGTTGCCACCGAATGATGTACTGTTACTTATAATAGTGTAACTAGCAGCTCCTGTGGATCCGGGAACGTCTATAATAAGATCTGCGTTATTTATTCCCGTAACTGTTCCTGTAGCCGTAATTCGGCCCGCTGTTGAGGCATCGGCTATCTTTACAGCGAGATCAGGTGAGTTTCCAGCTTGGAAGTCAACGCCACCACCGGAGGGCGAGATAGTCAGGGTATTTGAACCCAGGTCAAGCTTGCCGCGATTGAGAACAACTCTTTGAGCGCGCTTGCTAACTCCATAAAAATCAGTCGCTCCCGTTAATGTAAGATTAGTTGCTAGTACCAGGCTCCCCCCTGTTTTGTCGATAGTCCAGTCGCCGGATGGCGGCGTATTCCCTGAGAGGTTTGTGATAGTCTGAGTCGCGCTACCAGTGAAGTTAACCTTAGCTGTTCCGCCGCACACATCACCGTTAATTAACAGATCTCCCAGTAACTCTAACGTGCCGGTATTTATCAAACCACAGTGCTGTCTGGTATCGGCTCCGGTAAGGGTCATGGTTCCGTTGACGATAATCGTGTCTCCAGTCGCGATGGTTACGCCACCACCGGCTCCTGCAACAGTTAAATTATTAAACTGCTCAGTTGAGGCTACGTCGATGGTGAAAATTACTGCGATAGACAGCTGTGATGTAATCGAAACTGTCCCGTTGTTGTGATTAAAAATCCCCCCAGCAGTATGAGTGAATTTGCCTCCTAACGTAGGCTCATAGTTTGGCATGCCCACACTAAACGTGCCGGTCGTCGAGTTAAAGGTGCCCGCTACCAAGGTGAAACTTGAGACATTTAAGTTGCCAGTAATGGATACACTTCCCGCTGGTTTATTAACCTGTAGCTGAGGAAGATAGCCACCCGATGAAGTTATCGTCTGATTGACGCTTGATGACATAAGCACCGTTGTAGTGCCTGCGTAACCATTAGCATCGACCTGGATATCACCCCGGACATCGATCGTTCCACCACTAATCCGCGTCCGATCATTGTTAACATAACCAGTACCGTAAGTATCGTAAGAAGTATTAGAGAGATTGTTATAAACTATTAACGTATCACCAGAGCCTATACTTAAATTAGACTCACGAGCGCTATTAAGGGTAAGATTGTAGAACTCAGCAGAGGTCGCTACATCCACCACATGAGTGCCGTTCCAAGACGGGGCTTTCAGTACAACCGTGCCGCTATTGTGACTAAACGTCGCTCCTGATGTAAAAGTCACATTTTCTGTAGCTGTAAGAACACCGGAAGTCGCGGTAAAAGTTCCTCCGGTTAAGGAGAATGATGATGTGGTGATATTCCCCGCGGCGCCACTAAACGTCCCATCCGCCTGCGAATACCCGCTAGTCCCAACAGTCACAGTATTTCCACTACTCTGCGTAACAGTGCCAGTATATCCAGAGTTAATGCTG
>JBIKWQ010000053.1:0-24577 GCA_044356215.1 Bdellovibrionota bacterium | reverse complement strand
CAGCCAAAAACAAAGTTGAGCTCCGCTCGAATGTCGGCAAAGTAATGCGAGAATTAAAACACCAGTCCCAGCGTATAGTCTCTTTTTTTTGATACAAAAAGTAAACTATCCCACGTTACCTACTATATTAGAGCTACAGTAGCGACGATGGTGCCGAATTTTGTGCGGGCAACGGCCATCCCAATAACAGTATTATTCATTCAACTAAAGAAGTATATTTCTATACCGAATACAGTATTAGTCGTGACCTGTGTGGTCTTTTCGGCCGCTTTTTGGGGACTGTCCAGGTTACGAGAGTCTTTTCACGCTGACTTAAATTATTACGAAGAGTAAGCAATCTAAAACAAATTGTCTTGTGACCACTGTTACCAGGGCAGGATAGAGAACCAAGAGTTGCGCTGTACTTTCTTGAATTCGTCCAGTTGGATCGCTTGAGCTAATTGCCTTGCCCAGTTCGCTATGATTTCACGAGCTGAGCTTCTTGCCCGCAGTTTATTGAGATCAATCAAGCGAATTGGAGGAAACCGACGGTCCGCTACAGTCGCGACCAATTTTGACTCCCTATGTGATGTAAAGCGAGCGGCGAAAGATACATGGGGGTCAGAGATTGTCGAGAGTGCGAGATCTACTCCTGGAAATGGTACGGCAAGAGCGGCCGCTCTTACAATTGGCTCGGATAGAACTAGCTCCGTAATCGCGATTTCTAGAACGAGAGAATCGTTATCCGGTGTATCGACTATAGCAAAACGCTTGGTTTGCATGTTGTTAAGTTCGCTAATCAAGCGAATACGGAAATACCTCGCTATAACAGCGGCGTCTTTTTGGAACTCCTGCTCGGATGACACTGCCAAGCCTTTGCTCTGACGCCACATATCTTTTGGAATTAAGTCAGTTCGGACCGGCTTGATATAGATACTTTTGTATGGGAGTGCTTGCTCGTGAGGGACGATCCAGGATTGAAGAAAAGGGATGCCGTCGACTTTTGATTCCAAAGGTACGTCGTCTATAAAAGTTGATGCTACCGGATCCGCCCGCTCTTTAATTGCGCAGCCAGACAGCGATATCAAAAAAACGGCAGCGGTAAATAGCCTGAAGCAGAACATCAATATCATCTACAAATCGACCAAGCTGACCTGAACATAATTATTACCGGATTTAACCTCACATCGGCCGTCGCGTTTATAATGTTCTAGAATATACTTGAGCCAAATGGAAGAGTAATAAAATTAGCGTGTTAATCTCTATACTCGGTGTCGCTGTCGACTAATTGATTTGACTCTCGGGCTTTATTGGGTGAGTGACGGTGTCTTTATTGTCAAACTTCGGTTAGCTTAACGGCAAGGCCCTGTTTATCGCGTGTTTAGCGGATGAGCGACAATAGACAAGTCAAAAACAGTGTAGGTTATGTTTTGGCCCGAGAGCCTGGTTCGGGGCGTTGGCTCGAGTTCAGGGATCCTCTCTTGATTTTAGCTTCGCATGAGGTCGATGAGGTTCTTTCGATAATAGAGGAGGCCGAGCGCCTCGCGCGGCTTGATAATCGCTGGGTTGTTGGTTGGGTGTCTTATGATGCATCAGCCGCATTCGACGACCTGCTCACAAAGGGAGAAGGAATCGATGTGCCGCTGGTTTGGTTTGGCGTTTTTGATGAGCCTCGTAGGCTTGATGATTTGCCATGTCCTAATGGAGACTCAAAAACTTCTTGGTGGCCATTGATGGGAAAAGACGGCTACGAAGAAGCCTTCGACATGGTGCATAGGCATATCGCGGAGGGGGATACCTATCAAGTTAACCTCTCTTTCCGTCTGAAGGCTTTCGGTGTGAGAGATGCGTACGCGCTGTTTCATTCAATGCAGGCTAGGCAAGCAGGCCGCTACAGTTTTTATATTGAAGCGGGCTCTCATGCTATTTGCTGTGCTTCGCCGGAGCTGTTTTTTGAAAAATCGGGAAAGGGGATAGCCTGTCGTCCAATGAAGGGAACCGCCAAGAGACGAGGGGACGCAGCGGCGGATGATGCTGAGGCTACGGCATTGGTGATGTCGGACAAAGAGCGCGCTGAAAACGTAATGATCGTGGATATGATCAGGAATGACTTAAGCCGAATCGCGAGCGATTCCTCGGTGCGAGTTAAAGAGCTCTTTAGTGTTGAGCGCTATCCTGGAGTGCTTCAGATGGTGAGTGAGGTAACGGCTCATACTGACTCGTCCGTAGCGGACCTGCTTAAGTGCACTTTCCCCGCGGCTTCGATAACGGGAGCCCCTAAGAAAAGCACCATGGAGGTAATCAGGGATGTCGAAACCTCTCCTCGCAATCTTTACACAGGTTCAATAGGTGTTTTCGCTCCAGGTGATAGGTGTTGGTTTAATGTTGCTATTAGAACTGCAGTAGTTGATTTATTGACTAAATCCGCAGAGTACGGAGTTGGTAGCGGGGTGGTTTGGGATTCTCGTCGCATGAATGAGTACGATGAATGTCTCCTAAAGGTTCGTAGCGCCGGATTGCAAATCGTTAATCCGGATCTTCTTGAGACTATCCGGTGGTCTGCTGATAGTGGATTTTGGCTTTTGGAGAGGCATCTGGCCAGGTTGTCAAAAAGTGCCAGATATTTCGGATATCCGTGTGATGTGAGAAAAATCGAGGCTGAGCTCCTGAGGTCCATAGAGCTGTCACGAACAGCAGGGAGCAATCTTAAAGTGAGACTTATACTAAATTCACAGGGTTGCACTCGAGTAGAGACATCTCTGTTTGACAGCAATATGGGTGATTACACGTTATCACTAGCTATTAACAGTGTGGATGTGAACGATCCGCGCCTTAGGCATAAGACTGTAGATAGGTCGGTTTATGATCAAGCTTTGCCAAGTATTCCTGGAGCAAGTGATGTTCTTTTATGGAACAATAGAGGTGAGGTGACGGAGTCGCGGATAGCTAATCTAGTGATTCAGATCGGCGGGGAATTGTTTACACCTGCGTTGACCAGCGGACTTTTGCCTGGGTGTTTTAGAGAGCAGCTCGTTTCGACGGGACAGGTTGAAGAGCGGATTATTAAGCTAGCTGATTTAGCAGGGGCGGAAGGCTTTTATATGATCAATTCGTTGAGAGGAATGTGGCCGGCTCGACTAGTAGTCGAGGATAATCAAAAAGACCTCGCTGCTGGCGCGCGTAGCTATGGCAATTCGGAAGGAAGTCATTATAGTATCTGATAAGTTGTTTAAACAGCTAAAGCATTAGTTTAAAAGGTTCCGGGTCGAGCTGAGAAGTATGAGTGAAGTAAAGAGGCTGTATGTGGGATTTGGCGCCAATCTAGGCGATCCTTTGGCTACATATGGTCTTGCAAAGTCGATTCTAGAGCAAAAGCTAGGTGACATAGTTGCAGAGTCTAAGATGTACGAATCGCGAGCGCTTACACTTGATGGGAGCCCATCCCAGACCAATTACTTCAACGCTGTGATCGCCTTTGATACAGACATCGCTGCTGGGCGCGTTTTGCAAATTTTGCTTGAGACCGAGTTGGTATTCAAGAGAAAACGTGAGGACTCAGTGCGCTGGGCTCCGCGACCTATTGATCTCGACATCCTCTTCTATGGAGACTCTGTTATTAGTGAAGAGGGGCTAACGGCCCCACATCCGGAGCTGCAAAACAGGGACTTCGTTCTGTGCCCTTTGCTCGATATAGCGGCGGAATTTAAACATCCGGTAACTAATGATACGATTCGAGCGCTTGAGAGTTCTCTTAATTCTCGAGGCTGTATTCGTTTAATCATCAGAAGCTTTGAAATTGCCGCAGAGCAGGTCGATGCTTCAGCCGGAATCTCTGATGAGTTTTCTGTGTAGCGCAACGTTGTGAACTCTAAGGTAGAGGATCGTGTCGGCAGGAGTTTCTTTCGCTACCTGTATTGCGATATCAGACGATACGCGATCCCTTTCATGTGGAGCTTTTTCCCCAGACTGTTTAAGAAAACCTTTGCGAGAGCAGCCTAGCATTCGACCTTTGCTAGGGCAGCGAATGCGCCAATATTCTTCGATAATCCGAAAGGACACCTCAGCATCGGGAGATAAAAATGCTCCCAGGCCCGTATCCATAACTTGTCTTTCGAATGATATCCCTTGGGAGGTAAGGGATTGTGAATGTGAATTCGCCCAAGCTGCTATGACCTCAACAGCTAAGTCTTTGGTCAGTGCCGTTTTCGTATTTGAGAAGCAGTGCGCTGAGCTGAAGCTATTGAACATAAATGCCAAGAGCGCCTTAGAGTTAGCCACTACCTCAATTAGAGAGGGATCGGCGGCACCGGTAATGTCATTAATCATAACTGCGCCCATTTCAATGGCGCGCCTGGCGATCTCGGTTTTGTGAGTATCAACTGATATCGGTATTCTATGACAAAATCTCTTCAAGATGGGCTCAATTCGACTCCATTCCTCCTCGTCGTTTACGCAGACAGACCCTGGTCTAGTAGAGTCTCCTCCTACATCAAGCATGTCCGCTCCCTCATCTATTAGAGATTGAGCGCGTTCGATGAATACATCGCTTGACGAGCAAGAGTTGGAGTTGATGGTAGTTGGATTGATACACAGGCCATCCGAGAAGCTGTCAGGTGTGCAATTTACTATACCGACAATAATCGGGTTGTCGATTTTCATGCTACGATGATAGTTTTTTGACGGGGAGATTTAAAGTGCTGATTTATCCGCATGGGGGAAGCTTGTTATTTGTCGAACCTATAAAGGTGAGGTCGCCCCTGCTTAAAAGAGATGGTGGCTTGGGTGAATAATTTTATAAAACCGTGGAAGATTGTTAGATCAGATTATATCGTTAGGGATAAGTGGCTGACTTTGAGGGCTGATACTTGTGAGACAGCAGAGGGGATTACAATAGAGCCCTATTACGTGCAGGAGGTATGTGATTGGGTGCATGTGGTTGGTTTTACCAATGACGGCAAGGTCGTAATTAACAGACAGTACAGACATGGATCTCGTCAAATTTGCTTTGAGCTTCCAGGGGGCGGATTAGAGCCTCTTGAATCGCCTTTAGAGGCCGCCAAGCGGGAATTTCTTGAGGAGACCGGATATCAAGCGCAGGAATGGATTCCTCTAAGGAGCTTTTCTCCAAATCCCGCGGGCCTAACCAACACAGTGCATCCCTTTATAGCGTTAGGTGTAGAGAGGAGTGGCGCTCAAGAGCTAGACCTAGGTGAGGAGATTGAGGTTTCGCTGATGACAGTTGATGAGGTTCTTGGACTAATAGATTCGGGGCAGTTCCCCCAGGGACTTCAGATCGCGACCCTAATGCTGGCCCTCCGCCATCCCTCTCTTCTCAGACACCGCGCGTGAGCCACCTCGATCTCTCAGAGATGGCGAGGTATCGGATAAGTCCTACGCGAGTGATTTTATAAAAAAATCACTCGCTGTGTTTATCTTAAATTCTGCTGCAACACACCAGTCTAGTAGATTCTGAGGGGCGACCTAGCTGACAGCGCTATATTAATCGCCAGATTAAGGTCTGACGAAGGTTTGTGGCACCCCGTAGGCCCCATGAAGACGCGTTGAAGCGCATCAATCAGAACATGACTCGTATTTTTAAAGCCCTAGTCGTTCGTTAAGTAAATGAACCGGAATAGGCCACGGTAAAAAGTGGAGGCTTGTACGTGCCCGGCGGAAACTTTACGTCGAGGTCTCCGCCCCGGTAGCGTTTTGAGGCCGACTTATAGTCATGCTGAGTATCAAAGTACCATGAGAGAACCTCTCGCTTTTTTGTCGCTTTGAGAGAAAGTACTCGAGGCCTGTGGTCATTAGGCCCGCTTACCTTTGTCTTATTTGGACGGGCGCCAGGCTTGGTAAGTGACATGGCCCTAACTCCCATAAAAGGCTTAGGGCCCCTTTCTTCAAGGATTTTCTCTGTTCTTTTGCGCAACTTGCTTCGCATCATCGTCGCGTAAGCTTCTTGTGATAAGTGCTCATAGCCAGGAAGTCTCTTAAACTTCAAGCTGTACGAGTCGGTGAAATCATTAATCGATACATGCTTACGCCAACGCCTGGCGTCATTATAAGCCTTCCAGTTGACGACTTGGTAAGTTCGAGAGGTTCCTGTGACGGCATCTTCAAAGCAATTATATCCCGGGTAATCCTTGATATCAGCGACTAGTCCATCCTGTACGGGCTGCAGGACTATATAGAAGAACCAGTTCTCTATATCCTCTGGGGTGGGGAGTAGCTCTGATGAGTAGCGCCTATGCCAAAGCTTGCCACCCGGGTAGTCTTCTTGATACCGATTGACGGCGCGAGCTACTGATGAATTGAAATCTCGCATGAAGTGGGCTCGATTAGCTTTGGGAAAAAGAGCTGCATTGTGCGTATGGTTGCCTTCCAGCGCGAGAGCGTAAAGATCTACTTCATGACGGGTTGTGTATCGGGCTGCATAGCCCAGAATCGCGTCTTCCAGCTTCTTTCTGTTAACCAACCATAGCTCGGAGTTCCGCGTGCGAGTCGTCTGAAAAGATGCAATTTTTTTTGTCTCAATTCTGATGTGATATCCCATAAGCACTATCTAAAATACTGAATTTACTGTCATATATAATGCGGGCATTGCCCTGTCTCCGCCGTCAGTCCTGGGATTTGTTTGGCGTTTTCGCGACAAGAGCTATATCAGGCTGAGTTGGATCTGTTCTGGGATTAATTATCGATCCTGCCCAAGACAAGTTGCGGCCCATTTAGACCGCGCGGTGTCTGAGACGAGCGCTGATGACCTCGCGGTCTCTGAGAAGAAGTGGTTTACGGCGAGGCGGAGGCGGAGTAAAGTTCCAGAATGTCAATTCTTAGGACGCTGCAGCTCTGGCGAGATGTTGAGATGTTCCAGGTGTTCGACCTAGCTGAGGTTCTCACGGTCGAGGATGATTCCTGGCATATTTCGCTTAACGCACCTCTATTCCCAGAAGTTCCGTGGATAGCGCCTGAGTTGTGGGGACTTCATCCCGATTATAATTATAGCTTTGATCTCTTTCTTGGCATATTCGAAAAAGCTGCGGCTAAATCAATCGTGCGAGAGCTTTACGAGCGCGACGATTTCCTTGAGGACTTCGGTGATTCAAGAGAATCAGAAGGAACGACGTGTGTTCTACGGCTAGGAATATCTGGGGGCGGCGAGGTACTGGTCGATGATTGTCGAATTTCAACCCTCCCATGGTCTCTTACGGCTCTTAAACGAGGCTCTGATCTTTCGTTAGATGCTTTCGATGCTTATGGCCGCGATCTGTTGATGAGAATCTCTTCATGTCGCGTGACGGAGGAAGATGTAACGCCTGAGGGCATCGCTCCCCTTAAATGGGGCGAGTTGTTAACTATTAATAAAGAGACACTCAGAGATTTAGAGATCCCTTGGCGCAATTTTTCTGATCGGGTTGTCATCGTCGCTCACCGTTTGGGTAGGAAAAAGCCTAAGTCAGAAGTCGAGATCGGTTCCACGGAAGTCTCAGCCACTAGTAGCGAGGAGCGATCAGAATCGCGGATTGAGACCGTTGAAACTGATATCAATGAGGGAAGGCGCCCGATAGCTAATCCGCCGACTCGAATAAGGAGGAAGTGCGATATCCTTAACTCCTTCTTCTTAAGAGATCTGCAAAGAGTAGCGCAGCGATCCGCTGATATGCCTAAGCAGTCACCACTCGCTATGTACGTATCAGCTACTCCTCATAGCAATAGAGTGGATGTAGCGAGGCCATCATCGCGACTTTGGGATGGGGTGGGCGCTCGTACGCTGCCACTGGGTAGATGGCCACATGAAGAAGCCCATTTTAATTCATTGATGCAGCAGCTGGCTATTAATGAATTCATGAGTGGTAAGCACTCGCTCTTCGCGGTTAATGGGCCTCCTGGAACCGGTAAAACAACCCTCGTTAAAGACATAGTAGCGACAACTGTTATTAACCGAGCGCTGAAATTAGTTCGCTATAGATCTCCTGATGACGCGTTCGAGAGAAAGACGGTTTCCTGCGAGGTGGAACGAGCTAGGTTCGTCATTCGCAAGTTGAAGAGAGATCTCGTAGGGTTTGAAATAGTTGTCGCCTCAAGTAATAACAACGCGGTTGAGAATATAACCAGGGAGTTGCCAAAGAGGTCAGGGCTTGGACAAACATTTAGAAATGCGTCGTATTTAATAGAGGTTAGCAGATTGTATGATGAGATCCGCAGAGGTCGGGGCAGAGTCGGTGCGGCCAGCAGTGACGCGGCGCTTTGGGGATTGATAAGCGCACCGTTAGGCAACCGCCGCAACCGAGAGTATTTCTGCGACGCCTTACTTTACGGTCCGACGGAGGAAAAAGATGAGAAGGTCAAAAGGCAGTCTCTTTCGGAGAAACTAACGCTTCATGAGTGGCGCAGGCGGATTCCGCCCCAGGGGACCATGAGCTATGCCAAAGCTCGGCTGTCTTTTTTAGATGCGCATAAAAAAGTTGAGGAGGAGCTAGAGAAGCTCATCGAGCGAGGATCTGCGGCATTTCAGGAAGCTCATGACCCGAAAGAAGATTATCGTCCGCCAAGTGATGAAAATTTCGATTCCCTCAGTGTTCAGTCACGTTCTCCGTGGCTTAGTGAGAATTTACTTGTCGCGCAGAGCAATCTTTTTTTGTCGGCTCTAGAGCTACATCAAGCTTGGACACGTGAGGCGCTCGGGCTTGGGACTAACCTCGCGGCGCTTGGTAAGCTACTAAGCAGACCAGATGCTTTTGATGAGCAAATAGCGACCTATATTTGGCAAACGCTTTTCATGGTCGTTCCAGTTGTGTCTACTACGCTGGCGTCGGTTGAGCGAATGTGCTCGCCGCTAGGAGCGGGGGCTTTAGGTACAGCCATCATCGAGGAAGCCGGCCAGGCCACACCACAATCTGTCGCCGGCCTGTTATGGAGATCAAAACGCGCCCTGGTTATTGGAGATCCCATGCAAATTCAGCCCGTAGTGTCGGCTCCAGAGGTCCTTATTCGCCATTTCTGCAAGACGCACGAGATCTCTAATCCGCTCTATTCTCCTTTGGCTAGCTCCGCGCAGAGTTTAGCTGATGAGTCGAATGAATTGGGAACATACCTTGAACAGAGCGCGGAAAGCGCATGGGTAGGCTCGCCACTTAGGGTGCATCGTCGTTGTGTAGAGCCGATGTTCTCGATAGCTAACACTATCGCTTATGGGGGCTTGATGACCTATGGGACTAAGGACTCCCCGCCTGATGTGAGTCAGCTGACCTATTTGCCGGAGAGCACCTGGTATGACGTTGATGGAAGTTGCGCTGCTCGACATTGGGTTCCGAGTCATGGTGATGTGGCTTGCGAGATTTTAGATCGGGTTATGCGAGAGTATAAAGATCAAGAGCCGGATATCTTCTTTATCACCCCTTTTCGCTCAATTAAGGAGAGGCTAGCGAAGCTGTTGGTTGACAGAGCTCGCTCTATAGGATGCTCTAAAGATGTCGCGGCAGCAATTCGCAGAAGGGTTGGAACTGTACATACATTTCAGGGAAAAGAGGCGGAAGTTGTCGCCTTTGTGTTGGGATGTGACGAGAACACAAGGGGAGCAGCTCGTTGGGCTGGTGAGCGCCCGAATCTTGTCAACGTCGCTGTAACGCGCGCTAAAAAACGCATCTATGTGGTCGGCTCTCTATCTCTCTGGCACAATCAGGGCTTTTTCTCGGAGTTGGCGAGTAGTTTAGCTAGGGAAACTAGGCGCGGTCACTCTCTGGTATGAAAGTAAATCCTGAGCTACTGCGCTTCTTAGCGTCTACCAAACATCCCGCCGAGTCCGCCCATTCCCTGGCCGCCTAGCAAGCCACCGAGCGCTCCTGGCCCCATCTTCATAAGTTGCTTCATCATCTTTCGCATCTCAACAAACTGCTTAACCAGTTTGTTCACATCCTCAACGCTCGTACCAGATCCTAGGGCGATGCGTCTTCTGCGACTACCATTTAGGATCTCGTGGTCGCGTCGCTCCTCTTTGGTCATGGACAGAATAATAGCTTCTAGCTTGCGGAATTCCTTCTCTTGCTTCTCAGGGTCTACTTGTTTAGCAAGCTTGTTTATCCCAGGAATCATAGACATTAACGAAGATATACTCCCCATGCGGCGAATCATGCGCATTTGAGATAGAAAGTCCTCAAAGGAGAACTGTCCCTTTTTGAATTTCTTTTCTAGGTCCTCTGAGTCCTCGACTGTTACTTGCTGTGCTGCCTTTTCGATGAGTGTGAGAACATCTCCCATTCCAAGGATTCGCGAAGCCATCCGTTCAGGGTGAAAAGGCTCCAGAGCGTCAGACTTCTCTCCTAATCCCACAAACTTGATCGGCTTTCCGGTTACTGCTCGCATTGAGAGTGCCGCGCCTCCGCGGGCATCTCCATCTAGCTTGGTTAAAACCAAACCAGTCAGCGCGAGAGTCTGGTCGAATCCCTGTGCCACATTTACAGCTTCCTGGCCGGTCATTGCGTCCGCGACCAGGAGTATCTCTGTAGGAGCCACAACAGTTACTATTTGCTTGAGCTCATCCATTAAAGCTTCATCGATCTGCAGCCGCCCGGCTGTATCAATGATCATCACGTCGTGAACATTTCTTGTCGCGAAATCGCGCGCTCGTATGGCGATATCAACGGGACGATCTGTGGGTTGCGAATCAAATACAGCGATACCAAGATTGGATCCTAGAGTCTTTAGTTGGGTGATGGCCGCTGGTCGATATACGTCAGCGGGTACTAGGAGCGGGGAGCGCTTGTATTGCTCCTTCAGAAGCCTAGCTAGTTTGGCCGATGTTGTCGTCTTTCCAGATCCTTGAAGTCCGACGAGCATGATCACAACCGGAGGCGCTGAACGTAGATCTAGTTCGGCCGCCTCTCCGCCCATAGTGGCTGTAAGTTCCTCATGAACGATCTTGATGATCTGTTGTTCAGGAGAGAGGCTTTTTAAAACGTTCTCACCAATTGCCTTTTCTGTTACACGGGAGCAGAAGTCCTTGGCGACCTTGAAGTTTACATCTCCCTCTAGCAGGGCCGTGCGAACTTCTTTCATTGTTGCTTCAACATCCGCTGCGGATATGACTCCACGCCCGCGGATCTTCTTTAAAGCGCCATCGATCTTGTCATGTAAAAAATCAAACATAGGGCAAGTTTATCCGTAGAAAGGGCTAAAGTACAGCAGACTCTGCTCTTGCAGGTGTATGTGCATTACCTTGGTAAATCCCGGAGATATATGTCGGCGAGCTCCGAATATCTTTTAGCTGAGGTAAGTATGTCAGCGACCTCTTCGTCTGTTAAATGACGGGCCACCTTGGCCGGAGTCCCTACTACGAGGCTCCTAGGTGGAATAATAGTGCCTTTGGTAACAAGAGAATGAGCGCCTATGACACAGTGCTCTTCAATCCGCGCATTGTCGAGAACAGTAGCACCCATGCCGATTAGACTGTGGTTGCCGATTGAGCAGCCGTGAATGATACCCCTGTGACCGATCGTAACTCCGTCGCCAATAACCACTGGAGACATTCCGTGAGACGAATGCACCAGCACATGTTCTTGGAGGTTGGTATCCTGACCTATTGTGATGGACTGAATATCACCTCTAACTACGGCGCTAAAGAAGACAGAGCTTCTCGCTCCGATTTTTACATCGCCGATAATCCACGCGTCTGGAGCTATAAAAGCAGAGGAATCTATGTTCGGAGAAGCGCCATTAAAGTTAGCTACTGGCATCCTTAAGCTAGAACCGACTTAACCTTCTCTATGACCCGGTCTTTACTGGGTAGAATTACTACCTCAAGCGCCTTGGAGTATGGCATCGGAGCCTCCAGCGAGGATACCAAGCCAACCGGCGCATCTAGCTCATCAAAGATCTCTGTTGAGATCAGGTGGCTGAGATAAGAACCGTAGCTTGCAATCTCATGTTGCTCCTGAACAATGACGCACCTATTAGTTTTTGCCACGGAGTTAAATACCGTCTCTTTGTCCAATGGCCGTAGCGTTCTTAGATCAATAACCTCAGCCGATATCCCTTGCTGTGCTAATTCCTCAGCGACATCAAGTGTGAGGAAGAGGTTCTTTGACCAAGTAATTAGGGTCACATCCGAACCTTCACGCTTAATATCAGCTTTGCCGATCGGAACCAGATACTCACCCTCCGGAACGGGGCCGCGCTTGCCGTAGGTTAGCTCGGACTCGAAGAAAACCACTGGATTATCATTACGAATTGAGCTCTTTAGTAACCCCTTCATGTCATAAGGAGTCGCTGGGGCAACAACAATTAAACCAGGGGTGTAGGCATAGAAATTCTCGAATGAGTTGGCGTGCTGAGCGCCCAACTGGAAGGCCGCTCCACCAGCTCCTCGAAAAACTATAGGACATGATATCTCGCCCGCAGACATGAGCCGTGACTTAGCGGCAGTATTGATAATCTGATCGATGGCGCAGAGAGAGAAGTTAAATGTCATGAACTCAACAATCGGTCTAAGTCCTGCCATTGCCGCGCCAATTGCTATCGCTGCGAAGCCGTTTTCGGCGATCGGAGCGTCTATCACGCGCTTGGGACCGAACTGATCTAGCATCCCTTTTGAGCACTTGTAGGCGCCATTGTATCCGCCGACTTCCTCTCCGACTAGGAACACATTTTCGTCGCGAAGCATCTCTTCGGTCATGGCTTCTTGCAGCGCATCTCGAATCTGAATCTCACGAACCGCGGCTACTTGTGAATCTGAATTATTTGGCATGGCGTTAGACATAAATGTAATCCATAGCAGTTTCTGGAGCAGGGAAAGGGGACTCCTCGGCAAACCTTACGGCGTCCTGAATCTCATTCTCCACATCTTGTTCAATCTGTTCACGAATGGCTTTCATCCCTAGGCTCTCCATGGTCTCTCCAAGAACCTTGATAGGGTCGCGCGCTTTCCAAGCCTCCACGTCTTGAGCTGTGCGATACTTAGCTGGGTCGGCCATGGAGTGGCCACGGTACCGATAGGTCTTAGCCTCTACTAAGGTCGGAAGATTTTGTTCCCGTGCGCGCTTGGCTGCGGCGAATATAGTTTCGCGTACAGCGAAAATATCGTGCCCATCAACAGTTTCGCGAGCCATAGGATATGCCAGAGCGCGAATTGAGAGGTCTTCAATTGGTGCCGTTTTCTCGAGAGGCGTTCCCATCGCAAACTGATTGTTTTCAATTACGAATATAACAGGGATCTTCCAAAGAGCACTGAGTGCTAACCCTTCATGGAATGAGCCGATGTTAATGGCACCATCTCCAAGGAATACGATAGCAACCCCGTCGCTTCCTTTATACTTCTCGGCAAACGCCAATCCAGCGGCTACAGGAACCTGCGCTCCAACGATACCCCAGCCTCCCATGAAGCGATTGGGTACGTCATAAAAGTGCATCGACCCGCCGCGACCTTTGGCGCATCCGGTTGCTTTTCCCATCAGCTCAGCCATTCCAGCTCGCGCAGAGCCTCCGCGCGCTAGGTAGTGTCCGTGGCAACGGTAAGCCGTCATTACATAATCGTTTGGCTGGAGGACCGATAGAGCCCCAACGGCTACCGCTTCCTGCCCGATATAAAGATGGAGAAACCCACCGATCTTCTTTTCGGTGTAGAGCCTAGCGGCTTCCTCTTCAAAGCGCCGAATGCGCAACATCTTTTGATATAAGTCACTTAAGAGTTCCTGTTCCATGGTATCTTTCTCGCCACTCGTGAGCTAACGCGCCATTTGTTTATATGACCCTGGTCAGGGGAGGTTATACCAATGGCAGGTTTGGCTGTCCACCCGCCCATGAAGTCTTTAAACCGAGGTAACTATTTAGAGTGTATAGCGACTTAGGCCACTTTCAGGTTATTGTTTAAGGCTTATGAGCTCATATCGCTCCCTCTTGGCAGTTGACCCTAGTTTGACCTGTTCTGGGTGGGCTTTGTTTTCTATATCCGACGGAAGGATTAGGAGTGTCGGGAAAATTCGAAGTGACCCGCCAAGCACCCCCATGGGGCATAGACTAAGATCGCTTCAGGAGCGGATCGAATCAGTTCTAGAGAGGATAGGACTAAGCGCCGGTGACTTGTTAGTCTGCGAGGCTGCCACAACCGTTAAAGACCCTCACAATGCTCTTAAGGTAGAGAATGTGCGTAGCATCTTTGAGGCAGTAGCCCGTAACAGAAAGGTTACCGTCCCAGGCAGAATTAATCCTCGTTCTGTGCACTACGAGGTAATGGGACTAAAGGGAAAACAGTTGCCGCGGGCAGAAGTCAAGCAGGCTGCCGTTAGAACAGTAGAGGTTCTCTATTCTGATCAATTGATTGATTTGGGGATCGGGGTGGAAAAATTAGAGAGGCACCAGGATATAATCGATGCGATCCTAATTGGCAGGTTGGCTTTAACAAAGATTCAGTCGGCGAGAAGCGCTAGTTTTCCAATAGAAAAAGTTTTCGCGCCACGTGAGGGCCAAAAGAGGGGCTCCTGGAGAGTTAGATCTGGTGTGCATAGTTAGAAAGATTATGAAGATTCGGTTGAATTTAAAAAATGTAGTTCCAGTATCTGGAGCTGTGAGAATAGGGGGCGTTCTCGCCCTTCTTGCGGCGACTGCTTGGTTCATTACCGATATAGCGTATGGGGATGATGCCGCGAAAATTGATACTGTGGAGGATGGCGCTACCAGAAATGAGACCGAGAATCGGGAGGCCGAACATGCTCAGGAGGTAAGCCAAAACAAAGGCGAATCAGCTCCAGTTAAATCCAGGAAAGCTTCGAAAGTCGACCCGAATTTATTTCCTGGGGGAGATCCTCGCGGGGTCCCTGACCTTGTAATTTGCAGCCAGAATCTCAAGCTATTTGGAACCTTTGATACGATGAGCCGTAGTAATCCTGGATTTACACGGCAAAAGTACGAGGCAAAAGTAGAAGATTTAGTAGCTCGCTTTGTGAGCGCTAAATGTGATGTGGTTGCCGTACAGGAGGTTATAGGTAAAACGCCTCTGGATGGAGAAGCGGCCTTGAATAATTTAGCGGATCGTTGGAGATCTCGCACTAACCGTTTCTTTAAAGTTATGACAGCGCCACCATCCGAAGGGAGTATGACAAATGGTTTTATAGTAGCGCTAGACCGAGCGACTGTGTTGCAGAGCTTGCAATACGGTCGGGTGCAGCTCCCAAAGATCTGGTCACGTCAAAAGCCCAGATTGTTTTCGAGGCCGCCTTTTGAGGTGCAGCTATCAGTTAAATCGCGCGACTCTGATGCAACTAAGACCCTGTCGATCGTCAATTTTCATTTTAAGTCTAAACGTGGCGGCCAAGATGATCCAACAGGTCTTGAATGGGAGACTTATCGGATGGAGATGGGAGAAGGATTAAGGCGAGTCCTTGAGATGCGCCATAAGGATTCCTTTGCCTCTGGGGATTCAATATTGGTAGTGCTAGGAGATCGAAACAGTAATTTCGACGTAGCTAGTGCTCGCATATTAGAGGGTTCTCTGTCGCTGTCTAGTTTCGGTGAAAAGGGGCCTTGTCGACTTAGCAAGCGCGGTGTTCCCCTTTGTATCGCCGAATCTGAGACACCACGTCGGCTGTTTAGTGTTCTAACCTCTAACGCGGGAGTTGCCTCATACCCCGGCACCTTCAACTATAAAGGCGAATATTCTTGGCTTGATGAGATAGCGCTTCCGGCGGAGAGTTTGCGTTATGCGTGGCAAAGCGCTTTTAGCGAGGGGGAGTATTCTTCTGGAGTGGTCTATGAGCCGCCTGGGGCATCCGACCACGCTCTGGTTTATGTTAAATTAAACTGGTAGCTCATGAGAGGGCGCTTGATTCGCGTCAGAACTTGGTTTAACGCGTCTGATCAGGTCGGTTATTTTTTCCTGACAGGATGCCGTGATTGATTGATTGTGATCTTTGGCCGCTTTTTCTAACGCGCTCGCCGCGCCAGCTAACTCTTGGAAGCCGTACATTCCAGAACTCCCTTTCAGTTTGTGAGCCAGAGCGGCAAGCTTCTGCCAGTCCCCGTCTTTTGAAGAGCTGTTGATTTCAGCTAGGCGGCTAGGTAGGCTCGCGACGAATTCATTTATCAATTCTCGCATCTCAATATCCTCATCTTCTATTGAAGAAAGGATGGGGGCGTCGCTTTTTGTATTCGCCGCAGACGGTAGATATTTACTTATCAGAAGATAAAACGCTTTCCGATCAAATGGCTTGCTAAGATGCATGCAACATCCGGCCTCTAAAGCTTGCTCTACATCTGATGTCATCGCTCCAGCGGAGACAGCCACAATCGGGGTTTTTACTCCCGCTGACCGGATCTGGCGAGTTGCTGTTAAGCCATCGACCAAGGGCATCTGAACATCCATCAATATAAGGTCGAAGGCTTCCTCCGTGGCGACCCGCGTCGCCTCTTGTCCATTTTCAACCATAGTGATTCGAGCTCCAGTCTTCCTTATAAGGTGCTCAACTAACCTTCGATTGTCTAGAGCGTCGTCTGCGAAGAGGATCCTGCCTTCTAGGCGCGGAATCTCATGTCTAAAGTTGTCGATTGCGGTCGGTGAGTCGTTTGTAGCCCGTTGTAGATGTGTGTTGTTTCGTTCTCCGTAAGATTGGATCTCAAATGAGAAAGTTGAGCCTATGTTGGGTTCCGAGCTTACATTTATTGCACCCCCCAAGGCATTGATTAGCCGTCTAGATATGCTTAGTCCAAGTCCGGTACCGCCGAATGATCGAGTGGCAGACTGATTGGCTTGATAAAACGGTTTAAAGAGGTTCTCCACTTCTTCCCTGGTCAATCCGATCCCTGTATCAGAGATCTCGAACGCGACCTGATGTCTGTCCTGATTCCATGAGACCGATACATCCACGCCGCCATCAGAAGTGAATTTAATGGCGTTACCTATTAAGTTAATCAAGATCTGTTTGAGTCTTAATGGATCAGTGGTGATTGAACGAGGCAGAGGCCAGTTGTAGTGTACGTTGAAGGAGATCGATTTTTCAGCGGCAGTTGGAGCGAACATGATTTTTAGCTCCTCTACTAAATCCACTAAGGCGCACGCTGAATGTTCGATGGTAAGAGCTCCAGCATCTATCTTGGATAGGTCGAGGATCTGATTAATTATACTTAAGAGGTGGCGACCGTTGTTTAGAATGACATCCAAACAATGTCGATGAGATGGCTCAACTCGAGCCTCCTCGCGGAGTGCATCCGCAAATCCAATAATAGCAGTTAGAGGAGTGCGAATCTCATGGCTTATGTTAGCTAAAAACTGACTTTTAGCTAAAGTGGCCGCCTCAGCCGCTTGTTTGGCCGCTTTTAGCTCCTCTTCCGCTTGACGCTTTTCAGTAATGTCTTCGATAGTTGAGACCCAACCACTTACGGTGTCAGTAGCGTTAATAGCCGCGGCCTTTAGGTTGCACCAGGATATTCCGCCGTCCGAACGTTGATAGCGTAGAACATGTTCAAACGATCTCGCGGTTTTATTGGCCTGAGCCCATGCGGTTGATATTCCATCGTAATCATCAGGATGAATACGTTTAAGCCATCCGGAGCCTAGGCACTCTTCTATACTTAATCCAGAGATCGCCTGAAAACGTCCGTTAGAGTAGATGCAGTTGCCGTTGGAGTCAGTTACCACTATACCAAGCGGCGCGGCCTCGCTTACTGCCCTAAATCGTGCCTCATTGTGTTGATACTGAAGCTCGTCTGAGCTTCGCAGGCTCAGGTCAACGCACGAAGACACGTAAGCCTCGAGGCGGCCCGCTGACGAGAAGAGAGGGATGGCTTGCTCCATTACCCATCTGTATGTGCCACTTACGTGCCTAAGTCGGTATTCATGTTGAAACTTGCTCTGAGTCTTAACAATTTGAGTCCATTTCGCTTGGTAGACTCCGCGATCGTCGACGTGAACTGACTCCCGCCAGCAGTCGGCAAGACTTTGCTCTTGAGATAGTCCGGTAAAGTCACACCACGCTTTATTGGATAGGGTTCTGTTTCCGGCTTGATCTGAGATCCAAAGCAGAACAGGCGAGGCGTCAGCAATACGGCGGAAGCGTTGCTCGCTATCTTCGAGTGATGAGATCGTTCTTTGAACTGCGGAGAGTTTGTTGTGTAGTTCGACCTGAGCAACAATATGTAACGCCAGGTTCTCCAGAGTCTTAAAAGCCTCACTCGATATGTTCTTTTTCGGTGTTGTGTCGGCTACGCAGAGGGTACCGATTATCAGGTGGTCCTTGGTGGTCAGTGGAAAGCCGGCATAAAATCTGAAGTTATGCGGGGGACGCGCCAATAGGCAGCTCTTTAGTTGTCGTTCGGCAAGCAGATCGTCGATACGAAGGGGGGAGTCGCTTAAAACCGTCTCGGCGCAGATCGACTCTTCGCGAGAGATATCAATTCCTTTATCAAATCCAATTGTGGTGCGGAATATCTGTTTAGTGCTCTCTATAAATGAGATGAAGGCTATCGAGCATCCTGCGATCTGAGCGGCAAGGGTCGCTATTGATTGGAGCGGGACATCAAGTCCCGGGTCTAGGACATTAAGCGCCCTCAAGCGCGCTAGACGCTCTTGCTCGTTAGGTGGTTTCCTCATTCAGTCCCCCCGAGTAAGGGGGTCGGCTGATTAGGCCCGGTTCTTAAGGTTTTGGTTCATGGGATAGGAAATTCCAGGTCTGATTGGGAACAAGACTCGGGCTGTTTTGTTGTTAGGTGTGACTTTATAGCGTCTACGCGCGGTCTCTGAGAGAGCGAAAATCGGTAACTAGCTGAAACGACGTCCGCGCGGTCTCTGAGAAGGGGGGCGTGAGAAGGGGGCAAGGGTGCTAAAGTTCGGATTACTGATCCATCCCTAACTGCCGCCTCGCCTCATATAAAGCAATTGATACCGCGTTGCTCAGGTTTAGACTGCGAACGTACTCGGTGACTATTGGGATTCTAAGGATTTGCGAGCTCGGATAATTAGCGAGGAAGTCTTTGCCTAGTCCTTTTGTTTCGCTACCGAAGACCAGGGCATCGTTTGGTCCGAACTCTGCTGTGGTATATAGCCGCTCTCCGAATTTCGAGAAGAGCCAAACCTTATCTGGCTTAGCGCTTTCCAGATAGTCACTCCACGAACTATGCCGAAACAGCTTTACGTGAGGCCAGTAGTCCAGTCCAGCACGCCTTACAGCCTTTTCAGTTATTTCAAAACCAAGCGGCTCTACTAAATGCAAAGGGGTATCAGTCGCGGCGCAGGTGCGTGATATCGAGCCCGTATTCTGAGGTATTTGTGGTTCTACAAGAACGATATTCATCTGTTATGGACCGGATGAGCGATTTAAGACAGCAAAAATGCCGCCGGAGGTTCATTTTTTTCCGGAATCAGGGTATACGTACTCCATGCTAAATTCAACTCTCATAGAAAGAATAGAAGTAACGCTCGACCTGCTTATCTTACGTGTTAAACCGGACGCTGGCGTGCCGGATTTCAAGCCGGGTCAATATATTGCGCTCGGATTGATGGGAGCGGCCTCGAGGTACAGCGGTGCAGAGCCAGAGGTAGAAGCTCCTGCCCCTGACAAACTGATTAAGCGGGCTTACTCAATAGGCTCATCGCCGATTCAGCGAGACTATCTTGAGTTTTATGTAGCGGTAGTTCCTACTGGTGCTCTCACTACAAGACTGGCTGCTCTAAATGTTGGCGATCGTTTATTCACGCAGCCCAAGGTGACTGGAACATTTACATTAGAGGGAATCGAGCCCAATCGTAACCTTGTCTTGGTGTCAACTGGGACTGGTCTTGCGCCGTTTATGTCTATGGTTCGAACAGATGATGTTTGGACACCGAGCCGTCGGGTCACTGTTATTCATGGTGTGCGATTTCCAGCCGATTTTGCCTATTCAGATGAATTAAGTGATTATCAGAAACGCGATCGAGATCTGGTCTATCTTCCGATAGCAAGCCGAGCAGGTGATGATTATATAGGCCACAAAGGACGCATCCAGCGGCTTTTTGATGAGGGCTTGGTTTCGCCGAACCCTGAGCAGGACTCGGTATTTTTGTGTGGTAATCCCGCGATGATTGAGGATATGGAACGACATCTAGTTAGCAGAGGGTTCGTGGTGCATTCTAAAAAGAGCCCAGGAAATCTGCATGTAGAGAAATATTGGTAGTACTGGGTGCTAATCGTATAGAGAGTCGATAACTTGAGAGTATCGCTGGACTATTAGTTTTCGTTTCATCTTTAGTGTAGGAGTCAAGAGACCGTTCTCAATACTAAAGTCCTCATCGAGGATAATGAACCTTTTGATTGTCTCATAGCTGGCAAGAGACTCGTTTACTTCAGACACGGCCTTCTCCAACCTCTTCAGAACAGCAGGGTGTGTTGATAGCGTGTCCTCTTGACGGACCGTAATTCCTTCTGCCTGTAGTTGTGCTCGTAGCTCTAGATCGTTTGTGGTAAACAACATGACGCAGAATGGCTTTCCGTCTCCGTAAAGAAACGCGTGAGAGACGAATGGATATCGTTTAAAGACTCCCTCAAGCTCGGTTGGTGGAATCTTCTTGCCCCCCGCGGTAATTACAAGCTCCTTTTTTCGGTCGGTGATGTAAAGAAAACCTTCATCGTCTAATCTGCCCACATCGCCTGTTTTAAACCAGCCATCATCGATCCATGCTTCGGCGGTAGCCTTGGGGCGGTTGAGGTATCCTTGAGTGACGTTAGGCCCTCGCAACCAGATCTCGTTGTCTTCGGGAGATATGAATGTCTCAACCCATTTGAATGCTGGACCAACACTACCAATCCTTCGTCTTTCGGGCAGATTGACGTGGGTAGCCACGCACGTTTCTGTTAATCCGTAACCCTCACAAATAGTTATTCCAAGCGCGTCAAAGAATTTGTTTACTTCAGGATCAAGGCGAGCCCCGCCTGAAACTCCGTGTTTAAAATTCTGTCCAAAGAGTTGCGCGGAAACCTTTTTTCTTATTCCATCAAGCGCTGTAAAAATTATTGAGTCGATTATCCCGAGCTGCTTCCCAGCAGACTGGATTGCCCGATGCTTTTCCGCGTTTTTTAAGCAGATACGCAATATCTTGCTTGATAGTCCTCTTCCCGCAGCGCGTGTCTTAATTGCGCTCGCCATCTTCTCAAATAGACGGGGAACTGATGGCACGACAGTAGCGCTGCCTTCACGAATATCGCGGGCAATAGAAGCTAGGTCTAGTTTTGATGAGTGGTGATCTATAATCGCGGGCAGCACCAATGAGCTAGATGTTAGATATCCAATGTAATAGATCAAGCGTGCGAACGAGTGAGCTAGAGGTAGGTACAGAAACAGAGAGCCATCTCCAGCGAATACGCCGCTTATAGCTGCTTGTTCAACGTTGGTAAGATGATTTCCGTGAGTTTGGATAACTCCTTTAGGGGGACCGGTCGTACCAGACGTATACACGTATGATGCGACCGAAGAGCGATCAATCTCAGCGGGAGTAGCTGGTGGTGAGGAGGGAAGCACACTGTTCTCAACGATTTCTCTCACGACATCAATTCCACTTAGTGTGGAAATGTTTTCGAACGCGACTATGGTTGAAAAGTTGAGTCTTTCATTTGACGCCGGTATATCTTCACGCTCAGGTATAGGACAGGGGTTTGTCTTTAGCCAATCTATCTTGCGGGCTTGCTCTTCGTTCTCAATAAATATAAACGATGACTTCGAGTCATATAAGATAAATCCAGCCTCAGCCGCGGTAAGAGACTGATATACACTCACAACGATAGCCCCGAGTGTCTGAGCCGCCATATCAGCCAACATCCATTCGGTTCGTGTGTTAGAGAGAATCGCGACAGTTGTACCAGCACCAACACCTTTTGCCTTGAGGTAATGAGCCAGGCGAGCAATCTTGACCCCAGCTTCTCGGTAAGTTTCCTCTTTCCATATCCTAGCTGAAGATGCGGACGAGGCTAGGGCGTAGCGATATATAACTGTATCTGGTTCGCGGGCCACGCGCTTCCAGAAGGCGTCAGCGATGTTTCTTGCATCCTTTACGTTTGCGTAGTGAGACGGTTCCGCGCTGGTCATTGAGTCATGCCATTTTAACTGGGGACGCTCTGAGAAGAGCGTCCCCTATGGAATTCAATCCCTATTTCTTTAGAGAGTTTAAAAATGCCACTACATCGCCCAACTGCTCATCCGAAAGATCGGCCTGAGCTGGCATTAGAACGCTAAGACCTACGGCAGCGCCCCCCTTTTTGATGAGTTCTTTGAGTTTGGCATCATCTGTTGCGAACTTGTTTTGACCAGCCGCGAGATTTCGCGGCTTCTGCCCCTCGGGCATCGTCGCTGCTAGAGCCCCATCTCCGGCTCCCTTATCTCCGTGGCACATAGCGCACCTCTGGCTGTAGAGCGCCTGGCCCTTCGCCGCATCGGCAGCGAAAGCAGGTGATGCAAAGGATGCGGCGATTAAGGTTGATGTTAATACAAGATATCTTTTCATACTAATCTCCAGATTCTTCCGTTAGGAAGTTTTTTGCTCAGGCTATACGTCTCTTCTAAGCGATAGTATAGTGATGGAGATCACTCTTGGAAAGGATCAACTATTGTGAGCTTTTACAACCGAGGGTAATAATTCCGCGACTAAAGTTACCTCCGCCTCGTCATCACCAGGAGTAGTGTAGAGATAGTAGTGTAGAGAGATATCTGTATGTTCAACACTTTGCTTGTATCGATCAGGCGCAGGACCAAGGCTGAGTGGCAGAGCTATTTTAAGGATCGGCTGGAAGAGGTGCGTTCCTATGTCAGAGAGAACGGCGAAAAGGCATCGCTGCTGGGTTTTATCCTAGGAGTCTTGATAGTGACGTTCTACAAATTGGCTCTATTTTTATCTTGCATAGCTCTAATCGCGTATCAGCTCGTTCTGCTCATTGCGGAAGATAAGAGTGACTAATTTTAGAAACTCTCTGAGTCTCTTGCAGTTTTACCCGCATCAAAAGATCTACAGGAGGACGACCCTATTTCATAAGAGAAGTTACGGAAACTTATTGTTTACGTGACGATTTCTCGAGTTGTAACAGAGGTTTATCTTCTCAGTAAAGTTAGCGCTGAATTGTTTAGTGCCAGCTATGAAGTGACGATTCTCCTTCAAAGGGATATGAGCATGAGCAAAGCTGTAATTACCCCCGACCAATTTATCTACGTAGCGCATGATTTGGAGGCGGCAGGCCTCTGTTGGAATCCCGAGATCGGGGATGAGGTCGCAGACCGAGATGGTAAGCACCCAATAGCAATTCTAGTAGATCCTCAGGGAATGTCCCCTGAAGAGCTGCGTTCCTGTTTCGTCTGGCTACCGACGGTAGAGCAGATGTTGACTCAATTTGAGGCTAGGCAGGCAGTTCTATTCCACGCAGGTCTGGAGTTAAAAGATAACCAGATGTGTTATAAAACGGTTATACAGGCGTCAAACGCCCACATTGAATCCAAGGGAGTTTCTTTTAGATTGGCGCTAGGGCTTGCATTGCGTGGATTGTTGATGTCAGACGCGCCGACAATAATTAATTAAATCTCCACCCCGTTTTGCTGCGCAAATCTGCACCTTGATAGGGGCTAACGAGGTATTCTATTGTGCTAATGTTATGTTGTTCTATGAGGTCATGTAGTTCATTTTTAGTTCTGCTCTTATGCCAGGCGCTTTTCGCGCAGGTAGCTTTTTCAGATACCCCACCTCTCTGAATTGGAGCCCTAATGGCTCTCACAGGACAGTACTCCATATTTACTCTCCAGTAGGCGATAATATCGTCCCGTTCTATTCTCAGCTAAGGCATCAAAATCCATCGGTTCCAGTAATATCTTCCGACGTGATTTCAGAGGAGCATGTAAAGCAAGTGCCGGCTGTATTCGACGGGATATATCAGAGCCAAATGGGAGATCCCAAAGGAGATAAGATGGTGGAGCTTTCCGGCTCATATGCTAAGAAGTTCAATAAGCCCCTCACTCTGTCTTGGTTTGTTGCTACAGGATATGACAGTGTAAAACTCATCGCGCTTTGTTCCAAGAAAGTTGGAGCTAGGCCGGTAGCGGTGAGAGACTGCATAGCGCATACTAAGGGTTTAATCGGGGTTAGTCAGACATTCTCATTTAATGAAGGTGGCTCTTCGCCACAGCAGGAGAGCGTATTCCAGCTAAGGCAGGGCAAGTTCACACTGGCCGAGTAGCGGTGTAGAAACAGCTATGCTTGGCTCGGACAAGAGCCGCGAAACTTCTCGCTCTACTATATCGAATAATACATGGAAAG
Source organism: Bdellovibrionota bacterium (assembly GCA_044356215.1). Classification (GTDB taxonomy): domain Bacteria; phylum Bdellovibrionota_C; class UBA2361; order UBA2361; family OMII01; genus OMII01. The sequence continues at coordinate 354 of JBIKWQ010000053.1, read as the reverse complement.
CTCGGCCACGAGGCCGGCTGAGCTATGTGTGTATTATTTATGGGCTACCACGCAAGAATAGAATGTAGGGAGATCGCGTCTTTCCTGACCACGCGGGCTAGGAACTCTGAGCTCTGGTTTGTTAATAACGGGGAGCTAGAGCACGCGATCCTTGGTTATGCGGCGCGTTACTCGACCCGCTATGGGGTTAGTCTGTACGGATTATCTATTGAGGGAACCCACACCCAGGAAGCTGCGATGTTTCCTAACGCCAATAGGGCTCACTTTATGCGGGATTTTAACTCCTCGGTAGCTCGTGCTGTCCCGCGTTATCAACCTGGTTACACAGGTGGTAGGTTTTGGGCTAGGCGCTAT
>JBIKWQ010000064.1:0-19443 GCA_044356215.1 Bdellovibrionota bacterium | reverse complement strand
GAGGCTTTTGTCGGACCAGACGTAGCCTTGGCGTAGTCTGGTGCGGTTTTTTCCCATCTCGAAAATCGAATATCAACTCAACCTCCACTTTCTCGCTACGGGTAGGTTTTGCCGGCCTTCCCTAAAAGGCGCGAACGCGCCGTTTCCAACAAAACATCACGTAAGCGAGGTTTTGCCGCTCCTCCCTAAGCTTAGTCATTCAATTACAACTCAATAAGCCTGTAAATTCGTTCGCCAGGCAGTTAAACCGTATTAGTCCTAAAGGAGCTTAGAGTTATGGAGCAGGCAACGTCATTTATTCCGGGGCAATCATCAACTAATCAGGGGCCTAATCCGGCTCAATTACAAGACGAGGCGCAAGCGCACTCGGCTGGTCAGTACCTAGACAAGGCGCTTAATCTTATCGGAGCTAAGATGCGAGCGGCGGCGAATATCGTCAAAGAGCGCGCTCCACGTGAGGATAGTTTAGCAAAGAGTGCATTGGAACGTGTCTCAAGTGCGCTGGATTCAACCGGCCAGTACATGATCCAGGAGGAAGTCACGCAAAATTTACGTGGCGTGGTAAGACGCCATCCACTTAGGTCCCTTGGTGTATGTTTGATAGCAGGCCTAGCTCTTGGGAGTCTTGTAAGGGCAGCTCGCAGGTAGGGGGCCAGAGAAGATGATAGAGTCGCTGAGGGAAGAATTAGAATCAACCGTTACACCTCTTTTAAAGGAGGTGCTCGACGATGCTAGGAAGTTGATGCGCCAGGAGGCCCAGCTAATCAAAACTGAGGCGCGAGCAGAGGGGGATAAGACAAGACGAGCCCTGATGCTTATCTCAGCAGGAGGCGCCGTGGCGCTTGCCGCTATCCTTCTTTTGGCGTTCATGTTAGCGCACCTTCTCGCCGGGCCCTGGTTCGCTATGCCTCTGTGGGCTGCTTATGGAACCGTCGCTTTGTTTTCTGTGACCTTGGGGTCTCTTTTCGCCTATTGGGGCTTGAGAAATCTTAAGGAGGCAAAAGAGGATTCCGAAAGGACGTTTCAAGCCTTAAGAGAAGGTTTTGATTGGATGTAGGAATTTTTGCTTATGGCTACTGCACGAGAGGATCACACGGCGGAAAATGAACTTCTACGACGAGAGATCCGGAAGACCGGCCACGATCTAGGCCAGCATCTTGGGCAGTTAAGGGATGAGGTTTACCGCAAAGTCGATGATTTTTATAATCCTCTGGGTGTGAGGGATGCTATATCGGCGCGACCGCTCCTAGCTTGTGCCGCCTCTTTTATATTGGGAGCGATCTGGGGGGCCGGGCGGATTCGGAGTTCTCCAGGTGCTCTTTTTAATGAGGGGTCAAGTGAGGCTCACCGGGCAGCTCCTTGGGGAGCCGGGCTTATTAGACAGGTAATAGTGTCTAGATTGCTTAATCCCGCCTTAATCCGCTTTTTTGACAGATATTAGTCCCGGCAATTCCTGTATTTAGCTTCATATCTCGCTCTTTTTAGCTAAGCCGCATATACTTAAGCCGCTCTCCTGTTAGGGTGTATTTTCCCGTCTGAACTGAGAGCCTGAGGGGTTAATCCCCGCTTTAGCGGTCGTGTCTTAGGATTGTTTCGCCATGTTTGTTTACCTAGCTAAGAAGATATTTGGAACTCGTAACGATCGGATACTAAAGGGCCTGAAGCCGGTAGTTTTAAAGATTAACGCTCTAGAGCGCCACTACCAGCCGATGAGTGATGAAGAGCTTTCTGGGCAGACAGCTAAGCTAAAGGAGCGCTTGGCTCAAGGTGAGCATTTAGATGATATCTTGCCAGATGCGTTCGCCGTCGTGCGTGAGGCGTCGCGCAGAGTTCTAGGTATGCGTCACTTCGATGTGCAGTTAATCGGAGGCGCTATATTGCACCATAAGATGATAGCCGAGATGAGAACCGGAGAAGGTAAGACCCTTGTAGCCACTCTGCCGTCTTATCTTAACGCGCTAACCGGCAAAGGGGTTCACGTTGTAACGGTAAACGATTACCTCGCAAAGCGTGACGCTGAGTGGATGGGGCGGATCCACAAGTTTCTAGGTCTCACCGTTGGCTGCGTTTATCACGGAATGAGCGACGAGGAGAAGAAAGAGGCATACCAGGCGGATATAACGTACGGTCAGAACAATGAGTTTGGCTTCGATTATCTCCGCGATAATATGAAGTTCTCCGCCGCCGAGATGGTTCAGCGCGGGCATTATTTCGCGATAGTTGATGAGGTTGATTCGATCTTAATCGATGAGGCGCGTACCCCTCTAATTATCTCAGGTCCGTCAGAGGAGTCGACTGAGACCTACCTTAGCGTTAATTCGATTATCCCACATCTTACCAAGGATGTTGATTTTGAGATGGATCTCCGTTCAAAGCAGCCTTCTTTAACAGATGTCGGTATTCAAAAAACTGAGCGGCTACTTGGCGTCACGAATCTCTACGACCCTTCAAATATCGAGCTGTTGCACCATGTGACACAGGGCCTACGTGCCTATACATCGTTTCAACGCGACGTGGATTATGTAGTTCAGGGTGGTCAGATCGTTATCGTTGATGAATTCACTGGAAGGCTCATGCCAGGAAGGCGTTGGTCAAATGGCCTGCATCAAGCGATCGAGGCTAAGGAGGGAGTTCCGGTTCAGAGAGAGAACCAGACGATGGCCTCTATTACATTTCAGAACTACTTCCGTATGTATGAGAAGTTAGGTGGAATGACCGGCACAGCGGATACAGAGGCTGGTGAGTTTAAGCAGATATATAGCCTTGAGGTCTCAGTAATCCCAACAAACCGTCGCATGGTGCGCAGGGATCATGTGGATGTTGTTTATCGTACACGGCGTGAGAAATACGCGGCTGTGTTGGCCGATATCGAGGAGGTGCACGCCAAGGGTCAGCCGATACTGGTAGGAACTATCAGTATCGATCAGAGCGAGATGCTATCAAAGCTACTTAAAGAGAAGGGGATAGCGCACAACGTCTTAAACGCCAAGCATCATCAACGCGAGGCGGAGATTATCGCGCAGGCTGGGCGCTTCGGAGCGGTTACGATATCAACCAACATGGCTGGACGCGGAACAGACATCCTTCTTGGAGGAAACCCTGATTTCATGGCCGCTGAGGAGTGCGGTACTCGCGATCCAGTCGATCCTAATTATCAGGCGGCGTTAGCGCGGTTTAAAGAGCAGTGCGACGAGGAGCACGCCAGAGTAGTGGAGGCGGGTGGTCTCGTTGTGATGGGTACGGAGCGTCACGAGTCACGTAGAATCGATAATCAGCTCCGTGGTCGCGCTGGTCGCCAAGGTGATCCAGGAGAATCTCGGTTTTATATATCGCTAGAAGATGATCTAATGGTGCGTTTCCAGGGGGAGAGGCTCCAGCAGTTAATGCTACGTATGGGTTGGGAAGAGGGGATGGCCCTTGATCACTCATTGATGAGCCGAACCATTGAGACAGCTCAGAAGCGTGTCGAGGGTATGCACTTTGACAGCCGCAAGCACGTTACTGAATACGATGACGTGATGAACAAGCAGAGACAGGTAATCTATAATCTGCGCAGCCGAGTCCTCAGAAATGAGGCGATTCGCGAGGAGATCCTCGAGATGATCGATGATCTTATAGAGGCGGCGATCGTAGATAAGTGTGATGAGCGAGTTAAACCGGTAGAGTGGTCGATTGGTGAATTAGCCGAGCGCTACGAGTACCTTTTTGGTCAGAAGTTTGAGTTCAAATCTGATATAGAACTTTCGCATCAAGCGATATTTGACGCGCTCCGCTCAGCGGCTAGATCCTTTTATCAAGGACACGTAGACGCTCAATCAGAGAAACTTCGCGGGCTACGTGAGATAGGTGTGGCTCCGCAGCTTAATCGCGGCAGCTTAGATGGAGACGCAGCGGTTGGTTTTGAGTTGATCGAGCAAGACACTCTATTAGAGGCGGTAGATTACTTCTGGCGCCACCATCTGCAAGAGATGGATCACCTACGTGAAGGGATCGGACTACGCGGTTATGGTCAGAAGAATCCGCTTCATGAGTACCAAAAAGAAGGGTTTGTCCTCTTTCAGCAGATGCTTCTGGAGTTAAAAGAGAGCGTTATTCGAAGGCTTTGCTACCACGATGTGCCACCAGTAGAAGAGGTGATTAAACACATCGAACAGGAGCGCGCGCGTCATGAGGAGCGTCAGCGGCAGATGAAGATGGTTCACGGAAGTGATGTTACCTCCGAGAGCGGAGCTGATGACTCCGGCCAATCTGCCATTCAGGGCGATGAGCGATCTAAGCTTGAGGCGCAGCGCAAGGCTCGTCGCAAAGCTAGCAAACGTTAGAATTGGGTGAGAGCGAGTACTGACCATTTCTCAGTTTACGTTCATGTGCCGTTCTGCGCGCGCAAGTGTCCTTATTGTGACTTTAATACCTATGCCGTAGCGAAAGTTCCCGAGGATGAATACGTAAATACGTTACTCAAGGAATTAGCTCTTTACAGACATGACCCCAGTTTTACCGGTCGCCAGGTTAAGACCGTTTTCTTTGGGGGTGGAACGCCCTCAATCCTATCAGACGCGAGCATCTCGCGAATTATAGGGGAAATTAATAATAGTTTTGGAATAGTCTCTGGGGCTGAGATAACTCTTGAGGCCAATCCTAACGACGCGGCCAGAGAAAAATTATCTGGTTTCAAGCAGGGGGGAGTAAACAGATTGAGCTTCGGCGTTCAAAGCTTTAACGCCAAGGCGTTAAACTTTTTAGGGCGTGATCATAATCCGGATGATATTACTAAAGCAGTCGATACATCGATCGCGGTTGGATTAGATAACTTAAGTGTAGATATAATCTATGGACTGCCCGATCAAAGCGTGTCGGCTCTAGAGAAGGATCTCCGCGCCGCTGTATCGCTGCCGATTAATCACTTGTCAACTTACTCATTAACCATTGAGCCAGGCACCCCGTTTTATCAGAGGCAGGAGCGTGGTTTTCTTAAAATGCCAGCGGATTCTCGTGTGTCTAAGATGCTCGATATGATACCAGTCTTCCTGCGAGACGCCGGATTTCAACGTTATGAGATCAGCAACTACTCCAAGCCGGAACGTGAGAGCATTCATAATCTAGCCTACTGGAGTGGGGGAGATTATTTGGGGATAGGAGCCGGTGCTCATAGCTATCTGGGTCACTACAGCTCTGAATCTGAGAGCGCTACTTGTGTGTTTCTCGGCTCCGCTCTTAGATGGAGCAATATAGCCTTACCAGCAAGCTACATAGCCGGCTTGGGCGCCGAAAAGGCGGTAGTTGCTTGGCGCGAGGAACTCAACATAAACGCACTATACTTCGAGTTTTTCTATTTAGGTATGCGCCGAGCAATCGGTGTATCTGAAAGTGAATTTATAGAGAGATTCGGAGTAGCGATCCCAAGTCATCTCCAGGGCGTCATTAACGAATTAACGACAGATGGGTTCGTGTCTCAAAGTGATGGTCGTATTAGTTTGACTAGCCGCGGAGTGGCTTTGGCTGATTCAGTTTTTGAGCGTATCTCGGACGTGGGGGCCTAAAACTCTTCGCGTATCGGTCTGGTCATCAATGTATGCGCCAGATCTTTGGGGGCGATCTGACCTTTAAGAACCTTAACCACTAAGCTTACGATCGGCGCGTCTACTGATCTGCTTTTGGCGATCGTCTCGACCAGCTCGGCGCTCGATACTCCCTCAGCGGTGGCTCCTAGGGATGACAAGATCTCATTGAGAGCTTCACCTCGCCCCAGTCTTAACCCAACAACGCGATTTCGACTCTGATCATCGGTCGATGTCATCACAAGATCTCCCAGCCCTGAGAGACCGGCTAGGGTTTGACGCTGCGCGCCAAGAGCGACCGCTAGTCGAGTCATCTCAGCCAGTCCTCTGGTAATTAGGGCGGCGCGAGTTGATGGTCCATACCCAAGGGCGTCAGACATACCAACCGCTAAGGCGATAACGTTCTTTAAAATCCCACCTAACTCAACCCCCAGAGGATCGTTTGATGGATAGAGCCTGAGGGTCTCGCTAGCCAAAATCGTCGCGACCTCTTTGGCGGTATTCAGATCGGAGGACGCCGAGACCAATGTTACTGGAGTTCTTTCGGCGAGATCCTTGGCGAAGCTAGGTCCTGATATGACGCACAGGCGCTCCGGCGATAGTTTTAGCGCCTCATTTGCCCAAGTAAGTGGCGTTGTATTTGAGCTCTTTTCAAGCCCCTTTGTGGCGCTAACCACGATTCCACTTGAGAGAGGCATGAGAGCTGGAATGACACCTGACCACGCCGAAGCGGGGAGCGCCACAATCGTAAGGTCTCTTCCACGACAGAGTGAGAGGTCTGATGTGACTTTTAGGCTATCTGGAAGTGAGGCCGCGTATGTTTTGGTGATCGAAAGATTCTTACTCAGCCGAATGGCGGCCAGATGGGATTCGTCTCTGTGCCATCCAAGCACATCATGCCCCTGTCTGGCGCAGTAAAGTGCAAGACTAGACCCCCAAGCACCTAGTCCGATAACTGAGATCTTCTTAGGGTGGTTGTTGGCGTTGGGTACCATATGTGAGGTCAGCTCTTAGCTGTTACTTATCTGACTCAGTCGAGCTCTCTGGCGTCGCTTCAAGAGCCTGCTCATCTGAAGCTTCTGAGTTGCTGTTAGAGTCTACTGGGGCGGGTGAGACCGCCACAACCTTCTCGTCCTGCTCTAGATCTATCAGCTTCACACCACGTGTGTTGCGTCCGATCACTGATACGTTACGAGCCAAGGTGCGGATAATCTTTCCTCCTGAGGTGATTAGCATCAAGCCGGACTCGCCATTTACGGCGAGCGACTCGATCACAGGGCCGTTACGTCCCTCTGTTTGAATATCAATCAAGCCCTTTCCGCCACGGTTCTGCGCGCGGTACTCAGAAACAAGCGTGCGCTTACCGAATCCGTTTTCACATACCGTAAGTAGCGTTAGGTCTTCGCTGCCCTCTGGAGCATCCGCTATGGCCTTAGGAATAACAGCTAAGCCCACAACCTTATCGTCGCCCTCAAAGCGGATACCTGTAACTCCACGAGCCGCGCGGCCCATCGGTCGCACCTGATCCTCTTTAAAGCGGATCGCCATTCCATCGCTAGTGGCAAGGATTATATCGTCGCCCTCTTGGGTAATAGCGGCGCTGATAACCGTATCGCCTTCATCCAGCGTGCACGCCATGATTCCGCCACGACGTGAGCGAGAGAACTCCTCGAGGGCTGTCTTCTTAATAACTCCTGCTTTGGTAGCAAGTACAACGTGGCTGTTCTCAGTCCATTCACGAACCGGCAAGATAGCGCAGAGCTTCTCGTCCTCTTTCATCTCTAGGAGATTTACCAGAGCCCGTCCGCGTGAAGTGCGTCCCGACTCTGGTATCTCGTAGACCTTAAGCCAGTAGAGTCGGCCTAAACTGGTAAATACTAAGAGGTCCGCCAAAGTTGACGCGACAAAGAGGTTCTCAACAAAGTCACCATCATCTGATGTCGCCCCGATGATACCTTTGCCGCCACGTTTCTGCTCGCGGTACTCAGACACTGAGGTTCTCTTGATGTAACCGGTATGGCTTACTGTCACAACCATCTCTTCGTCTTCGATCAGATCGTGCATATCGATCTCGGCACCATCGTCAACGATCTCTGTGCGGCGAGCGTCTCCGTATCTGTCGCGCACATCTGTTAGCTCAGCTGTGATGATAGCATCAACTTTCTTAGCGTCAGCAAGGATGCTTAGTAGCTCTTCGATGCGCTTCGCTAACTCTTCGTACTCCTGCTCGATCGCTAAGCGCTCCATTCCAGTTAGCTTTTGGAGTCGTAGATCTAGGATCGCCTGTGCCTGAGTTGATGAGAGGCTAAAGCGAGTAATCAACTCGTCCTTAGCGTCCTTTGGAGTGCTCGCCGCTCTAATAAGCTTGATCACTTCGTCTAGGTTTAGGAGCGCTATCCTGAATCCCTCTAAGAGGTGCATCCGCTCCTTGGCTTTCTTAAGCTCAAACTCTGTGCGGCGTGTTACTACATCGCGGCGGTGGTTTAAGAAGTGTGTTAGTAGGTCAATTAATGAGCATACAACAGGCTTGCCATCAACGATCGCCAAGTTAACGATACCGAAACTTGATTGCATCGGTGTTAACTTGTAGAGCTGATTTAATACGACCTCTGGAGTAGCATCGCGCTTAAGCTCGACGACGATCCTCATTCCAGTTCGATCGCTCTCGTCGCGAAGCTTCGATATCCCTTCGATCTGCTTATCGTTTACAAGCTCGGCTATCTTCTCAATCAGCCTCGCCTTGTTTAGTTGATACGGGATCTCATCAACAACGATGATGTCAGCCTCGCGGCTCTTTGTTTTTAACTTCTCAAAATGAGTCTTGGCTCGAACCTGGATAATTCCACGTCCATTCGAGTACGCGCTGATGATCGCCCCTCGTCCGTAGATGATTCCACCTGTTGGAAAATCAGGCCCTGGGATTAATTGCAGAAGCTCGTTGAGTGATGTATTTGGGTTCGCTATTAGAGCCAACGCGCCGTTAATAACCTCAGTTAAGTTGTGAGGCGGGATGTGTGTCGCCATTCCCACGGCGATACCATTCGCTCCGTTTACCAGGAGGTTCGGGATAACCGACGGGAGAACTATCGGCTCCTGGGTTGAATCATCAAAGTTCGGGGCAAAATCAACGGTCTCTTTATCAATATCCTCGAGGAGCTTCTCCGCGAGGTTTGTCATTCGGCACTCTGTGTAACGGTAAGCGGCAGGAGGATCGCCGTCGATTGATCCGAAGTTTCCCTGTCCATCGATCAGTGTGTAGCGCAGGTTCCACGGTTGAGCCAAGCGCACAAGTGCTTCGTACACTGGCATATCACCGTGTGGGTGGTATCTCTTAAGAACCTCGCCGACAACTCCCGCGCACTTGCTGTGCTTGCGGTTTGAGACCAGCCCCTCGTTTAGCATCGCGTAAAGCACGCGGCGCTGTACCGGCTTTAGTCCATCACGAACATCGGGTAGGGCGCGCCCGACGATTACGCTCATGGCGTAATCGAGGTACGATTGGCGCATCTCTGACTCGATTGTAATTGGATTAACTGAGCTAGAAACTGGGTTTGAATTGTCTTGATTTTCCATTCCCAGAGGATAGGACATAGAGGGGGCTAGTTCAAGGGGTAATCAATCAAGAACATTCTGAAAAAACGGGTAGTTAGGGGAAATTTTTGAAGGGCAAAAAGTCCACGTCTGAAGCTGACTATTACCCACATCCTGGTAGGTAAGTCTTCACAGAGAGTGTTCAGGATGACAAGTAGGCAACCCCCTTTTCCGGCTCGCCGATCTCTCTTACTCTTTGTAAAAAATGAGCAATTAGTTAATCCAGAACAGCTTTTTCACAACGAGATCGGGTATTACACTTAGGAGAAGGTAAAAGCTGCTCCGTCAGCATCCCCCACCCTCTGTCCCTTCTCGCTGGCCTCTTTGTTTAATTTTTGTACAAAGAGAGCGGCGAGAGAAAAGAGGGGGGGGGGAGTATAGAAGATGTGGGGCCCTGCATGGTAGAACTGAGTTAAATCCAAGAAATTTTACTACTTGTGGTTAATAGTGAGCCCTGAAGGTACTTTTTTAGGTGTCTGGGGGGCCTAAAAGTCAGGGCTCTTTTTTGGATTGTGCCAAGTTGCTAAATACACGCCAGTTGCTATACCTTGATTGGTTAACGAACAATAACCACGTTAATTTTAGGTAAAAACGCATGAAGCTCTCCATCGTAATCCCCTGCTACAACGAGCGACACACGATTCAGGATATCGTTATAGCCGTTAAGAACTCACCGATCCCCAACAAAGAGATCGTCATAGTTGATGATTGTTCGACTGATGGAACGCGTGATGTGCTGAAGTCTCAGATCGCCCCGCAGGTTGATAAGATAGTCTACCACGAGGTTAATCAAGGGAAAGGAGCGGCATTAAGAACGGGCTTCAAGCATGTCACTGGCGATGTGGTTGTAGTTCAGGATGCGGATCTTGAGTACGATCCCCAGGAATACGGCAGATTATTAGAGCCGATAGAGCTTGGTAAAGCGGATGTTGTTTTTGGCTCACGCTTTATCAGTGATCGTCCACATCGAGTTGTTTACTTCTGGCATCGCGTTGGTAATTACATACTAACCCTGGCCTCTAACATGTTCTCCAACTTAAACCTGACCGATATGGAGACGTGCTATAAGATGTTTAAGCGCGAGATTATTCAGTCGATTGAGATTGAGGAGTCGCGCTTTGGTTTTGAGCCTGAGATCACCGCTAAAGTAGCGGCGCTTAGGTGCCGGATATACGAGGTGGGAATATCGTATTACGGTCGCACTTATGAAGAGGGTAAGAAGATAGGCTGGAAAGATGGAGTGCGTGCGATGTACGCCATCGTTAAGTACAATTTGTTTAGGCGCCCATCTGTGGCTGCTATTAGTGCCGCCGCGACAGAGAATAAAGAGCGAGTGTTGGCTGATAGGGAGCCGGGGGTTGTGGTTTAAAGTATTTGGCGGAGAGGAAGGGATTCGAACCCCCGATACCGTTTCCGGTATACCTGATTTCGAATCAGGCGCCTTCAGCCACTCGGCCACCTCTCCGGAGGGTGTAACTAAATAATTTAGCTACTGTATTTGCGTTGCTCTTTGTATGTGCGACCAAAATTGACCAAGTTGCGGTGCCATTAGGGTGCGTTTGGAGCCCTATATAATTAGCCTAGGGCTCTTGATTTGTCTACGTCTTCCGTTTTTTTCGAGAAGATCGTGGTGTGGCGGTCGCGGCCCACAGTAGCTGGAATACTAGGCGCATATTAGCGCTTAATATAGGATCGACAACGACAACCGCATAATGCGGTTTGCTTCGAGTCATCGCGAGCACTATGTAATCGCCATGGATCCATAGACTGGTAGTTAGTTCAGCGTTGTTCGGCAATACTCGTATCTCACGTCGCTCAATCTTAGCGTTCTTTTGCTGGGATGCCCCCTCTCGGTTAGAGAATAAGCGAATCTCTTCATCGCTTGATCTCGTCTGCCAAGCATGAGTGTGCCATCTACTATATTGCTCTACGAAGGTGTGGTCTTGGTATCCCCACATGGTGAACATACCGAGACGCTCATAGCTTCGACGCCACTCTGGTTGGAGAGCATACAACATCTGCTCAATCTGCTTCTTGCCGCGATAGTGCTGGATGATCGGATACTGCGGTAGATCGCCTCCGCGACTATTCTCAAACTCACGAATAATTTTCGCAAATCCATCTTCCTGCGTTCTCAGGGTCGCGCGGGTGTCTTCAATTACGCCCAGCAGTTTTCCTGGATTAAGTGGAGCGAAGACGGATCTTGATGAATTCTCCTCTCTTGATACTAATCCGCGCTGGAGCAGCTCAGAGAGATAGCCGTAGATAGTTGTGCGAGGCAATCCCAGTCGATCGCTCAGTTGCTGCGCCGACAGCGGACCACGCTGAATAAGCTCGGCGTAGGTCGAAGCCACCTCAGGGGAAAGTCCAAAGTTTTGTAGAAGGTCTGCTATCATATGTTGTCGAAAGACGTCGACATAATAACCTATTGGTTTTACGTGTCAAATGAGTTTTCTGCAGCATGATGTCGCTTAAGAACGGCGCTTGTGAGATCATCGCTATAGTGAACTTTTGTTTATACGTGGAGAGCGATGAGGTATGCACCCTTCGATAATTAAGAATAACATCGAGCCATTCAGCGGCTGGCAAAGCAAGGCTAATGCGGTCAATTTCATCATAAGCGGCGGAACCATTGACTCGCAGTGGGATCCCCAAAATGATACAGCAAAGTGTGGCGCGGTGCTCTCGGTTATACCTGATCATCTCAGGCTTGTTCGATTGAACCGTCCTGTCTATTAGGTACAGGCCGCGCAAAAAGATAGTCGACAATTAAATCCTGACGATAAATCGGCTATTATCGACGAGGTTGTTAGCGCAAATATAGAGGCAGCCTCTGTGGTAACGACTGGAACATATGCGATGCCCGATATCGCGGCTTTGTTAGTCGGCGACAAAGGTTTTAAAGCATTAGAAGGTTCCGTGAGGGTGGTTTTTACTGGAGCTTTAACCCCAATTGCTTTTACAAATTCCGACGGCCCATTTAATCTCGGCGCGTCGCTGGCCGCACTCGATAGCGGCATCCCTAATGGTGCCGCGGTTTGCATGGGTGGTAAGTTGATACGAGCCGGAAAGGTAATTAAGGATACCAACGCGACAACCTTTACGCCTACAGAGCCGAGCGCCTCATACTGGGGCGAATTCAAAGAACTGACGATGGTATCCGCGGGTGGTACTATCGACTTTCAGGCGGATGGTTTAGATGGGCTGGAGCCGAGGGCATCATCAGCCGTCAAGGAATACTTCCAACATTTACATCTTAATCAAAAGGTGAACTTCTTCTCTGTCTCGCCAAAAGATAGCCGCGATCTTAGCGAGTCAGAGATTGACGCTGTAGCGGAGAGAATCCGGAAAGCCCCCACGCGAAAAGTTCTCCTAACTATGGGACTCTTCAAAATGGGCGAGGTGGTGAAAACACTACGGGAGCGGATTAGAAGTAAGATAATACTAGTCACCGGCTCGCGCTTGCCATTGGCTGACACGGCATCTTTGGTCACGGATGCTCCCTTCAATCTTGGATATGCATGGGGTCGGCTGGCAGCTATGAAGCATGAGGGCGTTCACATAGCGCTTGGTGGACACATCCTGCGCGATGGCGAAGAAGTTATGAGCCTGTTCACACCAGAGGAGCAAAAGAGGATCTTAGAGATGCGGCGGTCTCCTAGAGGATCGTCGTGATATGAGCGATTAAGTCACGGTGATTTCTAGCTCGCTAGCAATCCTATAAGGTGTCCTAATGGCAATTTGCCACCAGGCCAAGAGTCTTAGCTCCCCCTACCTACCCCCATGAAACACATCATCCTGAACCACCGGTGAGCCCTGGCGGTATATTCCTATCGGAAAACTGTAAGATGTCACACCGGTATCAGATACCTTTACGAAATATTCCCCAGATACTCCCTTGCGGGTTCCGGAAAACCGCATCGAAGAGATTAGATCGAGCCCTCGCGCGGCTGGATCTGCCTTAATGGTGTCAGCCAATAGACTAAAGAAATCATACACCGCGGCTGTGCAAAAGAACCCAGCCGAGCTTCCGTGTTTTGACTCAAAGAGCTCCTTGTACTGTGGTGATACCCACGGAGCGATTACTAAAGCGCCCTCAACTAGATCCTCGTTTCCGCGGTTGTTTTCTGGGTGCATTAACTCTTCGACTCCGAAAAGAAGGGGCCGCTTGGGGATCGATCTTAGGGCGTTTATAAATCCGTGGTGGGAGTCGGGTAGTAGGTAGACACCTATCGCGTCAAACTTTGTGTCGCGTAGCTTTAGCACCTCGGTCCTTAGATCGGCTGTCCCGGGGGGAACATCAATAAGTATAGATACCGATTCATCAGCGCGCTTAGTTTCAATAATCCCGTTCACAAATGAATTCATGAACTGATTCTGATTCTTAACGATAGCTATATTTTTCAAGCCTCTTTTGCGTAGGGCATACCAGGTTGCTTCTCCCCATTCACGTCGCTCATTGCGAAATAACACGCAGAATTTTCTCCCCTCACAGTCGCTCTTCTCCGATTCAGAGGCGTAAAAAGGAACTTTGCGAGCCTCGGCAAGCGGCGCTAGCGCGTTTAACATCGGTCCGCCAAAGCTAAATATAAGATCAGCGCTATCCACTAGGAGGAGTTTGTTAAACGCTGATATCGCCTGGCGCGGATTATAGGCTGAGTCCTCCCAGCGAATTGAGAACAGGTTCGCTAGCTCAGGTCGGTTAGCTAGAGCTATCTCGTAGGCGCGCATGTAATCCTGACCGAAGAAGGCAAGTGGTCCAGAGAGCGGGACGACCATGCCGACGGTGAAGGGCTTTTTGGTGTCAGATGAAGCGGGAGGATTGTTCTCAGACACTGCCGGCGAGATGCTTTCTGTGAAAAACGGCAGGATGATAGATACGGCGAAGAGGATAATAAGCTTTGCAGTACGCATGGATAAATCTATACCGCGAAAGATGTTTATTAGGAAGAGGTGAATGTGATCACCACGAGACTGGTTTAGCTCATTAAAAGAGTTTGTGAGTAAGCTACCAAATGGTGAGGAGAACTTCCGTCCAGCTAGTTTTGTTAGGTTTGCTTACGTTGTTAGTCCTGCATCTCGAGGCGGTGGTATAACTGGTGAGCTTCTCCAGCGGGCGACGAAGCAAGCGAGGGATAGAGACTACAAGCACGCGATCGCAACGGTAGCTGTTAATAATGGGCCAGCATAAATTATTAATCAGCTAAACCCTCCTATGACCACACCATTAAATAAAAATCAACTATCGACGAGATCCGCGAGCGTTTTGATAAAGATGTAGAGCGATTCTCTAATCTAGAAACCGGACAAAGCGCCACTATGGACGCACCTTTGGCGATGGAGCTTATTACTCAGGCTGCGATAGTTGGTTCGCTACGGCGACTATCTAGAGCAGCTTGGCGGTAAAAAGTATAGAGATAAGGTCTTTGCTTACATTGACCGAGAGGACTCTCCTCGTCCGGTGACTTACCAACTTGATCTTCTAAGGAAAGTCGGTTTTAGGCATGTCGAGTTACTACACAAAAACTCGTGCTTCGCTGCGTTTGGAGGGGTGAAGTAGGGGGCTAAGCCAAAACAGCTTCCGGACTAGTTCTCTTGATTAGCTCATCTAAAAGAGTTCGCAGCTGATCGTCGTTAAACCTAGTTCCATCTAGCTCCATTTCCGCGAAAGCTCGTGATGGCTCGCAGAATTGCTGATACATAGGTTGCACCGTGGCGTTCCACTGCTCTATCGCGCTCTCCCTGGTACGGGCACGTTCGCGTATATCGCGTTCAATTCGTCTGGTTAACCTAATATCATCAGGGGCATCAACAAATATAGTTGTGTCGAATAGCTATCGAAGTTTAGGCACGCAAAGGGTAAGTATTCCCTCAAAAAATATTATTGGCTTGGGCTCTACACGAATAGTCTGGCCCTTTAGCCGGGTATGAGTGGCAAAGTCGTATACAGGAGTGCCAACGGCATCACCGTTTCTGAGCATCTTTAGATGCTCGATTAATAGCTCGAATTCGAGGGCATTTGGGTGGTCGTAATTAAGAGAGTGGCGCGCAGCCAGCTCGATGTGATCTTGAGCTCTGTAGTATCTGTCCAGTTCAACTATGTCGGCTTTGTTCGGTCCTGCTGTGTCGACAAGTTTATGGGCTATTGTGGTCTTGCCACTAGCTGTTCCACCGGCGATGCCAACTAAATATGGGCGCATGGTTGGAGGGTACCGCCTGGTTATTTTGAAGGCAAACGTAAAAGGGATGCCCGGCGGTAAAGCTCTATATTAGCAGCAGCGCTTTTTGACTGAAGTGGGCTGCTAAACTGAGGACACAGTTTAGATATCGTAGAGGCAAGATACCCTTGGTCATTAAGAGAGATGAAAACAGGAAGGTCGTATCCAGTCAGTTGCGCGATATCAAAGATCCTTTGTCGCTCTGGTCCGGTGAAGAACTGATACCGGTCAGTTGCGTTTGAGGAGTGGATGGAAATCATTAGACCAATTACCCTTTTCGGGTGTTTAATTCGATTGGCATCGGCGGATTGGCACAGCGCCTGTATCGAGTGCGTGGATCCTGTTTGATTTGAGCGGTGTACGAAGGATAAAGCCTCGTTGTTAGAGGGATCTAAGCATAGCTTTGCCGCGGCGATTTTGAGGTCTTCATGGCCAAATATTGAGGATCGAGGTATCTCGTGTTTCAGTTGCTTTGATATTTTAGAGAATTCCTCCTCTGCAATCGGGTAGGCCAGATTGGACGTAAACTCAGCGCATGACGATAGGTCTTTGAGTATTTTGTGAGAAGTTGGATCTCTGGTTGATGTAGAGCTCACTGCGAACTCCGCCGCTAAGTCGCTTACAGTAGCTAGAGGATATAGATCTCGCAGTGTCGCTCGTTGGGTGGGTTCTCCATCATTCATCAGAATTGTGAGAGATAGTGGCCCGAACATAGAGCTTAAAAAAGTGAGGCACGTACCACACGGAGTAAGAAACTGATTGCCTGTCGGTTTATTGTGATTTGGTGAGAGTAGTACCTTTCTTGACCTGTATACGATCGCTAAAGTTCCGTGAACTTCAGATTCCACTACGCCACGCTTGGCCCCCTAGGCGCTAACAGCCCCACGTTCGGCGCAGAAAGCCCCTCTGTTCTCGGTATTTGTGTTGACGCCGGAGAATATTTCCGTTGAGTCAAATTCGCTAAAAGCCGCCGCGACGTGACCATTGCCATGTGGTGCGTAAGATTTTGTGATATCTCGCCAAGCACGATCTATAACCAACTGCTGGTCACAGGGTAACGTATCCTTGTTAATTAGCTCTCCAACAGTGATTTGTCCGTGTTTCATTTTTTTAAATAGGTCACGCGGCGTTCCTTTAGCTAAGCTAATGCTTCGCTTGCATCGCATCAGCCATGCTAGGTGCAGCCTTCGTTTCTATTGTCATGGTTTAACCTTGTGATTTTTCCTGTACGCTCCCAAATTTAAGGAGCGAATTCTTCCGAGATCTTCCTCTTCGTGATACGCACTGCGAAACCCTTAGTCAATCTCGAGCATAATAAAATTATGTTAGAACTGATGAATCGATCGGAAGGTAGGCCATAAACGATCTATAAACGACAGATTTAGACTCTAAATCAGGGGCGGCACAAAGAGCATTCGTAGAAATCAACAGAGCCGCAGCTTCCGATTATTTCCGTCGGCAGGCGAAAAAAGTTTCTAGTCTCTCCTCGCACTCCGTCGCGTTTATGCCGGATATCACCCGCAGGCCTCTCCCCATGCGCTCATCTTGACTTAGGTCATATAGCGATCCAACCGCGCCCTGTTTGGAGTCCCCGGCGCCAAATATAAGTGTCGGTATACGCGCAAGCCTAATAGCTCCCAGGCACATCGTGCACGGTTCTAAGGTAACGCATAAAACACATTCAGAGAGTCTCCAGTTGCCAAGCGATCTGGAAGCCATAGTGATGGCGTGTATCTCGGCGTGCGAGACAACTGTGTTAGCGGACTCAGTTGAGTTGTGGCCGCGCCCAATAATTTTTTCACCGTGAGCAATGATAGCACCAACTGGCACCTCATTACTTTTAGCCGCGAGGTCAGCCTCGGCCAGAGCCTCGCGCATTAAGTAATTAACGAATTCAGGAGTGATGCTCATATGGTGATGAGTCACTCTTATCCTACAACGCGCCAGTGTCAAGTCTGGCGGCCGTGACCATAAAAAGCTTTAGGCCGCCTGCTGGTTTTGCAGGTTGGACTCACTCAATTGGGAACACAGCGATTCAAGCATCTCTATTAGCCAAAGAGGTTGCTTTGATATCGCGTAATCCAAGCTAGCGGCGAGCGAGTTGGCGAATCCACGAAGTAGAGCGTCCGATGGAGTGGCGCAGGTTTTTACGAGGAGCAGAGCCAGCGCTTTTACAGCCGAGGTCCACTGAAATGATCCTGCTGTGCGAAATGGTCCACCGGTCTTTCCACGTACTGAGACGCGAGACTCAGTTCTTGTGCCATCATTGAAGATGACCTCAGTTAATTCACCCAACTCAAAGTACACAGCCAAAGTTCGCATAGAGCTTTTTCTCCCCCGAAATCGCTCTTCACTCAGTCAGGTCAGCAGAATCGCTGATACCTCATGATATGAAGATATTTAGCCACTACCACCGCAACTCAAAGAGAGAGTGTCGATCATTATCGGACTCATCTTTGATGTGACGTGAGTTTTACTCGACACGAAACCTACCTTCAAATCGGTGTCAGATTTTACGAAATAGGGAAGAGCGGTTTGTGTAATTTTACATCTGGGGCGTTAAAAAGGAGGATCTGGCAAAAGGACGCAGATTGATAAGCGCGGAGATTGGAGCACTCTTGCCACGGTTAACATGTTGATTTTATGAGCTAAAAAACCGCTTCTTGATAAGACATCGGTGTTATGGAGTTCTTCACGGAGATTTATCTCAGGCGATTTTGGCCTAGACTTAACGCTGAATTGATATCTGATAGTAGCGCGGTTTTTTCGAGAAAATATGGGGGAAATGGGGGTTTTTGGTCGCTCGAGAGAGTTCGAATCCCCCTTTGGTGATTTGTTGTTTAATAAAGGGTGGCGGCCTCCTTCGCACTTACGTGCTACGGAGGCCAAGGCCACCTTCGCGCTTGCGTGCTACGGCGGCCAGGGGCGGGGATTCGCCCTTTGGTGATTTGTTGTTTAATAAAGGGTGGCGGAGAGCCGCCTTCGCACTTACGTGCTACGGCGGCCAAGGAGCCTCCTTCGCGCTTACGCGCTACGGCGGCCAAGGCGGGGATTCGCCCTTTGGTGATTTGTTGTTTAATAAAGGGTGGCGGAGAGAGGGGGATTCGAACCCCCGATACAGCTTTTGGGCCGTATAACGATTTAGCAAACCGCCGCCTTCAGCCACTCGGCCATCTCTCCGCGTATGGGATCGGCGCATATGGCAGCCCTAAAAAGGGTGTGAACTATGCGCCTCAAAGTTACTGCGGACCACCAGAAACCAGTAAATCCATCGTAAATGGCGCGCTCTGGAGGATTCGAACCACCGACCTTCTGATTCGTAGTCAGATGCTCTATCCAGCTGAGCTAAGAGCGCGCGTGAGTTGGCAAGGGTACCAAATCTGTAAACTTTAGCAAGGCAGCCCAGGTCATAACTTATAGGTGCGGGGGTAAATTGGATGATTTTATGTGGGGTGAGCCCTCTTGCAGGACCGGCAGCGCTCGGTTTTCTGCCCTAAATCCTACCTAAGCCATTGATTCCCACACGGGATCTCGGTACCCTCACACTTCTGTTTCGCGGAAGGGTGGCCGAGTGGTTGATGGCGCCGGTCTTGAAAACCGGAATACCGGAAACGGTATCGGGGGTTCGAATCCCTTCCCTTCCGCCACTTAGTTTATCGTCGGCAACGACGTGCTAAGGGGTGAGACGAACTGGCGCAAGTCAGGAGTCTGCGCAACAACTAAAAATTTGATTGTTACTATTATACCCTTACGGAGAGATGGCCGAGTGGCTGAAGGCGCACGCTTGGAAAGCGTGTATAGGCTAATCCCCTATCGGGGGTTCGAATCCCCCTCTCTCCGCCATAAGCAATACTGCGAAGGCCGCCGTAGCGCGCAAGCGCGAAGGAGGCCCCTCGGCCGCCGTATCACGCCAGCGCGAAGGTGGGCTTGGCCTCCATAGCGCGTCAGTGCGAAGGTGGGCTTGGCCTCCATAGCGCGTCAGTGCGAAGGTGGGCTTGGCCTCCATAGCGCGTCAGTGCGAAGGTGGGCTTGGCCTCCATAGCGCGTCAGTGCGAAGGTGGGCTTGGCCTCCATAG
>JBIKWQ010000115.1:0-5048 GCA_044356215.1 Bdellovibrionota bacterium | reverse complement strand
CGCGCAAGCGCGAAGGAGGCCGCCACCCTTTATTAAACATCAAATCACCAAAGAGGGGGGGGGATTCGAACCTGTGACATAATTGGTGGCACAAACTCAGATAACATTTTACAATGAAAACATGCCAGTAAACCGCTCGAGTAAACTATGAAATGGGATATTGAGAACGCGGAATACGTTGACGGATACAAAATTAGTCTTACTTTCAGAGATGGGAAAGTAGGAATAATTGATCTTCAAAATTCGTTAAACGGTAAGGTTTTTGAGCCTTTAAAAGACATTGAAAATTTTAAGAGGTTTTCAATTCACCCAGAGATCAAAATTCTCACCTGGGAAAGTGGCGCCGATATTGCCCCAGAGTTTGCTTATGAGAATGCCATCACATCAGATGCGGCTCTGGCGCCTATCTCACCCCCTCCGCAACAAAAACCCCAACAAAACCCCAGTCGCCGCTCCTCCTAGATGTGCCGTGGAGCTTACCTCGGGCACCATCCAATCAAAGATAATCTGCAGCACCACTATCTGCATCATCGCTGAGGCTTGAGCTTTCGCCGCCAGACTGCCAGAGCTTCGATACACCCGTAGAGCAATTGCGATCTGCAGCCCGACTAGCCCAAGAACACTAGCCGACGCACCAAGCAGGATAATCGCCCGTGGATCAGGGCCGTAGGTCGCGATCACCCAGGCTATAATCATACCGCACGTTCCAGAGAGGAGATATGCTATAACAAAACGCATGGCCCCAAGCGCCCGCTCTACAACTGGCCCCAGAAACCAGAGCCCAAACATGTTTAGCGCTAGGTGCGCTACTCCCCAGTGAAGGAACTGAGCGGATACAAAGCGCCACCACTCCCCGCGCTCAATGAGAGGGCTAAAAAGGGCTCCGGCCTCAACCATCATTACGGCGTCGTCAACCGCCCCGATATAGAGCTGGTAACCGTATCCACAGAGGTTAAGTGCTATTAAAAGTTTAGTGAAAAGCGCAGGGCCAACCCGGAATCCGCGTCCTGATCGACTTTTTAGCTTAATTAATCCCACGTAAATGACGAGTATGAAGATTGATATCGCCCCTATATGTGGTCTAAACCAGAGCCAGCCCCCAAAACAGATGGCTAAAGCCAAGATGTTAGTCGGCAGAATCCATCGCGGGATGTGGCCCCGGAAGCGGACGATGTTAAATAGGTCGCCACCTAGATTTAAAACGGCGATTAAGAAGAGGATCTGGTTGGTGTCCATCCGTTTGGTAGGGATTCGCGGTGTTTTTGGTAAGCTGCTGGGATAATTAGTGAAGAAGTTTTACCACAGAGGACGCAGAGGACACAGAGAAAACTACATAATTGCCCACAAAATGGCCTACTCTCTGTGTCCTCTGCGTCCTCTGTGGTGAAAAAGAACTGCGACGCCCCTTCGTTTGCTGATACTACCCCGCAAAGGTCTATCAGACAATCGCGGGGCGGAGTATAATGACGCGACTAGATCTTTAACGAAGGGATCCGGGTAAATTTATGAGCCACAACCTATTTTCGACACTGCAAGAATTCACCACCGGTAGCGGAGCTAAGGCTAAATTTTATTCTCTTCCCGCCTTAGAGAAGGCTGGGCTGGGGCCGATATCAAAGCTGCCGGTCTCGATCCGGATCGTTCTTGAGTCAGTTTTGCGAAACTGTGATGGCCAAAAGGTTGAGGAGCGTAACATACGTGAGCTAGCCGCCTGGAATGCTCGCGGAGCCCGTGAAAATGAGATCCCTTTTGTAGTTGCGCGCGTGCTGCTCCAGGATTTTACCGGTGTGCCGTTAGGAGTTGATCTCGCCGCGATGCGCGCGGCGGTTAAGCGACTCGGCAATGAGCCAGGAATAATTGAGCCACTGGTCCCAGTTGATCTGGTGATCGATCACTCAGTGCAGGTCGATTACTCAAATCGTAACGACGCTCTGCAACTAAACATGGAGACGGAGTTCGAGCGCAATCACTCGCGGTATCAATTCTTAAAGTGGTGCAAGCAGGCCTTTACTTCTTTTAGCGTGGTGCCTCCAGGGTTCGGTATCTGTCATCAGGTAAACTTAGAGTATCTGGCGCAGGGAGTTTTAAGTCGCGACGGCGTGTATTTCCCAGACACATTGGTAGGAACTGACTCGCATACCACGATGATTAACGGCTTAGGAGTTGTTGGTTGGGGAGTAGGTGGCATTGAGGCGGAGGCCGCGATGTTGGGTCAGCCGGTATACTTTCTGACTCCTGATGTGGTTGGCTTTCACATGCGTGGTAAATTAGCTGCTGGAGTCACGGCCACAGATCTAGTTCTGCACGTAACAAACGTGCTTAGAAAAGCAAAAGTAGTTGGTAAGTTCGTTGAGTTCTTTGGCGAGGGAGCTGAGTCGATACCGGTTACCGATCGCGCCACGATCGCCAATATGGCTCCGGAATACGGTGCCACAATGGGATTCTTCCCAGTTGATGAGCGCACCTGTGACTATTTAACAGCTACCGGCAGAACAAGAGAGCAGGTTGATACGTTTAGAAATTATTACAAAGCTCAGGGGCTCTTCGGTATTCCGAAAGAGGGTGCTTGTGAATACTCAGAGGTTATCGAGCTTGATCTAGCGAGCGTTAAGCCAAATATCGCCGGGCCAAAACGCCCGCAGGACAAGATCGATCTCGATAAAGTAAAAGCCACATTCACCGATTCTTTAACTAAGTCGGTGGCAGATGGTGGCTACGGAAAAAGCGTTTCAGATGTAGCAGCGAGCTACTCCGTTTCTGTTCCAAGCACAGGAGTCGGCAGCGCGGATGGCTCGAATATCGATATCAAGGTTGGGAACGGCGAGGTCTTTATCGCGGCGATAACTTCCTGCACAAATACATCGAACCCGAGTGTTATGTTGGCGGCGGGGTTGTTAGCGAAGAAAGCTGTTGAGCGAGGTTTGCGAGTTAAGCCTTTTGTGAAGACATCTTTGGCTCCAGGATCTAGAGCTGTTACTGAATACCTAAGTAAGACGGGGCTTCAGAGCTATCTCGATACTCTAGGGTTTCAGGTAGTCGGATACGGATGCACGACGTGTATCGGAAACTCTGGGCCGTTAGACGCTCATGTTGAGGAGTGCATCACTAAGAACGATATCGTTGGCGCCGCCGTTCTCTCAGGCAATAGAAACTTTGAAGCGCGGGTGCATCAGAATATCAAAGCTAATTTCTTGATGAGCCCACCGCTTGTTGTTGCTTACGCCTTAGCTGGAAGCGTCACGGTCGATCTCGCCACAGAACCTATCGGAACGGACAGTACTGGCAAGCCCGTTATGCT
The DNA here is from genome assembly GCA_044356215.1 of Bdellovibrionota bacterium. Taxonomy (GTDB): domain Bacteria; phylum Bdellovibrionota_C; class UBA2361; order UBA2361; family OMII01; genus OMII01. The sequence goes on along the minus strand of JBIKWQ010000115.1, from coordinate 1,750 downwards.
AAAAGAGATCTGGCCAAGCGCTGAGGAGATTCAGGCGTTAATCCCTCAGGCGTTTGATGCATCGATGTATCGCAAGCTCTACGGTGATGTAGCCGCGGAGAATCCGTTGTGGGACAAGGTGCCGTCGAGTATCGGGGTGGTCTATGAGTGGGATAAGAGCTCTACTTATATTCAGGAACCGCCGTATTTCGATGGTTTCGGATTAACTCCTCAGGCGCGCTCTGGAATTAAAGGAGCGAGGGCTTTGGCGATATTTGGTGATTCAGTAACAACAGATCATATCAGCCCAGCAGGAGCGATTAAGAAGGACTCTCCTGCTGGTAGATATCTGATTGGCCGCGGAGTAGCATTTGAAGACTTTAACAGTTACGGAGCGCGTCGTGGCTCGCACGATGTTATGGTGCGTGGAACATTCGCCAACGTGCGGATCAAGAACCTTATGGTTCCTGGAGTTGAGGGGGGTGTAACGGTCCATCAACCAAGTGGCGAACGCTTAAGCATCTACGACGCTTCTGTTAAGTACAGCGAAAGTAAGACGCCGCTCATAGTCTTCGCAGGACAGGAGTACGGCACAGGAAGCTCGCGTGATTGGGCCGCTAAGGGAACGATGCTTTTAGGGGTAAAAGCTGTGGTCGCTGAGAGCTTCGAGCGAATTCACAGAAGCAATCTCATAGGCATGGGGGTTCTTCCGTGCCAATTTAAAAACGGTGAGTCGGCTAAGACGCACGCTCTCGTAGGCAATGAGGAGTTTGAGCTGCGCGGGGTTGAGGCGGGGATCAGGCCGGGACAAGATCTGACTCTTGTGGTCAAGCGTGCCGATGGGTCTGTTTCAGAGATAGTTGTAAAGCTTAGGGTCGATACACCGATTGAGGTAGAGTACTTTAATCACGGCGGCATCTTGCCGTATGTGTTAAGGTCTCTGGTTGCAGATAAGTAAATAGGATAAAGATATGATTTTTAATCACCACATTTCATCTTTCGCCAAGTTCGCGGCGTTTGTTTGCGCTGGGGTTTCTCTCTGCGTTTCGCTAAATCAGGCGAGCGCTCTTGATACCCTTAAGGTGACTGTAAATACTGTGACACCGCAGGGGATAGGGGCTTCAATCGGAACGATAACTTTCTCTGATAGTGAGAAGGGTTTAAAGATAGCTCCTAATTTAACTGGCCTTAGTGCTGGAGACCATGGATTTCATATACACGAGAATCCTGATTGTGGACCTAAAGAGAAAGATGGAGTGATGGTAGCGGCGCAGGCGGCCGGGCCGCATTATGATCCGAGCCACAGTGGAAAACACGCTGGTCCGCACGGTGGTGGCCACATGGGGGATCTCCCAAAACTTGAGGTCGCCGCTGACGGGAGCGCCACCAAGGAGGCTGTCCTTCACGGTGTAAAGCTGAGGGATATTCTAAACAGAAGCGTGATGATTCACGCCGGAGGTGATAACTATTCTGATACCCCAGCCCTGCTAGGTGGAGGGGGAGCGCGGATTGCTTGTGGGGTGATACGGTAGGGGGGAGTTAACAAAGAGAGCAGAGAGAAAAAGAGGGAGGGGATCTAATCTTATCTTTTCATCTCTCGTTGCTCTCGCCGTTCTCTTTGTTTTATAGATCTTCAGTGACCTGTTTTAGAACAGCCGAGCCAGCGACAAAATAGGGCACTAGGGCGCCGCAGTTTTTTATCACCACAGAGGACGCAGAGGACACAGAGAACGGCCAATTTATGGGCAATTATGGGATTTTATCTGTGTAC
>JBIKWQ010000052.1:0-25178 GCA_044356215.1 Bdellovibrionota bacterium | reverse complement strand
TCTCGAAAACTCGAAGAGCAGCTCAAGATCCGCTTTCGCAGTAGGGAGGGTTTTGCCGGCCTTCCCTAAGGCAATCAGCTCTTATTATATGATGCCGGATGAGAGACGATCGAATAGATCGTGTATATTTCCCCTAAATACATGGCGTGGGATTTGCACACCTACCGGTTTCCATTAAAAAATGGGCTTAACTACGAGCCAAACCGCGTCTTAATTTTTTCCCCACTTCTTCAACATTCCGTCAAAACACTCGTGGCGCCAGATCTTGACCGGTGTGGCCGGCTGCTTCGTTCCATCTGGACGAGTGTCTTGGCGCATATAAACCATCTCGAATGTCTCAAGTCTGCGAGCCTCCGCGTGAGTTGAATTCCATGTGCGACAGAGATAGCGGCCGAAAGGAAGCCTGTGCTTCTCACCACGAGAGGCCCATATATTTGTCATATACTTTCGCCACCGATCCCCCTTGAAGGTCGCGGCTACTAGCTTAGGTGGCTCAAAGGTAACTGGAGCCCCATCGCGGAATACATCTATATCGCTGCTGTCGGCTAATTTGCCTGGAAAAACAAACCAGCCATCGTCAACAAATGGCCTAGAGAACATCGCCCAGTTTTGGTCGAGTCCTAGCAGGTGCGCCCAATCGTTGCGCATAACCCAGGGCGAATATTTGAGCTGCGGGAGGCTGGCCAAATTAAAAAGAGTAATAACATAAAGTCCGACCAGACAGATAAGCTGCGCCAATACGGATCTTCCGTACATGTATCGGGTGTCGCGAAATGATAGCACAAGGAGTGGTCTGAGGCGGGTTCTCATGATCCAAGCCAGAGAGGAGGCAACTAGCGTGTAGGTTCGCTCAAGTGGAATCGTAAAGAGTTTAAGGATGGGAACTTCGGACCAGTTAGCGCTTCTTCGCTTTAGTAGATTGGAAGCAAGCTCAGCTCCGGCGTAGAACTTGCCGGTCGCTGAGTCGAAGGCGTAGATGCAGTTACTTGGAGCCTCGGTATCGGTGCTTCCCGTTGATCCGCCCACGATTAATTGGCTGCGGGGTATTCCGAAGAAGCGAGATGTGTAGACGGCTAATCTATGACAGATATCTTTTTTGTCGCGGTAGTAAATGGAGAAATGCTCCCAATTAGGGGCGGGAATTAATTTGCAGAGGCGATCCCAGAACCACGAGGGAATAAGCGGCATCCATGCCACTATGCTAATCCAGGGAAAGAGCCCAACGAACATAAGGGCGACAATTGAGATGTGAAATCCCATGAATACAAATACTGTAATAGAACGAATGCGCGGAAAACTCCTCGGGGGAAAAAATACAAAGAGAGGGGCGATTATCTCGAGCGCTAAAACTAGCCAGTTCGATACAAACATTAACTCACGCCACTTTGATATCCGTATTCCGAGCTCGCTTGCGAATTGATAAGTGGCGAGTGAGTAGTACACTCCGAGTCCGGTTTGCCACGACGGATCGTGGTACTTAATCCACCCTGAAAAGAAATAAACGCTCACTACTTGAACCGAGAGCAGAAGTCCAGCCGCGGAAGCGAATAGGTTGCTGGTCTCATCGGCTTTTTTATTACTCTCATCAGTATCGGGTTGTAGAAGACGATCGATCGAATAGCGAGCCCCCAACGGAAGAAAGAAACCTATTATGAGCAACATGCGAAAGAACACATCGCCACCCTGTATGACCATCGGATTTCTATTTTGCAGGCCCAATGTTAGTAGCCAACACGCGGCAGTCATGGCGCGTGTATGCCAGCCGATTACCAGGAGCAATCCACAGATAGCTTCAATGATAAACAGGGCCGTCATTCCCGCTGATGTTCCGGTCATCAGGTGCGGGGTGAGGCGCCAGGCGTCGCCGACCGAGTCGATGAGAAAGCTTCGTGATAAGACTCCGGCGTCGGTGTGGAAAGCTTGAAAGAACTCCGGCTGATATCTGAGGTATAGATCGGCGATTACTAAGAGGCCGAGCCCTACCCTGAAGAGAGCGAGGGAGCGCAGGTCTAGCTCCCATACGCGGCTGACGGTGACAATCATCGCCTTAAGAAAGCGCAGCACTTAATTTGAACCTCCGGCTCCCGCGGGCAATAGAGATTGAGTCACGATCGGTTTACTCGATAGCTTCGAGCAATCAGTTCTGAACCGTTGCACAGTGTTTAACGAGTCAAACGCTTTCGCCGCGCAGGATGAAGCGCGGGTCGAGATCGTCTGGTACTTGCGTGTGTCGCTGCTTTCGAGCATTCCAGCACGAGCCGCCTGGCGACGGATCATAATCAGCGCTCTGTAATAACGCTCGCGGATCTGCTGTATCAGATATCCATCGTCCACGGTAGTACACCCCATCGGAGCAACAGGGCAACTTAAGGTTACACTTGGGAGTCCCTTGTCGAGTAGCGAACGCAACTCAGCTAAGAGCTGAGCCCAGCGACCTTGAGCTCTCGCGAGTAGTACCTTAGAGCGATTCCTGATCTGAGGATCGCGGTGACTCATGCGGGCGCCAGAGGCGCGCTTCAACTTGGTTGATGTCTCGTAGCCAACGGCGAATAGATCTTCGGCTAATGACAGCACACCATCACGCACTACTTTGTTACTAGTCTCTGGGCAAGCGCAGGATGGTTTAGTCTTCGACACCGTTACACTTGTTCCCGATAGCCGCCAAGTTAAACCTTCTTCTGCTGGTACATAGAAGGCCCCCTTATTTAATCCCGAGAAGAATCTATTCGGTTGCGAGCGATCAACAGCGCCTGGACTAAATCCGTTGGAGTTGCCAACAGGGAGGTAGATATCGAATTCATTCGAGTTTAAGTAGCCTAGGATCGCCACACTATCGTTGTTGCATTCATAGAGTGGGGTCAGGCGCGCTAATTTTGGACTTGAGCTTGTGGCGGAAACTGACACACTTTTTGTATCATTTGGGGCAACCGTCCAGGTTACGGTCTGATCTGATTTGAGGCTTATCCGCACAACTCCCCTGTATATCCCTGATTTGAAAGTGGTTGGATGTCCAATTATCTCCGAGCCGCCAGCGATCGTATTAACAGTCGAGCCGTTCTTGCCGATAGGGATCTTTATCTCGCTCGTTGTTGAGTTGGAGTAAGAGAAGTAAGCGGTGTAGGTTTGATCGCCGTTATCATATACCCCCTCTAATACGAGCGTTATCGGATTATTTGCTGGAGTACCCCCGGTTGGATTAGTAGGCGGAAGAATCGACGAACCTGTTGTGGTGGAGCCAGTGGTGCTTGGTGAGGTTCCTGATGTTGTGCCGGAGGTAACAGATCCGCCGGTCGTGGTACCTGTCGTGGTGCCTGTAGTGGTACCACCGGTACCGGTTGAGTTGCCGGTTGTAGTGCCGCTTGTTGGGCCGCTTGTGGTGCCAGATGTTGTGCTTGCGGTAGTCGTGCTACTACCTCCTGTGGTGGCGCTAGCGCCTCCTGTGCTGCCACTGCCTCCTGTAGTCCCACTCGTTGTCCCAGTGCTGCTGCCAGTCGTTCCGGATCCCGAGCTGCCTGAACCAGTGGTACCAGAGCCACCTGTTGAGGTTGACCCGCCGGTGGTGGTGCCACCGGAACTATCGGGATTTGTTGGAGGACGCGTGGCATCACCGATACAGTAGATGTGCTTCATATCATCGCATTGTGATTTTCCACTGTTATACCAAGAGGAATCCTGTTTAGTTGGTGATCCGACAGATGAGGTGGCGATCGGGCTTGTTGTTTGCCAGTCATCGCACGAATCGATCGGCAACACACTGCGTCTAAGGCCATTTGTGCCGATGCCGGTAAAAGCCGGACCTCCGTCAATCTTAACTCCGAACTGATCAAAACGGGGCGGATTGTTTAAGACATTTAACCAGAGAGCTCGTTTATTCGGCGCGATAAGCTCACCACCAGTGTTGTAAATAGGAGCTGACAGTGAGGCTATTCCAGTAATATTTCGCGCGTCCCACGCGCTGCTGGCTAAGATCGGGTACCATGTACCATCCAAGTTGGCGCTAGCCGCGGCTTTTCGGCACAGAATCGTAGCTCCCGCTAAGCCATCTAAGTTGCCGCGGAAGTATTCGCGAGTAGTAAAGATTACAAGAGGTTGATCATCAGGGAACATCTGCGAGCTCGGATCGCCACCTGTAGTGGAGCCTGAACCGCCCCCAGTTGTGGTAGTGGTGGAGGAGCCTGTTGTTGAGCCACCGGTTCCTGAGCCTCCAGTGCCTGAACCTCCGGTGCCTGAGTCTCCGGTGCTAGTGCTGTCAGTGGTACTGTCGCCCGTAGAGGCAGAACCTGATGAGGTCGGCCCGGTGGTGTCAGTCGTGCCGCTGGTGCCACTACCGGTGGTTGTTGAGCCAGAGGTTGTGTCTGAGGTTCCCGATGCGGTGCCGGATGTCGTGTCACCTCCAGTTGAGCTGGTCACTGTAGAGCCACTTCCTCCAGTTGAGCTTTCACCAGTAGTTGAAGCGGTGGTGGTTGGATCCCCGGTGTTGGAATTGGGGAAGCCGGTTGTGTCACCGCTGCCGGTTACCCCCGAGCCGGTTGTTCCCGAATCAGTTGTTCCAGATCCAGTGTTGCTGGAGCCAGTCGTGGATGTCGTTCCGCTACCAGACGCGGTTCCAGTGGTGGTTTCAGTTGCGGAGCCCCCGGTTGTACTACCAGAGGTTGATCCAGATGAAGTGGTGTCTGAACCTGGCCCGCTTCCTGATGTACCAGAGGTTGTGCCATCTGTAGAACCTCCAGTTGTGCCACTTCCGCTGGTTCCTGAGCCACCGGTGGTAGTTGTGGTGATGGAGGTTGAGCCAGTTGTGGTCGAAGTGTTTCCGCTATTTGTCCCTGAATCTCCGCCCGTTGAATCACCAGATGTATCTGTTGGCCCGCTTGAGCCGGTATTAGTTGAAGGCGAAACGGTCCCAGAAGTTCCATCCCCAGACGTGCCAGCTCCGCTACCGCCGCCACTTCCTGCGCCGCTACCTGTCACAACAGAGATATCTCCATTTCCGGCCCCCGCGCCAGAGCCCGCGCCAGCGGCTGATCCGATATCACCGGTGTTAGCGCCGGCCGCAACTACTCCGCCCCATCCAGGACAAGCCGCGCAACCTATTATGGCAGGACCACGCCAACATCCACTTGGGCCGCCGAAGTAGCAAGAGATCCAAGGCGCAGCCATGCACACAGTGCGAGTGCATTCGCACATGGTACACGAAGGAACGCCTTCATGTGCTGGCTTACATGAGACCCCTGGTTTAAGTGGATCTTGGGCATTAGGGTTGTAGCACATCGTACCACTAGACGGGCACGACTCTTCAGGGCAGCAAGGTTGATAGCCACGAGGAGCAGTGCATACTCCATTAGCTAGGTAGCAGGAATTGTCAGGGCTAGGTTCGGCAGGTCCGTCTAGGACTATCTCTACTTTGGTCACCAATAGACATTGCTGCTGCTGCGCGGCTACTTTATCAATCAGCATGAAAACTATCGAAGCTGAAATGAAAAGGAACCTAAAAAAGCTCATGATCTCGTCCCTTAGGCGACAATAAGGGATCGACCCAATGGCGGTAAGTGATAGAGACTCAGATCTGCCCAGCCGTAACAACCTTTTTCCGCTATCCATCTCCACCCCCAAATACCACCCCGCCCTTGATTTAAGCGGCTCACAATATCTCCCAATCTAAAGATGCGAGAAACTCGCAAATAGACTCGCAAATCTGCAAGCGTTGTTTAAACTATTAATTTTTAGGATTATTTCCACTCCGCGTTGCCTCGCAAAGCCGCCCCTTAATAGGGGCTAACGTTATTGCGGCATAATTTGCTGCGTAGTCACGTCGATTAATTATTCCTGTAAGAGTTCTATGAATTACAAGCTATACATCCCACATCCGCCATGTTCTCAGCGGTAATATCTCTGGAAGGGGCTCTAATTGAGCGCCTTACGGCTCATTATTAGGACGACGCGCGTAATGTTTACGTGGCACGCACATACTGTTACGTGGCGGGGGGCGTGATGGAGTTGTAATTATCGATGTAGAGAGGCCGGAATCGCCTAAGGAGTACACACGCTATACAGATAACGGTTTGATTAACGACACTTATGATATTAAGGTAGCGTCTACTAACGCGAGTCTCTTCGGTTATATCGCTGAATTTAGGTTTAATTTAGATGAGATGCGCAAGATGTTCCTAACAGAGCGTGGCAAGGTGTGGACGGTTGAGTAATGTCGAGTTCTTCGCTGAAAAATGATTTTCTCAGCTCAAGGCGCGCTTTTTTAAAAGGCGCTCTCTTACTTGGAGGCGCGGCATTTTGGACGAGATCTCTCGCTAGAGCTGACTCAGTCGTCCAGATGATCCGGCCCCCGCATTGGTTTGCGGAGGCTGATAAAGTGGTTCGTTCTATTAAGAGCCCTCGTATCCCAGACAGGGATCGCCTGCTAGACCCGGTATCGGGTGACGCCCGTAAAGAGATCCAAGATCAGATCGATGATCTAAGTCAGCAAGGCGGCGGGCGTTTATCTCTGGCGGCCGGTCAGTGGAGAAGTGATGGGCCGATCAATTTACGCTCTCACGTTGAGCTGCGTTTAGAGCGTGACTGCCACCTTGAATTTTCCGGAGACCGCGAACACTACCTCCCCCTAGTGCGTACAAGATGGGAGGGGACTGACCTTTATGGATACTCTCCGTGTATCTATGCGTATCAAGTAAGCGATGTAGCCTTAACAGGTGAGGGGTCGCTTTCGTGGAGCCGAGATGGTGATATCGACAGTTGGCGATTAGAGCAGACCGAAGCGCAAAAAAAATTGCGGGCGATGGGAGCATCGGGAGTTCCTCTTGAGAAGCGGGTTTTCGGTAAGGGGAGTTTTTTAAGACCATCATTTATTCAATTTTTTGAGTCGGAACGAGTTCTATTAGCGGGGATCTCAGTAGGAACGACCCCGTTCTGGGCGGTGCATCTTTTGTACTCAAGTGACGTGATAGTGCGCGGTATTAAGGTCACAAGTGATCGGGTGAATAACGACGGAGTTGATGTTGATTCATCAAAGCGCGTTTTGATCGAGAATTCGACCTTTCACACAGGCGATGATTGTATCGCGATTAAGTCAGGCCGCGATCTAGATGGCAGGATGGTAGCCAAGCCGTCAGAAGATATCGTGATCCGTGATTGCGAGATGCCGTATGGTGGTAGCGCAGGTGTAGCGATCGGGAGTGAGATGTCAGGAGGGGTGCGCCGAGTTTATATTTTTCGGTGCAATATGGGACGGGTTGGTATCGCTGTTAATATCAAATCAAACCTAGATCGCGGAGGTTTTGTTGAGCATGTGCGAGTTTGGGGGGTGCGAGCCAGAGAGTGCAAGCAGCCATCGCAGGTGACTACTTCGTATCACGGATATATGGGTGGAAAATTTCCGCCGCGGATAGAGGATATCGAGCTCGGGGAGCTTGAGTGTTTGTGGAGAAGGTGATCTTGCTACTCCTCCCCCCGATCAATCCCTAAATAGACCTTACAAGTTTTTTCTCCTAATCCTTCTCTTCATCCTGCACCTGCACGGTCTATCCCTAAATAGAGTTTACATCAAATAAGCTATTTTTAGGTAAGGGTGCCACGGAGCGATGAATAGCTGTTACAGGGGAATAGCGATAACCAAGCCTAGGGCAAGCCCACACTAAGCGGCGCGGGAGCGCCGCGCTCCGAAAGATGCTACTTTAATCCTAGCCTCTGGGATCCTCTGTGTTCCTCTGTGTTTCCATTCTAGATGTTACGGATAGGGAGAAAACCACAGAGGTACACAGAGGATCACAGAGGTTATAACCCAAAGAGTCAGCCAGGCCACGATTAAATTATATTCCCCCCTCTGTGTTCCTCTGTGGTTTCCTCTTCCCTTGAGCCTGTAGAACTATCTTAGAATAAATTCTACATCGAGGTCGCGGAGGGCCACGGAGATTTAACTTTGCTTATTTCACCTATCTGAACAGGAGGAGATAGGTGCAAGTTCAGGATTAGGATAAGGAGGGAGGAAGAGGAGGCGGAGGAGCAGGAGATAAGTGCAGGAGAAAGAGAACGAGTACCAAAAACATCTAAATCCTATCGAGGAATTGACCATAATTGTCCACAAAATGGCTTCTCCTACCTATTGCTCCAACCCCCAAAGCTCACTCCCATTAATTCCGTCATTCGCGGTAAATAAGATCTTATTGCCTAGAACTCTTATATTTCCGACCGATGATGGTCCCTGAGTGTTAATATCCTGCACTAAATACGTGCCGGCAGCAGACCCATCAGATTTAAATATCTCGGTATCTCGACTTCCATCGTTAGCTGAGAAAAATATACTTGAACCGTATGCGGTTATATTTGATGGGGCTGAGCCACCAATCCCCGGGAAAATATCCTTAACCATAGTTGTTCCATCTGTTGTTCCATCGCTACGCCACAACTCAGCGCCATACGTACCGTCGTTTGCTTGTAGATAAAGAGTCGAGCCAACTACCGTCATGCCAGTTGGAGTGGAACTCGCGGCACCCGCTCTGATATCCATAAATAGCTGGGTACCGCCGCTAGTTCCATCGCTTGACCAGAGCTCAGCGCCGTTTGCGGTGGTAGTCGCGCGAAAGAATAACTTGCTATAAAATACAATTGGACCAGTTATTGATGATCCTACGGAGCCTGAGCGAATATCTTTCAGCAAGTTAGTACCCACGGAAGTTCCGTCAGTGATCCACAACTCCGAGCCCTCAGATATAGAGGTAGCGCTAAAGAGAATCTGAGAGCCCAAAACTGTCAGGCTAGCTGGGCTACTTGAGCCTGTCCCGATGTATATATCCTTCAAGATACTCGCGCTTGATCCGTCGAACCGCCACAATTCTCTTCCGTATGTGGTAGTTGACGCGGAGAAGATTAGTGATGAACCGAGAGCGTTGAAGTTAAGTGGGGAAGAGCTACTACTTCCAGTCGCGATGTCGGCGGCGAGATACGTACCGTTTGTGGTTCCGTCTGTCCTCCATAGTTCCGCGCCAGAAGTGCCGTCGTTGGCTTGAAAATAAGCGATACCTCCTAGAACAAAGATGTTTTGAGGGGCGGAGCTGCCAGATCCTGGATTGATATCCTTAAGAAGTATCGTCCCCGCGCTTGTTCCGTCGGTAATCCAAAGTTCAGCGCCGTTTGTTCCATCGTTAGCTTGGAATAGAACAGATGAACCAAAGAGCACTGCTTGTGTGATCGACGAGCCCGTCGCCAAATTAGAATTGATATCCTTTAGAAGGGTAGTGTTCGCTGTTGTGCCATCTGTGCTCCAAAGCTCCTGCCCATTTATCCCATCATCAGCGGCGAAGATAAGCGATGAGCCGAGTTTGGTAACCTGCGAGGGCGCGGAGCCGGCTAGTGTATTAATATCTTTTACCTGTACGGTTCCGGATGTAGTGCCATCTGATGACCAGAGTTCAAGGCCAGTCGCTCCGTCATTGGCTTGCCAGTACATCTTTGAGCCCCAATTGAAGAATTGACTCGGCGATGATGTGTTTGATCCGGGAAAGATATCTTTAAGGATCTGGGTCCCAGACGGGGTGCCATCTGATATCCAGACCTCGTTTCCATTGGTCGCGTCAGTCGCAGTGAATACCGTGATACTACCAAGAGCCCTCAAATTAGCGATCGTTGCGCCACTACTTCCAACATTTATGTCTTTTAACATTTGTGTTCCGTCGGTAGTTCCGTCTGTGACATAAATCTCGGTCCCCGATAGTCCATCGGTCGCGGAAAAAAAGACTTTAGAGCCGATCGTAATGAGAGAGGAAGGGGTCGAGCTGCCAGATCCAGGGTTTATATCTTTAATTAGAGTTGCTGTGGAGCCATCAAATTTCCACAGCTCCGCGCCGGATGAATCAGTGGCTCTTAGATAGAGAACGTCATTGTTTACAACAAAATTTGATGGACTAGAGCTAGATGTTCCACCACGTATATTCGCGGCTAATGCGGTGCCAGCGATTGTTCCATCTGTGCGAAAAAGCTCAGTGCCGTAGTTAGCGCCGCCATCGGTGGCGCTGAAGTAGACATAGCTCCCCATTACAGTAAGGCTTGCTGGAGTCGAGCTATTAGCCCCAGCATTGATGTCCGCTAGCGCGAAGGTCCCTGATGAGGTTCCATCAGATACCCACAACTCAGCCCCTGTAGTGCTATCCGTGGCGCGAAAAATTAATAGAGATCCGAGTGCGACCATCACCGAGGTAGAGAGTGTGGCACCTGTATTTGCAGTAGTATTGATATCTTTAACGAGGTAGGTGCCGCTCTCTGTTCCATCTGATACCCACAGCTCCGCTCCGTTGGTACCATCATCAGCTATAAAGAAGAGCTTTGAGCCCACCACTCTGGCTATAGTGAGTGTGGCCGGTGTGCCAGCACCTACTAGTATATCCTTGACCATCACAGTACCGGAGCTGGTCCCATCACTCTTCCAGAGCTCTCGGCCATTAATCGCGTCATCAGCTAGGAAGTAAAGTGTTGAGCCCACTAGAGTAAGAGATGCTGGACTAGAGCTAGCCCCTCCATCCGCGATATCTTTAAGCATCATCGTCCCTGGGACTGTTCCGTCACTAATCCACAACTCAGTACCGTTTGTTCCATCACTGGCAGTGAAGTAAAAGAATGAATCAGCTAAGGTCAGGTTAGATGGGTTTGAGCTACCAGACGGATTAATATCAGCTAATAGAAACGTGCCTGACGCACTGCCGTCTGTGCGCCAGAGTTCGTTTCCGAGTGGTCCATCAGACGCGTTAAAATACAGATGACTTCCTAGCGAAAGGAAGTTTCTAGGGCTAGAGCCATCGCCACCGGTCGTCTTTATATCTTTAATCATCTGGGCGGCGAGGTGTTGATAGGTGACGCTCGTACTAGAGCAGGAGCTCTGATTGCCCGCTTGATCTGAGGCCCGCGCCCAGATCGTCGTACTCACACCAGATTGAACGAAAGCCTCGATACCAGTTGAGGAGAAAGCAGAAGCGCTGCCAGATCCAAGCGGCGAGCCTGAGCAGTTAGCTGAGCTAAACAGCGTAACGGTAGATCCAGCTTCAGCGGAGCCGATTATCATAGGAGTTGTGTTTGATGCGGGCCCCGCTGGAGAAGCTGAGTTTACACTTGGAGCAGCAGGGGCGGTCGAGTCCTCTATGTATGTGATAGTAGAGCTTCCGCAAGGAGATAAAACTCCGCTTAGTTGAGCTCTGGCAGAGAAAGTAGTGGAGGTGTCGCTACTAACTGCAATCGTAATCCCGGTGGTCGAGAAGAGATCACTTGAGCCTGAGGCGACTACTGCCCCAGTACAGTTGTTAGTCGCGTAAATTAGGACAGTGGATCCACTGATAGCGGAGCCCAGCAGGTTTGCTGAATTGCTGCTCGATGGAGATACCGGATCTGATGAAGAGATTATCGGTGATGGGATCGGAGTTGGGGTAACAGAGGGGGTAATCGTTGGCGTATTTGTTGGAGTGTTTGAAGGTGTATTAGTTGGAGTATCCGTTGGTGAGGTAGTTGGGGTCGATGTAGCGGTCGGTTCATCGATTAATGCTCCGGGTCTCGGAACGAAGATCGGAATCGAGGATCCGTTGCTGGTTGCCGACGCTACCTCGCCAGCTAACAAGACCGTGATCTCGTTTGGCAGTTGTCCCTGAGATATGACCTGATCATTGATTCCTTTTATCTCGCGACTTGATGAGTTAAGAAAATAAGAGCCGCCAGCGCATACCTCCAGAGAAATGATTGTCCCCGTAGTCGCGCCGTCGATTACAGTTGAATTGCCGTTACACCGCTTGCGCGGGAGGGGTATCCTTGAAAGTTTTGATTTTCCGGGAATTATAGCGTTATTTGAGGATCTAGAGACGAGCGCTACTCCGGGCCAACTGCCAGTGACGCGAGCCGGTTGAATTGCGCCATCTGAGTGTGCCAGGCGGTAACGAGCTATCTCAAAGTCACCGTTTCTTGGCTTAAAGCTCAAGATACGAACTCTTCGGAGCTCTTTACTCTGTCGAATCGCGAGCATAAGAGGGGAGTCGTCGGCATCTTTCGACCAAAATGGGATGTCACCTGCGGATCCCAGAAAAAAGCGTCTTGATATCTGCGAATCTTTCTTAGTTGGATTCGAGATGATGCGCCAACGCATCCGTCCTCGATAGTAATCGACGATCGCGATATCGCTTAATCCATCTCCTGTAATATCGAATCCAGTGATTATCTTAGTAGGTGAACGAATAGGTTCATCAAGCTTAAGAGAGTTCGAAGTCATTAAACCCGAAGCGAGTCGCGCAGAGAATCTAATCACCGTTTGCGATAGCAGATCTACTTTTAAAAGTGTGTTATCGGAATCTTTATCGAACTTGCCAACTACGTATCCAGAGATGCTTCTATCCTCACGGCGCCCGAGGTTTGAGATCTGAATCTGTGTACCTCTTTTAGATACCAGATAAGTAGTTCTGTCATCGCTAGATGGATCAACTCCGATAAGAGAGTTCTGTGCTAAGACCTGGGATGTTAGAGCTAGCAGCGATACAAGCACGGACATGGCTCCTAAAAGAGCCTGCCTGAGTTTGTATGTTACTAAATTATGCGTCATTTAATCAGTTAGGTCAGGCAGCCAAAAGGGGCGGCCTTCACGATCGATCAACGGCATAAATGAGAAAATTCTTTAAGTAATGAGATAAATTGGAAATGTATTTCAAATGCTTATTAAGCACTTGATTTTATTCGACACACACGGGGCTTTGGTGGCGGTCTCAAGCTAGGAGAAAATTTTAGAGCGTGAAATCGGTAGTCATGATAAAATGTCGGGAATGAATGAGATTATTTTCGCAGTCGAAGAAGCTCCCGAAGGCGGGTACACAGCCAGAGCCTTAGGGCACAGTGTGTTCACCGAGGCAGATGATCTTAAGTCGCTTTATCAAAACGTTCGAGAAGCGGTGCAGTGCCACTTCGATGAGAATGAAAAACCGAAAGTGATCCGACTGCACTTCGCTAGAGAAGAAATAATAGCGGCATGAGATTACCGAGAGATATTTCGGGAAAAGACCTAATTAAGAGGCTGGAGGCCTTCGGCTATTTCACTACTCGTCAAACTGGAAGTCACGTCAGAGTTACAACAAGCTTGGCGGGGGAACATCACATAACAGTCCCGTTGCATGATCAACTCAGAGTGGGTACTTTGAATTCGATTATTTCGGATTTGGCGGGACATTTCTCGCTAGATAAAGCTGAAGTTATCAGTAAACTTTTCGATCGCTAGCGTACAACTTCTATGACTCGCGACAATCTTTTCTTTAGGCCAGTCCGAGAGAAAATAGCTGAGTCAAATGAGACTGCTCTCACCCCATGACCCCCACCCCCTTCTCCCTAAGCATAGCAGCTCTACTCCTAGCCTCAGCGCTCTCTAGTATCGGCTGGATCCTTGAGGGGGAGGCGATAGCCAGACTCGACCCGCTTTCAGTTGTCTGTTGTTCCCTCATCCTTGGCGGTGTGGCTCTGCTGGGAATCGCTCACTTAAGAGGAGGCGATCTTAAGCTCGCGTTTAAAGAGGCGATTGATATTCGTTTTCTGCTCTTCTCAATTTTCCGCTGCGCGCTGCTCTCGCTACTGTTTGGTTATTGCTTAACTCTAACCAGCAGTACAAAGACTATGTTCCTCACAAAGATCGAGCCTTACATCGTGCTTCTAATCCAGATAATTTGGCTGGGTCACAAAACTACGCTGCAGCACCTGACACTTCTCGGTGTTCATATCGGAGGCGCGGTATTACTTTCAACAGGTGGGCGTATAGCTTTGTCGCAGGATATCTTAGGAGATCTCCTGATACTAATAGCGGTGACAGGACACGCCGCGACTTATCATCCGGCCCGGAGATTCGCAGATAAGTTGGGGTCGCTTTACGCGAGTGGTTTTTCGCAGTTAATCGGAGGACTAGCTCTGCTTCCCTTTATGTTGGCCACCACAAATAATCTTCTATTACTAACTCCAGAGAGGCTTACTGGATGGTGTTATGCCTTAGCTACAGTGCTTGTATTCTACGTTCTTAGTTCGTCACTATGGTTTTACTCATTAAAGGGGATCCCTTCGTGGTTAGCTTCGGCGCTGCGTAGTTTTGGGCCGCTGATTGCGGCTCCAATAGCCTGGCTCGTCTTTGACCAGAGACTGACAAATATTCAGGTGTTTGGCGCGTTCACGGTGGTGCTGACATCGGCCTTGATGGTGTTGCTAGAGCGAAGAGAGCGAGGCGTGTAGATTAGGTAATCGCCTGATTTTACTTGGGTTAAGCTGAGGTAGTTTTCGCGCGGTCTCTGAGAGAGGGGGGGGGGGGGGAAGTAAAAACCCTTTTCCGGCTCGCCGCGCTCTTTTACTCTTTGTAAAAAATCAGCAATTCGTTAATCCTGAACAGCTTTTTCAAAACTAGACCAGGGATGACAGCGAGAGGGAAGGTATAAGCAGCACCGTTAGTATCCCCCCTCTGTCCGTTCTCGCTGGCCTCTTGTTTAAACCTCGGCGGATCCTTTTTGTACAAAGAGAGCGGCGAGAGAAAAGAGGGGGAGGGAATAAAAGATGTGGAGTCATGCCCAGCAGGACTGAGCTAAATCCAAGATTACTACCAACACATCTCCCCTCTCAACTACTATTTGTGGGTAATAGTGAGCTATTAGACGGGGAATACTTCTCACTCGTGCAAAGCGTGTAGTCGGCTGAGTCCATATTCAGCGATCGTAAACCCCGCAGGTTTTATGAGTTGTCAACGTATCATCTTTGCGGTTCTACCTCGTCTCCCTAGGCTGCTATCTTAAGCGGCACATAGGTTCCACCCCTCTTTACTGCGATTTCTCCTCCAAGTGCTGCTATCATCTTTATAAAGGTCTTAAGAGTCATATTCTTGTGTTTCCCAGAACGAACGCTTTGAACGACAGAAGGTGCTACCCCAATTTGCTTCGCTAGTTTTCTGACGGAAACGTTATCTTCCGCCATCATAGCGAGAATGAGTTCAGAGAGCACAAGTTCGCTATACTCTTTCTCAAAAAGCTTTCGAAACTTTGGATTCTCCATCTCCTTTTCATAGGTAGATTTAGTGTTAGCGCGCTTTTTCATAATAGGTACCCTTTTTATTCCGTAACTCAAAATACCACTCGATCGAAAAAGCTTGTCCCTTATAGACCAGGACCTCAGAAGACTTCATTTGTCTAGTGTGCTGGTATATCGGTACAGCCGCAAGGTATTTTTAAATTTTAGTAACTAGTCGCCAGAAAAGGCGGTCCCTAGTCAGGGGTGCTTTTTTCTGGTGAGTAGTTATTATTTCCACCCCGCGTTGCTCCGCAAAGCTGCCCCTTAGTAGGGGCCTACGTTATTGCCGCAAAATATGCTGAGTAGTTACCTACATTCTTATTTGGTCACTATGGTTTTACTCGTTAAAGGGGATCCCTTCATGGCTAGCTTCGGCGTTGCGTAGTTTTGGGCCTTGATGGTGTTGCTAGAGCGAAGAGAGCGGGGCGAGTAGATTGGGTAATCACCTGATTTTACTTGGGTTAAGCTGAGGTAGTTTTCGCGCGGTCTCTGAGAGGGGGATGGATAAAGGGGCGATAGGATGGCGATAGGAGCAGTGGGCTACCGTGCCTAACTATTTTTGCGACATACCTGAAGTTTTTGTTCATAACTCTTACGAATGTGAGGTGGACGTAAATTATAGTGGTGCAGGCTGGAAACTAGTAGGCGTGATTTACAATGCGCTCAAGGGTAGGATTCGATGCTCTCGCAAAACATCGAAGCAAGGGACATGGAGAAGATTATATGTCACTCGATAATAACGCCGCAAAATCGACTATATTAAATGCATCTTCCGCAGCTAATAATGATAGTTTGACTATCATTCCTCAAGAGTTGAGGACCCCTGAACAGACCATCCAGCAGCATATCGCCAACGGTGAGTTGCACTTAGCTTCGATAGCTATAAGAGCGATGCTCGAGAAAAACCCGCGAGGTCGATTTGATCTTCCACTAAGCCAGAAGCGAGTTCTTCTGGACGGTGGATACTACTCCCTTGTACGGAGCATGGATTCAGCCGAGGCCACTTCAGCTATAGCGAGCCTCGCTGGTTTTATGAGTGGCCAACGTACCCTCTCGCAACGCGAAGTGCGCCAACAGATATCTAAAGCTCCTACTGATTTTGATGAAGTACTAGTTACAGCACAGCTATGTTCGGTTGGCGCTGTTTTTGGCGTACTTCCGAGATCTTTGATGGATGACTCGGTCGACCTATTGTCAGCGCTTTGTAGTCGTTTGGAGAGTAGCGGGGATCTCCATAGAGCCGCTGAGGCATACCTGCGGCTAGGATCGATCATGGCCGTTAAGGTTGCGAAGGGATGCGCGATATCTCGCGCTTTGTTCAAGCATGCGAACGATATCGCGCCCACGGCAGCTTTGAGAAGCGAGGCGGCTTTTCGAGGAGTTGAAGCTACTTTTCTAGCGATTCCTGCAAGCGCTCGTGATCTAATTAATGGACTCGACTATCTTGTCGATGGAACAGTTGCTGTTGGTCGTCTGGCTCGGTCTCATTTGATCCTCCGTTTAGCGCAAACGCTCCTTAAAGTGAGTAGTGGAAATGATCACGACCGTGGGATTCAATACATAGAACACGCAGTTCGCTTGGCTGAAAATTTGGGAGACAATGCGACCGTTTTCCAAGGGCTCCTTACGCTCATAGAAAACTCAATTCCCAAGGGTGATAGCTACAATACAAATCAACTTTTGATAGCTGCTGAAAAGGTGAGCGATTCAATGGGCTTTCCATTAGGCGGTCTTAGCTGTCACATTTCGCGCCTGCATTTAATGATATCTCAAGGAGAACGAGATTTAAGCAGAGCAGCAGTCAAAAGATTGGCCGACATTTCACGTGCGCTTCCTGGAGGATTAGCTTACGCCCTGCCTATTAGCCTATATTGCGAACAGCTTGGAATGCATGATGAGAGTGATGCTCTTAGAAATTGGGCGCATGGACACTTTAAGAGAATCGAGTCGTGGACATTTGAGGCTGGGACATTACAAACCCAGGCTGATAGTTATGCCAGTCGCGGAGATCATAAGAGAGCTGTCGCGACTTACTCCAAGTTAGAGCGCCTTTATCGTAAAAGAGGAGATGAAGCCAAAGCTCTCGAGGTTAAGGTTATTAGTCTGCAGACACAGCTCGCGGTTTTAGCTGAATCTTTGGGGGGCGAATCTAAAAGGAACAGGCATTCCAATATTCTCAAACAAGCGCGCCAAGTGCTTGGCATTCTGCCGAGTAACTCAGGTGAGTATCTCAGAGGAAAGCTCGCTCAAATCGAAGGCCATATGCTTTTCTTGGCCAAGAGGTATCAGAATTCCCAAATTAAGCTAAGCGAGGCCAGGAATATCTTCCAGTCGATTGGCAATGAGGTGGATGCAGCCTTCGTTAATGGTTTGTTGGGACTCGTGCAGTTTGAGGCGGCGCGCAAAGATTCAGGTCTACAAGCAGAAACTTTAATGTTAGCGGAGAGCAACCTTGTTTCGGCGGCAAGAGCCCTACATGGTCATCGTATTAGGAGGGAGTCCACGAAAATGTGGAAGATGGCGGCTATGGTCTCTCTGGAGAGGATTCGGAGAGATGCCGAGCGCTCGACAGGGAATGATACTATCAGCGATGCAGGACCGGTTAATCACTTAGATCTTAAACGTAACTGTGAGCTCTACCTAGACATGTCGTGGTCCGGTTTGCTGGAGCTTGAGTCCATGAGCTGTATGGACGAACTTAAATCAGCAGGAGATAAGGCAGAGAAGAGGCAGTTAGTTAAGGTCGCTTTAGAGATAGCCCATGAGCTATATGAATTAGTTGATGAGGGAGAGAGTATTCTCGAAAAATGGCTTATGAGAGAGGAATTGGTAGACCAATCATTGAACCAACTCTTGATGTGACGCTGCCCCTTATTACACCGTCTTCCTAAGCACAAAACTACTAACCCCCGGCACCTGCGGCGGGACTCTCTTGGCGTCAAACGCCTCTTTTACGTCTTGCTTGCTCAACGTTAGCACATCGATAAACTCTAGTTGCTCAAGCACTCCATACCCAAGCCGTGACCATTTGCCGTTTGGATAGACGCTCTTTAGGCTGGGTATGACCTGAGCGCGTTGAGGAAGTACCACGACTTGAAACTCGTCGTATGAGTCATCAGGTTTTACTGGTATATCGGAATCGAGATCGTACATGATATCAGATAGGTCTGAGTAAAATCCTAAGAAATGAAAGATTCCATCGGTAGAGGAGAATCCGCCACGAGGTTGTCTAACGATATAGAATCGGGTGTTTTGGTGGTCTCCAACCCAGCGTCCCATAACTGAGTAGATATTAGGACCCCACGCCGCGAGTGCAGGATCCCTAGACGATGCCGGCCGATTTGTGATCCTCCAGAACGGAGAGAAACTCTCTGTCGCGAAGAAAACCACAGCAGCTATCACTAGAGCCCTAATCGCGTAGCTAATCGGCCGATAACTAATTACTGTGGCGCATGACCAGAGCCGCTCCAGTGGAATCGCGGCGGCTACAAGAGCCATCATGATTCCCACAAAGAAATGGTAGTAACTTGGCGGGCTCATGATCATGGCGCTGCCGAGTGTTACGCTGACAAGTATTGTGATCAGGATAAATGGAGCGGCGGTTCTAAGAGGTCTCAGGATTAGGTACGCTACACCGGTCATGAATAGACACGCGGTGAAAGCTAGAAAAATAGGCGAGGGAGTGGTGATCCCCCAGTGGCTTTCATCGGTGTAAAAAAGGAAGCCGCCGAATGAGCGGCCGAACTGATGTGCCCAAACTTTAAGATCAGGATTTGGCTTTAGATTAGTTCCAAACAAGATCGATGTTTGAGAGAGTCTATCGACTAACGCTCCACCACTTGGAGCGGAAACAAACGTTAAGATAAAGGGGCCTGTTATAATCAGGCCGCTGATTAGCAATACAAGAAGCCCTGTCTTGTTACGCCAAATTGACTTGAAAAATAGCAGAGAACAGCAAATAAACAGCGTTCCCCATATAAACGGGAATGTAGTGCACTGTCTGATTGATAACATCGATAGTCCGGCCCAAGCTCCGCACCAGGCCCAACTCCTTAACGAGCCGGTTTTTAGCGCTGAAACCAAGAAGTACATACAAAACATGAATGGCGCGGTTGATTCGGTTACGTATGGCTGCCTTATATATACCAGCAAGATGTGGTGCGTCGCAGCGAAAGTAGCGGCGATAATTCCAAGACGCTTAGAGCTAATCGTTGACGCGAATAAATAGGTGGCGTAAACAAGAGCGATCCCCCAAACAGCAGCGGTGACGCGGAGTACCCAATAGTCATAGCCAAATAGGTACAGAGTAGCGCTCATCGGTAAGAGCCACGGACGCATCATTGTATTGGTGTTCGGATCGAGAATGAAGAAGGGGTTCCAATCACCTAGCAGGATCTTAAGCGCTGACTGTCCGATGATGCCGTGATCGTGGTGAAGAAGGTCTGGATAGAATCCGATCTGCCAAAAATTAATAAGCGCGCTAATGCAGAGAAGTAGGGGCAGTAGTTGACGAGATATAAATCGATCTTGATCGGAGTCGGCGATCTGTTTTGATCTAAAAGCTCCGATAAAAAATATAGGAGCCGCGAACCAGAGAGCTACCGCGAGTTTGGTGTCACCAGTTGTCTGGTGTAGGTAGGAGCAGGCGCCGCCAGCGATAACACCGATTATCAGGAGCGGCCACCACAACCTGTTTTCAAAGCGTGAGTAGAGAGATGTTAATCCAAAGCGCGTAAAATCGCGCGGTAAAGCTAACAGGTAATTAAGGAGAGTAATCGATGCCGCTACGGAGAATGCGCCCCCAATAAACCAGAGTGACGAGGGGCCAAATTCAAGAGCTTTTAGCCGAAGTATGCCCTGATTAAATAGCCAGCATCCAGTAGCGAATAAGGTGAGAATCAGCATCGTCAGCAGCGAGGATGTCAGAAACCCTTTGCGTGAAGATAATCTGGATGAAGGGTGAATGTGGGCTTTCGATCCCGTTGAGTCCTCGCGCCATGCGGGCCAGTTGATTCCAGCCATATACCGGCGAGTGAGAGATACGACGGCTAGCGAGCATAGGATCGTAAGTATTATAACTCCACCAACTGAGCTAAAAGTTAACTTCGGCTTAATCGATGAGTAGTCGGCATAAAATGATCGACCCTTCCATTCACCAGCCGGACGAGGATAGAAGGTCAGAAAAAATCGGCCATCAGGTAAGCTATCACCGCAGGTAACATCGAGATTAGACGAGAATCCAGAGATGGTGCCATCTGGCGTCAGAGCGCCAGCGGACATCTCTGAAGTAGAGAACAGAAACACTCCACCATCTGCTCTATAACGGGGCACAGAGCCGCCCGGAATAGCTCTCAAACTATGCTTTTTAGTGATCTGATAATCACGAGAGACCTCGTAAGTGTAGTTGCCATCACTGACCAGGTGAGTGTTAGAGTCTCTGCTGGTGATCCCGTAGAGAGGACCGAGGAATTGTGGTGATTCGCGAACCTTGGTGGAGCGCCAGATCTCTTTGCCATTCCAATCGTAGTGAACTAGTGATCCATTCCATGTGTTGATAACAGCCAGAAACCCGCCTGCAGGATGGAAATCAACATCAGAGATGAACTCAGCGGAGACGGAGTATTTAGTCGAGCCATCAGGGTTGAGCATTAAAACTTTAGAGCCCATAATCACCAGGTATTCTCCGTTCTGGTTGCGTTTTACAATGCTAGGTTGCCCTTGAAGAGAAAAGAGTGACGAGATGTTGCCTTGTTGATCGATCCGCTGAAGCTCGTTCTTCCCAGAGGAGGAGAAGAGAATCGAGCCATCAGGGTCAGTCATGCACCCAAGGACACCATTAAGTCCGTGTATTTCACGTAGAACCTCACCCTGCTGAGAATAGAAAACTAGGCTCGCTTTGCCATCGCCAACTCGACGCGAGTCCGCATTGGCTCTATCGCAGAGTACCCCAGCGATTAAAGCAATTGGCAGGAATAGCAGTGACAGGACTAGTTTGATCATAAATTGCCCTTAGTTGAGATGCAGGTAAGGGGCTAGGAAGTTGCAGTTAGTCAGGTGGGTCACGGCAGTATCGAATATCAACAGTCCATTTGATACAGCGTTTCTGCGCCAAAGATCGGAGGGTGGGCAGAAGGTATCCTTTAGAAGTCGCGCGCCGGGACGCTCGATACCCCCAGTTTTAGTGACAAGGTTTGAATGGTAGTAGAAGTTCTCCTGAACCAGCGCATGTAAAACTTTAAACGGATGCAAGGTTCCAAATTCATGGACCAGATGATCCACCTTGGTTTGTGGCAGAAGGCAGGGAAGAAGTTCTCCCGCCGACCCGGAAGTTTTATAAGAGATCCCTAGTCTCGGATCAGGGCCGTGTACCTTCTCCGCGCCAAATATCTCCACCACTCTTGAGTGCTCCTCTGAATCTATGTGATGATCTATTAGCAACGTGTAGTCACCAAAGCGACCCAGTCCAGAGTGAATATCAATTGCGATTATTCTCTCTGAATGGGAGAGGTGCGCTTTGGCCCACTCTCCGAAGAGCTCAAGTTCTGGCTGTACTTTGTGGCCACCGAAGAACAACCCGTTTTGGTCGAGATATTGGCCTCCTGTGACAGCCTGCTTTACAGCAGGGAATCCGAGCTTGGCGACCTTTGAGAGAGCTTTAAGTGTGAAGGTCGGAAAGGAACAAGGCGTTTCAGGTAATAGTATTGGTCTGAGATCCTCATAATGTGGCGGCGCCGGAGAGATAGCCGAGTCAGGTAGTCGCCAATTCCGATTCAGGTCGACGTTCTGTTCATTAGTGCGTCTATAATTCGACATTCCCCAGGGATTTAAGCAATGCACAAAGATTAGCGCGCAGCCTTCAGGGGGGTGTCGCATCCTTTTAAAAATACCTAGTTGAATAGCTGACCCAACAAATCCCTCAATTCCGTGAGTTCCAGCACTGCAGACTAAGTGTTTATCCGCGTTGATATCACCGATGACCGCTATGTCGATCGCTAGATCATCTCCATTTTTGTGGGTAGCGCTTGGAATCTGGATGGAGTGGAGCTGGGCACCGAGTCGCGCTGTTTCTGCTAGAAATCGGGCACGAGATGAGGTGAAAGAGTCAGAGTAAAAGCTTAGGTACTCTTGGATATTGGTCATCTGTTTAAGATACTCATCAATTCAGCATGTATACCTGGTACGCAAGCTACGATGTTATCAGCGAATAGATCGCCCGAGTACCGCACGGTCATCTTCTGCAAGTCACTATCATAGGCGAAGTGATCGATGACACATCCGGCCTCTCTCGCTATTAGTACACCAGCGGCGGCGTCCCACGATTGAATACACTCTTCATAATACGCGTCCAGTCGTCCGCAGCCGACCCAACAGAGATCTAATGACGCTGCACCGAGGCGTCTTATATCACGACAATAGGGCAATATTCGCTCAAGACGTGCGCAGATATTGTGAGCATTCGCTCGGCTATATGGAAACCCAGTTGTGATCAGCGCGTCTGAGAGATTTGTAGTTTGCTTGCATTTAATCGGTTTACCATTTAGGAACGCGCCTCCACCTTTGGTGGCGGTAAAGATCTCATCTAAGAAGGGCGCAGCCACAGCGGCCGCCACGGTTTCGCCATTCAGTGCGCAGGCGATTGAGATTCCAACGTGAAAGTGATCGTGGGCGTAATTTGTTGTTCCATCAATCGGATCGATAACCCAGGTGTATCCTTTGCCGTAGTCTTCAGGGGAGGAGGTTTGAGCGCTCTCCTCAGACAAAATCTTGTGTTCAGGGAGATGTTTCTTGAGGTGCTCAAGAATAACTTTTTCAGACGCCAGGTCAGCGCTAGTGACTAAATTAAAGTCTCCTTTCATAGACACAGAGAAGGAGTGCTCGCGACGATATTTCTGAGCCTGCTCGGCAGCGAGTTTTGCCGCGTCTACAGCGATTTCTAAAAGGGTGGTTGGGGGAATGATCATACTTAAATTGGCTTTTTAAAACGCTTTCGTGATTATGCCAGCGATCTTTGCTGGGCGCTATACCAACCTTGCCCGCACGGTATATTAAGCATATACTCCCCAAAGCTAAATCACGTCTCTATCATGCCTCTATCACTCTCATTTCCCGGTCTTATTTTTGGGCTACTACTACTTGCGGCCCCGAGTATCTCTAACGCTTCCCCAAACAAGCAGTACCAACAGGCAACATCAACCGAGTCTTGTCTGCGTCAGGTAACACTAGATGAATTTCGAGCGATAGCGCTTGAGCGAAGTCCGCTGGTTTCTGAGATCGATAGTCAATACGCCAGAGAGGTCGCTAAGGCGTACGATACTGAGGTGTTCAGAAACCCAGAGCTTCAGTTCGAACAGGTTTACACCAGGATGAAGCTCGGAGGTGATAGCGATCCTCAAACAAACGCGAGCTTGGCGATGCCGTTAAGGCTCTCAAATTTTGGCGCTAAATCTCGTGTGGCGACACTTCTTCGAAGCGCAGGCGATCAGCAACGAAGAGCTAAGCTACTTGAGTTCACTCAGAAGCTAGTGTCTCAGTACGCGAGTCTGTATGTTTTGCAACGTAGCGATGAGATCCTCGCTGAGGCAGAGAAGAGGGCTACTAAGAAAGTTGAGTTAATCCATGAAGGAGTGGAGAAGGGGTTGCTATCTGAGGGTGATCACCAACTCTTCGAAGGTGAGAAGTATCGTCTTCAATCGCAACGCGCTGGATTAAGATCTGCTTTGGCTGTTTTGCGTTATGAGCAGAGCCTTTTATTAGGAACCCCATGCGGGATGAAGGCTGTAACTCCATCTGGATTAGGCGATATTCCAAGCGAATCTGTATTAATCGATAAAGCGCGCGCCAGTGAGATAGGAGAGCTAGCTCGTGTTGAGCTAGTGTCAGCACTTAGCTCCGAGCAACGCCGATTGGCTGAGCTAGATGCTATCCCGGAATTCGCGCCGCGAGTGGTTTATCAACACACAAACGATGGCGGTGACTTTGTAGGTGCTGGAATCAGCATTCCTCTTCCAGTATTTAATCGCAATCGTGGATCTATAGAGAGCGCCGTGGCGGAACAGGAAGCCGCGAGACGAAAACGAGAGCTCCTTGCTGATGGAGGTTTTGAAGCTCAGGTAGTGGCTCTGCGAGCCGCGGCTGCTAGCGCAAGGGAGCAGGCGCAGATATTTCAATCTAAGGTCGTGCCGGCGTTCTCTGGAGCCCTTAAGTCACAAGAGCAGCTTTACGCCAAAGGAAAAGGGAATGTTCTTCAGGTGTGGCAGACCCTGCGTACCTACAATGACGCGCAGCTTGAAGCTCTAACTGTTTGGCTAGAGGCAGTTAATGCCCGTTCTCGTTTAGCAGTCTTAATAGGAGAGGAGATTTAAATGCAAAAGTCTTTTAGGGAAGCGAGGCAAAACCCCTCCCTGCTGCGAAAGCAGATCTTTAGCTGCTCTTCGAATTTCGCGACGAGAAAAAATCCTCAATGTATCTCAGACTTCGGCGAGCTCAGTCGAGTCGTGGATACATCTCCGGCCTTCGCTAAAGCTACGGCCGGCGAGGTTTTCATCGGACCAGACGTAGCCTTGGCGAAGGCTGGTGCGGTTTTTTCTCATCACGAAACTCGAATATCAACTCAACCTCCACTTTCTCGCTACGGGCAGGTTTTGCCTCGCTCCCCTAGGGGATACCTCTCTCTTCTAGTGACTTCAGGCCTGCTATTCGCTGGATGTGGTGGAGGAGCTGCTAATAAAGGTGAGTCGCATCACGAACAATCAGCCGCAGAGGATCAAGTTAAAGAACCGCACTCATTCGATGTCTCTGTATCGGCGGAATGTCGAGGTAAGAATCTATCTTGGGAGTATTCGTCTCCAGAGGGGCGGGTGAGTATATCTAAAGAGGTCGCGGAGAGCTCTGGTGTAAAGGTAGAGCGCGCGGCGGTTAGGAAGATTGCCCGCACCCTAAGGATCCGGGGCAAGATCCTTCCTAGCGAGCACAGACTCGCGCACGTTATGCCGCGTTTTGCGGGAGTGGTTAAAGAGGGGCGCAAACACATAGGAGATCCAGTTCAAAAGGGCGAGGTTCTGGCGATTATTGAGAGTAATCAGAGCTTGCAGCCGTTTGAAGTGAGGTCGCAGATCTCCGGAACA
>JBIKWQ010000004.1:0-80204 GCA_044356215.1 Bdellovibrionota bacterium | reverse complement strand
TTCTCTGTGTCCTCTGCGTCCTCTGTGGTAAAAAATATTTTACTAATTGTCTCCGTAACTTACCAAAAACACTGCGACGCCCTAAGATTCGGATAGGGCGCCGCAGTGTTTTTGGTATCTGCGTCTTATGCTTCCTATATGATGAATATATTGTAACTACCTAAAAAGACTACTAATCGAATCGTCCGAGTGAATTCTGCGGATGGCCTCGGCGAATAGCGGGGCCACGGACAATACCGTTATCTTGTCCCCTGGCGGTGTTTCCTGAGGAATCGTGTCAGTAACAATTACCTCCGAAATACTGCTGTTATTAAGCCTCTTTCGCGCATCGCCAGAGAGAACCGCGTGTACGCAGCACGCCGCGACCCTCTTTGCCCCTTTCTCCAAAAGCGTATCGGCAGCCTTGATTAGGGTACCTCCCGTATCAACCATGTCGTCGACGATCAGACAAACCTGGCCAGCTACATCTCCCACAACGTTCATCGAAGCGACCATGTTTGGCCCCGAGCGACGCTTATCGATCACGGCAATGGGCGCGTTATTCAATCGCGTAGCGAAGAGTCTGGCTCTTTCCACTCCTCCCACATCAGGAGCTACTATAGTAACACCGTCGGTCCCATATTTGTTGGCGAGAAACGGCAGCAACACTGGCATCGCGAAAAGATTGTCTACCGGTATATTAAAGAATCCCATTAGTTGACCGGCATGCAGATCCATTGTCAGGACTCGATCAGCTCCGGCTGTAGTGATCATATCAGCCACTAATTTGGCGGTAATTGGAACTCTCGGTTTAACTTTACGATCCTGCCTTGCGTAACCAAAGTACGGAATCGCCGCGGTTATTCGCCCCGCGGAGGATCGCTTTAGCGCGTCAATAATTATCAGCAGCTCCATCAAGCGATCGTTGGCTGGCGAGCAAGTACTCTGAACAACAAAAACATCACCGCCACGAACGTTATCGCCTATCTCTACGGAGAGCTCCCCATCGGCGAACTGCGTTGATTCCATCGACCCGAGTGGGATCGTTAGGGTGTCACAAACTGATTTGGCGAATTCAGGATTTGATCTGCCGGAGAAAACAAGAAGTGGTCTGGTCACACGATCTCCTTTGGTCACGGTGAAGGCGACCGGCAGTCTACAACGGAACCAGCAACGAGTCGACTACCCGATGAAGAAACGTCAGCTACTTTGATATCTCCAGCGAGCTTTGTTCAAATGGTTGCCCGGGCAGGGGTCGAACCTGCGTATGGCGGAATCAAAATCCGCTGCCTTACCACTTGGCTACCGGGCAATACTTGAGCTCTTTGAGTAAAACACTTATCCGTTTTTGGCAAGATCCGCTTCTGCTAAAATAGAGATACTCTATGAACCATCATCCCATTCCGCGTCATGGCGCTCTCAAATCGCTCAGCTACCGCCTCATCTTCTCTCTGAATGACACTAAAAATGGCGGCCCCTGAGCCAGTAATTGATGAAGCGCGCGGATAGAATTCTCTCGCGAGATTGAGCGCTTCCCCAACTTCCGGCCTGAATCGGACGATCTCCGGCTCAAAGTCGTTCTCTATCAGCTCACTAAAAGACCATCTCCTTTCACCTCGCGCGAGCTCCTCCATAACCAGGTCGCTTGACGATTCCACAATAGGCCGCGCCTTCCTGAAGAAAGAGTAGAACTCAACGGTCGGAACAGAAACCTGCGGCATTACAATAAAAACCCCGTTGCATGAGGATCTGTCGGCTACAACTTCAGTAATAAGTTCCCCTATTCCGCCGACTAAACACGTTCCTCCACGATACGCGTACGGCACATCCGCACCAACTTTTAACGCGACCTGACTCATTCTCCGCTCAAAGAGCTCCGGGGAAATTCCTAAAGTTTTCTGAATGTCGGGGCCGAAAACATCTCGCAGGAACCTCAAGACCGCTCCAGCATCACTGCTTCCACCGCCAAGACCGCCGCCGATCGGAATTCTCTTATCTAGTTTGACGCTTAATCCACACGGAGCTCCATCCTGCGAGAACTCATGCCAAAAGTTATTCCAAGCCTTGCATATTAAATTATCGGCTGTAGCGCCAGGAATCGCGCCTGCTGGATAGATCTCTAGTCCTACTCCAGGCTCCCTCTGAAATCTGAGCTTTACAGTATCTCCCAGCGAAGCTGAGACATTGAGCATACTCAAAAGGTGATAACCGTCATCTCGTCGACCGGTGACCTTCAGCCTCAGGTTAATCTTTGCTGGCGCGAAACAAATCGTTTCGCGCTCGGCATGCGCTTGGCTTACAACTTTTTTTAGAGCATCAAGTGAAACTCGGGGAGATGTATCCGGAGTCATGGAGTGTAGTTACAGCTCCTCTCCATCCTCCGAGATCGAATCGGACTCTTCGTCGCTAGAGCGGTCTGTGTACTTACGCTCTTCGTTCTCCTGGGCTGTCTTACAATCGATACATAATTGAGCTACCGGCCTCGCTAAAAGTCTCGCGACCGCTATCTGCTCACCGCAGCTCTCGCACTCACCGTACGTACCATCGGCCATTTTCGCGAGCGCCACATCGATCTTCTTCAGGTGGTTTAACTCGCGCTTACCCACTTTTACTAAGGAATTCTGATTTATCTCTAGCGCCGCGATATCGACAGAATCACCGGAAGGTGTATCTAGATCAGAGACAGATGTATCACTAATATCTTCTAGGTGGCGAAGTATGCGACGCTTCTCGTCCTCTAGAATCTTATTTAGTTGATCCAGATCTTTCTTCTTCATAAAAACTCCAGTACCTAAAATACCCGCTCTAACTCCGCCACAACAATCCGGAACGGGGCCGGGAGGGTTATAGACCAACCCAGCGGTTAAGGGCAACTGTAATCTGGGGGTT
The DNA here is from genome assembly GCA_044356215.1 of Bdellovibrionota bacterium. GTDB lineage: Bacteria > Bdellovibrionota_C > UBA2361 > UBA2361 > OMII01 > OMII01. Next base: position 77,336 of record JBIKWQ010000004.1, on the reverse strand, counting down.
ATAGACTCCCAACCTAATGATACTCCCCAAAAACCTCCCGCAAGGTATCAGAGATCTCACCAAGGGTGCACGACCTGCGGACGCACTCAACCATCGCCTCCATGAGTCCTAGACCTTCGCCCTCGGCTACGACCTTAAGGGCGGCTAGGCTATGATTTACCGCAGCCATATTGCGCCCACGCTTGAAGGCCTCAAGCGCCGATTGTTCCTGGCTCTCCACTTTCCTGTCTATAGTAAGAATCGGCGGAACCGTTTGTTCGTCTTCGCAATTGATATTCACCCCGACAACGCGAGCTACCCCGCTCTCTACCGCTCTTTGAGCCTCGTAGGCTGAGTTCTCTATCTCACCCTGCGGGTAGCGCTGCTCAATAGCCTCAAGCATGCCCCCCATGGCATCGATCTTTTCTATCCTGGCTCGAGCCTGCTTCTCTAACTCATCTGTTAGGGACTCAACCAGATAGCTCCCGCCCAATGGATCCGCTGAGAGCGCTATTCCAGATTCATCGGCTATTATCTGCTGCGTTCGAAGAGCCAGACGAGCGCTTTCCTCAGTTGGGAGCCCTAAAGCTTCATCGAATCCGTTTGTGTGCAGAGACTGAGTTCCCCCTAAAACTGCTGCCAGAGCCTGAATTGTCGTTCTGATTATGTTATTGTGAGGCTGCTGAGCAGTTAATGAGCTTCCCGCGGTTTGAGTGTGAAAACGGAGGAGAAGTGATTTTTCATCGCGTGGGTTAAAGCGCTCCTTTACCAAGGTCGCCCACAATCTACGAGCGGCTCTAAATTTCGCGATCTCCTCAAAGAAATTGTTGTGGCAATTAAAGAAGAACGCCATCCTCGGCGCAACATCATCAACCGACAAACCTCTCTCTGCCGCTGCTTTCAAGTACGCTAATCCATCAGCGATAGTGAAAGCCAATTCCTCTACCGCCGTACTACCAGCCTCTCGAATGTGATAACCAGAGACACTGATCGTGTTCCATTGCGGAACCTTAGTCTTACAGAACGAGAATATGTCGGTGACTATGCGCATCGCAGGTTTTGGTGGATAGATATAGGTTCCACGAGCCATGTACTCTTTTAAGAGGTCGTTCTGTATCGTACCTCTTAAAGCTCCCCAACTCACTCCGCGCCGTTCAGCAACTACCAACAAAAACGCTAGCAAGATCCCTGCGGTGGCGTTTATCGTCATCGAAACAGAGACCTGCTCCAGCGGAATCCCTTTAAATAGACGTTCCATTACCTCAACTGTCGGAACTGAGACACCAACTCTTCCCACCTCCCCCCGCGCCAATGCGTGATCTGGGTCACGGCCCATCTGAGTCGGCAGATCAAACGCTACACTTAGACCGGTGATACCTTGCTTTAGAAGGAAGTGGTACCGAGCATTAGTGTCATCGGCGCTGCCAAACCCCGCGTACTGACGCATCGTCCATAATTTACCCCGATACATGCTGGGGTGGATGCCGCGGGTATAGGGGAAAACCCCAGGCCTATCCCCTGTCGTTGAGCTGGGACAATCCGATCTTGAGTAACAACTCTTTATTGCAATGCCGGAAGAGGTCTTAGGATCCCCTAAATCATTTGGCATAAGAATCCCTTTATGAGTTACCGAATCCTTAAAGTGCTCTCGATCTCCCGCGTTGCCTTAAGCACGTCATCGCCGAGATCTGTTGGCCCTGACACCGTTATCGCAAAAAGTCTCCCCGAGAAAACTCCAGAGAGAACGGCATTTAACATCGGACCCGTTGATGCTGTATTTTGAAACTCGTGATAGAGCACTTGCTTATCAGCAACCCTCCTGGTCCCCTTCGCTGTCCAAATTAGAGATGGAATTGATGACTGGTATGCTTGAGCCATATCTTCTGAAAACTGGTCTAGCTCCTCTTGTTTGATCTCAACATCTCCGAAGCGCACCGCTATCAAGCGGCCGTCAGAGGAGTTCCAAGCCGCGTCCGGATAAGGTCCAGAGCGCCATCGTTGCTTGATATCCTTTACTGGCATCAACTCGAATCCCTCAGGTAAATTAAATACAACCCCCTCAGCCGCTATCGACACGACTCCTTTTTCAGCGGGCTTTCCACATCGTGGTGGAGCTATGTAAGTTGCTTTTTTTGGGGTGCCTTCCTTATCCGTGAATGAAAAGCTCATCAATATCGCTCGGGGTGACGAGAGAGACACATCACTGGCCTCTCCCAACCAGCCTAATTCATTTCCACGCCCCTTCTCAAAAGCCTCCAAACCTGCCCACGATTGCGGCCAGGACAAACGCTCGCAGTAATAATCCGATACCAGATCAAACACTCGCTGCTCAAAGCTAGCCTTGGTTGTTTCTTTATTCGATGGAGATGGATCGCCGAAATGTGATGAGCAGCCAATAGTACACACAGACAAAATTAGCGAGGTAAGGATAGCTGAGATGTTGCGAGATTTCATAAGTAAAACTTCCTTTAGGAATGCGAGGCTAAGCCTGCCCGTAGCGAGAAAGGTGAGATGTTACATCACTGCAACAGGATACCCCCTGGCCGTATCTTTCGTAAATAAGAGAAAAGCGACCAAGGCAAGAGCGGCAAAACTGTTCCCTGTGGAGAAATCGCGTCTCCTCCTGGTCACCAAGAAACATTTCAGCCTGTCACTTAAACCGTTTACGTAAGCTTTCCCTCAAGCTAGGATCTTGAGTAGCTATGAAAGACAGAGATGACTTGGAAAAACTAGATCGTGAAGCTGAGCTTGGCGGCGGCGAAGAGCGGATCGCTAAGCAGCACCAGAGTGGCAAATTAACGGCTCGCGAGAGAATAACTAAGCTTCTTGACCCCGGCTCATTCAGCGAGCTGGATAAATTTGTCACCCACCGTTCCTCTAATTTTGGCCTAGCTGATAAGCGCTATTTAGGTGACGGCGTTGTTGTCGGCAGCGGCGCTATCAATGGCCGCCCTGTTTGCGTATTCGCCCAAGACTTCACGGTTTTTGGCGGCTCACTCGCCGCTATGCACGCGAAGAAGATCTGCAAGGTAATGGATCTCGCCGAGAAGATCGGTTGCCCGATCATAGGTCTAAACGACTCCGGTGGAGCGCGAATTCAGGAGGGCGTTGAGAGCCTCGGTGGATACGCTGATATATTTTTGCGCAATACTCTCTTATCTGGTGTCGTGCCACAGATATCTCTTGTAATGGGGCCATGCGCTGGAGGCGCTGTTTATTCTCCAGCTATAACCGACTTCGTCTTGATGGTCCGCGACACCAGCCACATGTTCATTACTGGACCCGATGTAATCAAAACCGTGACGAAAGAGGATGTTACTAAGGAAGTGCTTGGTGGCGCCGACACTCACGGATCGATCAGCGGTGTAGCGCACCTCGAATCCAACACAGATGAGGAGGCTCTAGAACTTTGTCGCGCTCTACTCTCCTTCTTGCCACAAAACAATCTCGATCCAGCGCCGCGCTACCCCTCAGGAGATCCAGCGACCCGCGAGGATCCCGCGCTAGATAGCCTGATACCGGATCAACCTAATCTACCTTATGACATTAAGGAGCTAATTACATCGATCGCTGATTCAAATGAATTCTTCGAGATCCAGGAGGCATTCGCGCGCAATATCGTAATTGGATACATCCGTTTAAATGGCGCGACGATAGGCGTTGTGGCTAACCAACCATCACATCTAGCTGGCTGTTTAGATATAAACGCCAGTATTAAGGCGGCCCGATTCGTAAGATTTTGCGACGCTTTCAACATCCCCCTACTGACATTGGTCGACGTACCAGGATTTCTTCCCGGAGTTCAGCAAGAGCACGGCGGTATTATCCGCCATGGAGCTAAGTTACTTTATGCTTATGCCGAAGCGACTGTACCAAAAGTGACCGTGATCACTCGAAAAGCCTACGGCGGCGCTTATGATGTGATGAGCTCAAAACATATTCGAGCCGACTTAAACTTCGCTTATCCATCAGCGGAGATCGCGGTGATGGGTTCCGATGGGGCTGTAAATATAATATTCCGAAAAGAGCTCGACGAAGCGGCTAAGAAAGGAAACGAGAAAGAGACGCGCGAAAGGCTTGTGCGTGAGTATCGAGAGAAATTCGCTAATCCTCGTGAAGCGGCACAGCTAGGATTTATCGACGCGATAATCCGGCCAAGCACGACCCGCTCGAGAGTAATTGAGGGATTCAATCTCCTTGCCAACAAGCGTCAGAGTAACCCAAAGAAGAAACATGGCAATATCCCGCTTTAAGAGCCTAATAGAGATCTATGAGTGAATCAAAACTTCGCCCGCCCCTGCCTCCGCCGCTTACTCACGACGGGATTAGATTTATCCTTGCGTCACCTCGAAGCTCGACCTCAGACCTATCCCCTGAGATAGTGGCGGCGATCGGCGCGGCTCTTGAGCTGATCCTACCTAAAGGAGATCTAGCGGTCGACTCAAGTGGCACGATAGTACAGATACAGAGTCGTTTTAACGCCGGAGAGATCCCTTCACTATGGCGCCAGGCTGGTCTGTTAACTGGAATTGATAGGAGTCCACGATGAGTAGATTTTCAATCACAGCGCTGGGCAAGACATTTGAAGTTGAGTTGATATCCCGCATCGGCTCTTGTTTAACTTTTCGTGTAGGTGGAAAAGAATATCAGATTGAGGTGTCCCCGAGGGATATCCCAACCAACTCAAAAAGAGAGGCGGTCGCAAGTCAAGCTGATTCACGCTCCAAGTCGGTATCAGAGATTCGAGCTCCAATTCCTGGAATCGTATCTGAGGTTAAGATCGCCGCGGGCTCTACCGTAAAAACCGGCGACATTCTCGTAGTCATTGAGGCGATGAAGATGGAGAACCCCATTAAATCTCCCCGTGATGGGGTTATCGGGGAGGTCTTTTTACAAAAAGGCCAAGAAGTTAAGGCTGGTGACTTAATAGTCCGTTTTTAGCCAGCAAAATATGATGCTGACGATTTTTTTCGAGCTTAAGTCACACTTTTTATAAAGGGCGCCATAACGTTAGTGACACCTTTATTTTAAGGAGATTACAGATGAAAAGCAGAATCTTTTTAGCTATTTTTGGCCTGTCGATGGTGATTGGCTATACTAACGTCGCTAACGCCTCACCGGACTCCTCAGGCACGGTATCAACATTCGCCAAGTGCTCTGTCCCATCCCTAAGCGCTTATCGAAATTTGTTCAAGCAATTTATCGTATCCGACCTAAGAGCCAAGGGTTACCGCGTTCAAGCTGTTAACGTGGCCATCAAGACGACCTCGCCAAGGACAAGCATCAAGATGGCTAACATCGCTGGACTTCAGTCTTTAGCACTAAACGGCGAAGGGACTGGATATCAAGTAACAACTAGCGGCGATCTAAGCGTCGGGTGTGTGACTCAAGCGACTTTATCGATCACTGGAAGCTATGTCATCCCTGCTAACAGCGCAACGAAGGCGCCAGCTGCAAGAAAAGTGCTGTCCTCGAGCCAGACTGTTAGCATAGCGGGGGCTTTTAACTAAACCCCGCGCGAGTAATAGATTTTTTGAGCTCCTTTGGGTGGAGAACCTATTTCGTGTTGCTACGCATCTCTAATGAGATGTAAACTGTTAGCTCACGTTAGGTCTCCGCCTTTTAGTAGCCTCAATTTGCCAACTCGGTCCAGTTGGTTTTTCAGGGATTATCACCATGTCTAAATATCTGTTGCTCATCCTGGTCTGCTGTGTTGCTACCGCATCGGCTATCGCCGCTCCGGCCGATGTGAAGAAAGCAAAACGCGCGATATCTGATATTAAGAAGTCAGAGAAGCTGCTCACTCAATCGATGAAGAAGCTCTCTAACGACGAAAGACGAGCGCTAAAACGCTCAACCAGAGGAACCGACTCGGATGGAGATGGGGTCGCGGATATACTAGAGGACTCGTTGGGCGCGAAGAAGTGTGACGCCGACACTGATGATGATGGCGTCGATGACAATCAGGACCTCGATGAAGATAAGGCTGACTCCGATGATGACGGCGTTCCAGATGGAATGGAAGTTGAAACAAAGGGTAGGATCTCCTCATTCAACGATCCAATCTTAGTTATTGGTTCAACTACACTCAAAATTACCAGCTCGACCGTATTTTTCCGCGGGCTGACCTCAAAAGCTGACCTGATGGCCGGAACCTGCGTGGAGTCCGAAGGTCGGCGCTCCGGAGGTGAACTCCTAGTCGACAAGATAAAACGCCAGAAGGATTCGGATTGTTCTAGTTAGCACGGCGACACGAAAGACGCTGACCTCATCTCACTCCATCACCATCATGGGAGCATTTAACTAATTAGTTGGTAACTATTCACCTCAAGTTTCCCCCTCCTTCGGTCGACACTACTATCGCGACTCATTCATTACTGTTACACCTAAGAATATGACTGGAACTGTTTCTTTATCATTTTCTCCTGACGGCTCTCTGGCAACCCTCTCACTGGGCTCCGCTGATGAGCGAGCTATTACCCTAACCCCTGAGCGCATCAACTCGTTCGTGGAGGCACTTGAAAAAGTAAGAGCCGCCAAACCAAAGGGCCTCATAGTTAGGTCCCCGAATCCCGAGTCCTTCTGCGTGGGAGCTGATATATCGCTCATTCAAAGCGTTACCGAGCCGGAAAAGGGCGCCGCGTTGGCCACCCAGGGGCAGGATGCCTATAACCTGCTAGAGGATCTGCCGTGCACAACAGTCGCGGCTATCGGAGGTCCATGTGTAGGCGGAGGATGTGAATTAGTTCTTGCCTGTGATTACCGAATCGCCGCCGACTTGCCAGGCACATCGATAGGACTCCCTGAGACCAAGCTTGGAATACTGCCGGGATTCGGAGGAACCTATCGACTGCCTAGGGTGGTCGGCTTACCGAAGGCGCTTGACGTAATCCTAGCCGGCAAAACACTCCGCGCTAAGCAGGCCCTAAAGGCTGGATTGGTAGATCAAGTTACCTCAAGCGAGAACCTCTACCAGCTAGCTCAGGATCTAGCGCTAGGACTAAAAGAAGCCCCCAAACGTAAACACGCGCTGATGGATCGTTTTCTCTCTGGAAATCCTCTAGGTCGCGCCTTAGTGCGCCGTGGAGCTCGCAAAGCCGCGCTCGCGCAAACCAAAGGATTTTATCCCGCTCCACTAAAAGCTCTCGACGTGACTGTAGAGGGCCTAGGTCGCTCGCGCAAACCCGGATTAGAGGTAGAGGCTCATAAATTAGGGGAACTAATAGTTACCCCTGAAAGCAAATCTCTGGTTCACATTTTCTATTTAACTGAAGCCGCTAAAGCGATCGGCAAATCGGCCCGCAAAGAGATCGAAGGTATACACGCGTTAGTAGTCGGAGCCGGAACAATGGGCGCCGGTATAGCTGGGACACTAGCTAGGAATAACCATCAGGTTATACTTAAAGATACGTCAGATGCCTCTCTAGAACGAGGCAAATCGCATATAGCCAAGGAGCTCGCGAAACTCCGACACCTCTCCTCATACGAGCGTCAAGCTATGAGTGGGAGGATCGATTGGTTGCAGTTTTCAAGTCCAACTGTAGCCAGATCAAAAGTGATCATCGAAGCTGTCTTTGAGGATATTAACTTAAAGAAACGCATATTCTCAGAGCTTAGCCAGCAGGTCGCCGCGGACTGCGTGCTAGCGACAAACACGTCATCACTTTCAGTAACTGAGATGGCTTCCGCAGTACCGCATCCAGAAAGGTTTGTTGGTATGCATTTCTTTAATCCTGTTGAGAAGATGCCGCTTGTGGAGATTATCCGCGGCGCCAACACATCCGACGCGACGATCGCTAAGGTGGCTGCATTGGCGACAGAGATGGGCAAATTTCCGATCGTTGTGAACGACGTCCCTGGCTTCCTCGTAAATAGGATCTTAATCCCCTACCTAAACGAAGCGATCTTCCTTCTAACTGAGGGATATACAATAGAACAGATCGATCAAGCCGCTCTGAAATTCGGGATGCCTATGGGTCCGATCCGCTTACTGGACGAGGTAGGCTTAGATGTCGCTGCTCATGTGTCTAAAATAATGGTGGCTGGCTACGGCGAGAGGATGTCTGTCCCAGATTTCGCCGAGCAACTTATGAATGCCGGCAGAAAAGGTCGCAAAAATGCTTTGGGGTTCTACGACTATTCTGGCAAGAAGCCAGTGCCGTGGTCAGGACTCGCGCAAGCGCTAAAGCTTCCAGAGAAACCAGCAGAAACTTTATCGGAGGAGCGGCTGACCGATCGTTTGGTGCTCCACCTCGTAAACGAAGCGATGAAGTGCCTAAATGAGGGGGTTGCTGGTAATGATCGTGAGATAGCCGCTAAGCAGATCGATCTAGGAACTGTGATGGGAATCGGATTCCCTCCTTTCAGAGGCGGAGTGCTCTATTACGCCGACAAGCGCGGACTAGATGATGTTCGCGCTGAGCTAGATAAGCTGCACGGTAAATTCGGCAGCAGATACGCTCCCTTTTAAAAGGAGCGGCAGGAAATATCCCAACGGCGCACCCCTAGTGTAGAAGCTCTACTTAGTGGTAATGTGTAGATGCTTAGGCTACTCTTCCCACTCAGTATCACCTTGAGCGAGCGTTTCTAACTGCCCGATCACGTGAGCTACTTCCCCATCGGAATCCGCTGAAAAACCGCAGTAGACTCCAGCTAAAAAGATACTTGTCATTACTATTAGCCGCATACTGAATCACCTCCAAAACCTTATCGAGAACCCACCGAAGTAGTTGCCTCTCGGTCTTAGAACCAAAACAGCTCAACCATTACAAGGGGTTAGCTGCCTGATTTTTAGACATGCAAAACCTACCTACCGCTCCGAAACAACCCTAAGGAGAGTCCCCTCTACCCTCCACTGTTCAGATTCCATACTAAGGGCAAACGCTTCATTAACTAACGCTATTTTTGTATGCCGTAGAAGCGCCTGAGTTACTCCCTGAAGCGGAAAAAACATCTGAAACGTGACTGCATAATCTTCTTTGTTACACAGCGTGTCTGATCGACACTAGTCTGTACAAGACAGGAGCACCTGTGTAGCCATTCGGGATTCCGGCGTGACTATAAAAAGATACTCAGGTGATTTTCGCTTGGCGTTAAGGTAAAGATCATGGCCAAAAAGGTAGACTTCGAAACATCCACTGAACTTAGAAGATTATTCTCCCAAGAATTATCTAACTGGTGCTCAAGGAATCGTCTAGGAATAGAAGATCTAAGCGCCCGTTGCGGAGTGTCTCGCTCATATCTAGCTCACGTTGGACGTTACGGCCGGATACCGAGTAAGCCCGTATTAATCCTATTAGCCCTAAACTTTGGGATGAAGGATCCATCTGCTCTTTTTAGGGCCGCGCGGTTAGAGGAGCCGTGGCCGTTTGAGACTCCAGCTTCGATACAGGCGAATCAAAATTCATCGCAGAGCTTCCTGAGTATCAAACTCGATATGGACGGATTTATGGATGCCATAAAGAGTGTAGTACGGGAGCAATTTAAGCCTCGCGCCTTAGAGGATCTCCTTGATGGCAGACCTCTCCGTTTGGGGCTAAATCTGACCCAGCCGTGGCTATTTGAAATGAATCCAGATGGCAGTATAAATCAAACTCGTGGCCTCGTTCCGGATCTGATCGCGTATCTCGAGAATTCGCTAAGGTGTCAGATCCAAGCGGTTCCAATAGCATTTAGCCGCCATGTCGAGAAATTGAGGCTGGGGGAGATAGATCTTTTTGGGCCGATGGTGTCGATCCCGCATGCTCCATCGAACATTCTCTTCTCTCTACCTGTGAATCGGATCGGAATATCAGCTTTGATGAGGCAAAGGGAAACGGCAGGACTCGCTCAACTAGCTGTTCCGACCAACTTTGAAGATCTAAGAGACCCGCAATATCGGATCGCTGTTATCAAAAATAGTCGTGCCCATCTAATCGCGAATACCAGGCTTAACAGGGCTGACAGCGCCCTGATAATCTGCGACACAATCGATGAGGGGATTGACCGCATTCTCCTAAAAGGAGTTCCGCGTCCAGCCCATATCTTCATCTGCAACTCAATGGTTACTTCGTATCAATCTCGAGAGCATGCTGGAGAGCTGTTACCGCTATTTGATGACCGCGCGACGATGATCGATATCTGCGACAACTCGTTCGCCATTCGTCCTGATTGGCCTGAGGCGCTTCCTCGAATTAATCAAGCGCTCGCCTTTATAATGAGCTCGGGAGGTTTTGCGAAGAGATCAGAGGAGCTATCGAGAAAATACTCTTCGGGCCTTTTCGGAGTTGAGATGGAGCCACCACTACATCTCGGGGCCGTTAATTTTGGGTAGGTTTCGCCTGGCTTATTTCGAGAGAGCTCTTTTCTCCGCTACAAGCCACAGCAATCCGGAAGCGAGAAGAGCCGCGGTGGTACCCTGCATCGCTAGTGGGAGGGAGCCTGTCGCGTCAGCTATCGCGCCGATAACCACTGGGCCGAGAAATCCACCGAATAGCTGAATGGAGAAGATAGTAACACCCTGAGTGAATGATTCCAGTCCAGTAGGAGCTCTCTCCACGATAACTGAATTTAACGGAGCCACACCGGCGAAGATAAGAAGCTCCGCTAAGAAGCACCCGATTAAAAACCCCTCAACGGATTTTGAGATAAAGCAGAAGGCAAGAAAAGGAACGGCTAATAGCGTTGAAAACGCCAGAAACCGCGTCAATGGGCGGATTGCGTCAGCGCTTCCGGCGGCTAGACGCGACGCTAAAAACCCTCCTCCCATCGTCCCTAACAGTCCAGCTAATACAAGGATCGCTCCGAAATAAGAGGACGAGGCCGCCTCGCTCAAACCTAAATCAGTGCCATGTCGTACTACAAACGCGGCGACTCCATTGAGGGCGAAGGTATTTAAAATATATCCTAAGATCACAAGGACCAGAAAAGGATTGGTCAATATCTGTCTAAGCCCGGACCAAGCACCTACTCCTTTTTCGCGAGATCTCTTTTCCCCAGCCAGCCCTTCAGCCTTTAACGCTAGAAAACCAAATGACAAAATCACCCCGGGAATCGCGGCTAGCAGAAACAGGTTTCGCCATCCATATTGAGCGGCGATCTGACCTCCCGCGACATAACCTAGCGCTGAGCCAACCGGAATAGCGACATAGAATACCGACAGCGCCTTGTTAAGAGCCAAAGTGTTAGGAATTCTTCCTTGCAGGTAAACCGGCACTATCGCTCCGTAGCATGCCTCTCCTACCCCCACCAACACCCGCGCGATGACAAAGCTTAAAATACCGGTGGCGAAAGATGTCAGAGCTGTCGAGAGACTCCAGGCAAATAGCCCTAACGCCATAACCCAGCGACGATCAAATCTATCCCCTAAAAAGCCAAATATTGGGGAGAAGATAAAGTAACCGAGAACAAATGCTGATACGACGTATCCCGCCTCTGTATTCGTCAAGCCGAATTCGCGAGTGATCGTTGGCTCTACTGACTGAACGATATAGCGATCGAAATAATTGAGTAAATTGACTACAGTGAGGAAAATAATCGCCGCTACCGGCAACTTAATCGGATGAGAGGTCTTTGAATCCGACGGATCAACTATTTGCATCTCTCGGTTTCTCAATTATTAGCGTTATGTTCGGATCGTAAATCGAGAAAAACACACCGCCGTTAACAGCCATGACTCCCTTTAGAGTCAGGTGCAAAACCTTTCGGGCCACTTTTCTTATAATATCGATCGTGGATACAGGAGGAATTGAATAGCCCTGAACACGGCAGGTAGCTCCCTTTAAATCGCTCATCTCAACCAACTGCTTAAGAGAGTTCTCGCTAAATAAGTTGTGGTGCGTAATATCCGAATATCGCTCCACTATGCTTAAAGGGTTACCACCATTTGGCACGGTAATTACTATTAAGCCGCCGGGAGCGAGGCTCTTATAAAGGGCCCTTAGGAACCCGGGAAGAGATCTAGTCTCGATGTGCTCCATTACCTGCAACAAAAAAACTCTATCATAACGGTCAAGCTGCCCTTCGAGCTCTCCCATCTCCTCAGCCGAACATCTCCACGCGTTACGTACCTTGAATTTAGATTTAACTCGGTCGAGGACACCTTGATCTCTGTCGATCACGTCTATTACAGGATCCCCCTTCTCAGAAACGAAGCTGATAAACTCGCCTAGACCTGGTCCTATCTCTAGGATTTTTTGATTAGCCTCAAATAGGGATCCAAAATTATGCCTAAGCCACTGACACTTTCGATTAAAAGTCTTAGGAGCCGAAATTCGATCAAGATAATCAACGTAATCAGACATAAACGCCGCTATAAAAAAATACCAACCAGGTGTGGTGAATCTTAACTATGGCACCTTATAAGACGCTGTAAACAGCTCCTCATCTTTAATCTCTATAGGCTCATTTGGCACTATCAGTGGCTCGCGAGAACGCCCCACTCCTAGCTGGCTCTTGGTCGCTAAAAACTTGAAGCTCCTATCCATTACTTTTTGGAAAACTGGAGCCGCCAAAGTACCGCCGTATATACTCTTAGCGTGAGGCTCGTCTATAATAACCATAGTGGTAAGATTTCGACCTACGCCGATGGACCCTCCATCAGCGAAACCAACAAACGAGGCCACATAGGTGCCAGGTTGATAGCCACGGCCACTTGGAGACGCTTTTTGAGCTGTTCCGGTCTTGCCTCCAACACGGATATTCGGAACAGCTGCCTTAGCTCCGGTCCCGTGCTCGTCCTCAACTACTCCGTACATCATTTCGCGGGCCGCGCTAGCCGCCCTCTCAGAGACGATACGCTGCCCCTCTGGTATCCCGTTATCATCTATTGTAACTGATAGCTGTGGAAGGATTCCGCCGTTAGCGATCGCCGCAACTGCCCTGACAACCTGTAGAGGAGTGACAGCAACTCCCTGCCCGAAAGAGTGCGTGGCCACATCAACCTTGCTCCAGCTTGGCTCAGAGCGCAGAATTCCCGAAGATTCCCCTGGCAGCCCCAAACCACTGGAACGCCCGAAGCCGAATTTCCGAAGGTAATCGTAAAGCCGCTCGCTCCCCATGCGTATTCCAACCTTTGTCATCCCGATATTAGATGAGCGCACGACGACATCGTGGAATGATATAACACCAGATGGGTGGACGTCCTTAATCGTATGCTTAGAAAAAGGGAAACGTCCCATCTCGCAATCGATCATATCTTGAGGCTTTACAACTCCAGCGTCTATCGCCGCCGCGGCTACGAGTGGCTTCATCACCGAGCCCGGCTCAAAAACCGCCTCCACTAAAAGATTCCTTAACTCGTTCTTCGAGGATTTAGAGGGATTATTGAAGTTAAAGCTTGGCGATTGACTCAGCGCCACGATCTCTCCTGTATCCGAGTCCACCATCACCGCCATGGCCTGCTTGGCGTTCGCTTCTTTGCGCCCGAGCTCAAGCTCCTCATCCATGATAATCTGCAGATCGGCGTCGATCGTTAACTTAAGCTCGTGTCCCCGAGGGGGCGCGAAAGGTTGCCCATCCTCGCCCAATCCTGTGTGGATAATTTTACCAAGGGCATCGCGTCCTGCCCGAGTCTTTATATGGTCTTGCTTGAGTCTCCTCTCATAGACCTTCTCGATCCCTGACAACCCCACTCCATCGGTACCGACCTTACCAATCAGCGAGCTAGCTGCATTGTTATAAGGATAAAATCGCTTCGACTCCAAAACACTACCCACGCCAGCCAGATTAAGTTCAGTGACCTTGCGCGCGTCGTACCTCGGCATCTGACGCTTGACCCAGACAAACGGCTGTTTGCTGACTAGCTTCTCGGCTATATGTATCGGCTTAACACCAAGAGCCTTTGAAAGCTCTTTAACAACTCGCTGCTTATCTCTAACCTGTCTAGGCCGAATATAAATTGACTCCGCCGGAACCGACACCGCGACTAGCTTGCCGTTACGATCTATAACAGGCCCTCGTTCAGATGCCACCTCAACATCGGCTACATGCTGCTTAATCGCCCAGTCCTGCCACCGTTCGACGTCCGAAACCTGCAAGCTATACAACCTAGCCACCAAAATCCCGGTCCATAAAATAGCGGCGATGCCAACCAATCGGAGCCGCATTGGGCGCTTCGAGGCCAGCTCCGCTATCGACGCCGGAGATCTCCTCAACATCGCGAAATCCACGCCGATCAATGAATCCTTGCGTTTAGCCGAATACGGTAATTCTGGCTCCGCTATTCTGGCGGCCTTTAGAGTTGAGGATTCGAATGGAAGCTTTATCTGAGCGGACATCTAACTGATCAAATCACTGATACCTAAACAATCATCCCTTTCTCGGGAAGCTCCTGGTCCCATGGAATCCCGTTTAGCGGGATCAGTACGCGACGCGAAAACTTCTCTCAGCCATGTGCTCCTCGAGGTGAGCCATCTTTCTCGCTGAAGCGCTTAACGCATCGGGTCTAAGCAAAACTGAACGTTGAAGCTCAAGCTCACGACGCTCCATGTCCAATTCGATGGTTCGTGAGCGCTCACGCGCCAACTGATACCCAAGGTCCGTCGCCTCTAACTTGACCCAAACTCGTGCGCCTAACACGAGCAAGAGAGCGACCGCCGCGACGATCTGCACTCTTAGAGAAACCACCGCAGCCTCTCGCTTAACGTAAACCGACTGATACTGCAAACATACTGCCATATAAAACCCTAATCTTTAGAATGTACTTTGTTCTTCAAATTCTGTCGCTACCAAAAGTGACATGACGCGAATATTTTTAACTTCAAAAATTTATTTTTCCGCGAACTCAAACACACGCAGACGCGCGCTGCGTGACGCTGGATTTCGCCGCACTTCATCTTCACTCGGACACACTGGCTTGCGCGGATTTACAACGCCTATACGTCTCTCATCTCGCGGACCACGCCACGAGGCTGGATAACTTCCGGCGGCCTCCCAACGTCGCATTTCTCGCGCTACCAATGTGTCTTCGATCGAATGAAATGTGATTACGGCTAGTCTGGATCCCGATCCCTTGACTAACTTTGGGGCCGCTCCCATGAGCGCCAGAATCTCCTCACGCTCACGATTAACCTTCATCCTGAGCGCCTGAAAGACTACTGTCGCCGGATGAACTTTCGAGCCGCTTTTCTTGCCTAAATGGGACTCTTTGACTACTTCAGCTAAGTTTTTAGCGCTCTCGTACGGGCGCCGCGAAATCAAAAATCTGGTTAATTGCCGCGCGGAAGAGCCGACACCGCCCTCAGCGAGAGCTAAAAACAGCTCACGCTCAGAAGCACTGTTGATAAAATCACTCGCTGTGATGGGCGAGGATTCGTCCATCCGCATATCAAGAAAGCCCTCGTCGGCAAAGGAGAAGCCCCGCCCCTCGCGCAACTGGTCAGTTGACATGCCTAGATCAGCGAGAATCCCATCGAACTTACTTAGATCGACCACGTCAGCAGCCTGAGAGAACGGCGCGTGAATCAGGCGTAGTCGTTCAGCGTAACGACCCGCCCAAGTCTCAGCTCGACGAATGGCTCTCTGATCTCTGTCTAAAGATACCACCCAGCTATCCGGAGAGGCGTCTAGGATCGCCCGCGTATGTCCGCCACCACCTAAGGTACAATCGAGGAACATGCCACCTTTCTCCGCTCTTAGCTGCTCTACCACCTCATGGAGCAAAACGGGGATATGCACCGCCTCGCTACTAACATCACTCATAGATCCACATCAGCGAATAGATCCGGATTCTCTAGCAACGCCTGCTCTGAGGCGGCAAAGATCGCGTCCCATACTCGCTTATCCCACATTCGAAATCCGTGTATTGAAGCGGTGAAGACCACCTCTCGATCCAACCCACCGTACGCTCTCAAATAGGTTGGAATTAAAATCCTCCCGTTCCCGTCTATCGCGCACTCGGTGGCTCGGCTCAGATAGAAGTTCTCGAGCTTCTGCAATTTACTGCTAAAGCGGCTCTTCTCCCGCAAACGGCCCTCAAAATCCTCCCACTCACCCAGGCTGAAGCCCTCGATGCAGCGCGATCCCTCTGAAATGTAGTTGGTCAGGACGACTCCCCGCCGCTCCTGATCACCGAGCACTCTTCTAAATTCACTGGGAAGGCTTATGCGCCCTTTATCATCGAGTGAGTGGACGCAATTACCACGAAAAGAAACAAACGGCGGACGGGATGGTGTTCGAGCAGGAGGCGCAGAACGCTCAGATACTTCAGATTCCTTCTGCCCCTCCTGCTTTTCCATCATCTACCAATCCGCCGTTGTTTTGGGGAATAACAACCAAACAAACAACCGAGAGAACAACCGAGAGATAATGGGTCAACATACCACTATGACCCACTTCATACCACCACAGTACAGGCCGTGGGTGCTTCAGTCAACGTACTAAAATGAGGAGAATGATTATTTTTTGTGGGGAATCTAATGCGGACTGGTGCCGGAGCCGGTCAACTCGCTGTTATTATTGCAAATATCCAGGCTAGGCGACGGAGCGCCGCGGTATTTTTTCATAGCTCTCTGCTCAGTTATCAAGGATAACCAGAGCCTCGTGAACGTGCTCGTGCACGTAAACGAGAAACGTACCCGAATTCAGGGTCATTCAGAAGCCGAACTAAGATGGCAGAAGTGGCAAATCGGGTACGTTTACGAGCACGTGCAGGAGCACGTTCACGTGGGATTGACCATATAAAGCCTATTTAGGGATTGACCATCGACCTACTCCACCGTCACACTCTTGGCCAAATTGCGCGGCAGATCTACATCAGTCCCATTCATAACAGCGACATGGTACGCCAGGAGCTGGAGCGGGATATTCAGCAGCAAAGGACTCAGCTCATTCGAGACAAACGGAACTCGAATCACCGACTCTGCCTGTAAACCCGCCAGGCGGTCATCGGCGGCATCGGTAACCACTATTACTCGCGCTCCTCGTGCCTCGACCTCTTTGAGGTTCGAAAGGGTCTTTTCAAACAGGAGCTTGTCGCGCTGAAGCACAACTACAACCGGCATCTTCTCATCGATTAAAGCGATCGGTCCGTGCTTCATCTCACCGGCTGGGTATCCCTCGGCGTGAATGTATGAGATCTCTTTGAGCTTAAGGGCTCCTTCAAGAGCAATCGGATAACATGTGCCTCTTCCTAAAAAGAGGAAATCTCTGGCGGTCGCCACCTTGCGAGCTGCCGCTATAACATCACCATCTATTTTTAGGGCCTGAGTTATCGCTCCGGCTGTGTTAACAAGTGACTGAAGGACCGCCTTCCTATCATCAGATGACATCGTCTCACGCTTCTCCGCCAAAAATAGCGCTAGCAACTCAAGGGCGATCAACTGAGTTGAGAAAGCCTTAGTCGATGCCACACTTATCTCTGGTCCGGCGTGGGTATACAGAACCATATCAGCGCGCCGACTCATCGAGGCGCCGACAACGTTGCTTACAACTAGGGTCGGCGCCGTTCCTCGCGCGCACTCGATGGCGCCAAGGGTATCAAGCGTCTCTCCAGACTGCGAAACAGCTATTACTAAAGTATTCGCGTCGAGAAGATGTGAGCGATAGCGGAACTCAGAGGCATAATCAACATCGCACGGTATACGCGCGAAACGCTCTATGAAAAACTTTCCCTCTAAACAGGCGTGCCAAGCTGTACCACACGCGACCAGCACTACGCGTTTTAGCTCGGCTGCCTTTCGATCTAGCGCCCCCAATTCAGGCAAAATCACCGACCCACTCTCTACTGAGAAACGACCACGAATAGTGTCGGCTACAGCTTGAGGCTGGTCGAAGATCTCCTTAAGCATAAAGTGCTTAAAACCACCCTTCTGAGCCGTGATCGGATCCCATGAGACACGCTCCTCACGACGTTGAACTGGAGACCCCTTGTTCTCGATGTATATTGAATCAGAGCTAACCTCAGCCAGATCTCCATCCTCAAGGACTATAATTCTTCGGGTGTGCTGCAAAAGCGCCGGTATATCACTAGCCACGAAGTTCTCCCCCTCTCCCCTGCCGATGATGATTGGGGTCGAGTTCTTTGCTACGAAGATCCTGTCTGGGGTCTCAGAATCGATAGCCAGAAACGCGTAGCTACCTCTAACGGCCGCACACATACGACGCATAGCTTCTAATGGCTCGGTGCCATCTTCTAAGAGATTATTAAGCAAGTGCGCCGCTACCTCAGTGTCCGTATCTGATTTAAAAACGCACCCCTTTCGCTGAAGGTCGGCCCTAAGCTCTAGGTAGTTCTCTATAATTCCATTGTGAATCAAACTAACCCGTCCGGCTGAGTGCGGATGCGCGTTGTTCTCTGTTGGCCTTCCGTGAGTTGCCCAACGGGTGTGACCTATCCCAAGCGTACTTCCTGCCGCTGAGGATTCTCCTCGTTCTTTAAAAACCTTCTTCAGCTCAGAGAGCTTGCCAGTAGCTCGGGTGATATCGACCTCTCCGTTCCTGTAGAGAGCTACCCCAGATGAGTCATATCCACGGTACTCAAGTGACTCCAGCCCCCCTAAGATTACAGGCAAAGCTTCCTGAGCACCGACATATCCGACAATACCACACATAAAGGAACTCCTAGTTAATCGCCCCAAGACTTGCCAATCACTCGACGAATAAAAGATCATCGTGCTATTTCAAGCAACTAGCAGCCGACAGTGTACTCAAGAGCGCGCAAAGTGTCACGACCTACGTCACACCAGAGAATACTCCGCCAGCCATCCCCTGCCTCTACCTCCGCCCCTGGCATTAAGATTGCTGTAACTTCTTCAAGATAGTCGCAGTAAGCCCATGAGGGCACAAGGATGACCGCTATGAAGATTAGCCCCAAATTTAAGGTAGCTGCCCGCAAAGAGCCAACACAAGAGGCTCTAAGCGTTCGGAATCAGAGAAGAAAACCGTCTCGAAGCTCAACCCCGACCACTGAGTTTGGGCGCACTTTGCGGAATCTTCTCGGCAACACGTTTAAGCCAGGAGAGGTAAACGAAGAGGAACTTTTTGCCGCTACGGCTCACCAGCTAATCAAAAATCGATTCGGGGACTCAATAGCCAGGGATTTTCGGTCAGCCTTTAAACTTAACATGGCAGACAAGCCACCAACGGAGAGATTTGCCTCTGCTGAGCGAGCGACTAAAGAGTCACTAAAGTTCTTCGTAGATTCCACCCTAATGACACAAGAGGAGGCCAGTCAGATCAGAGATCTGGCTTTTGCCTCGGCGCAGCTAGACGATAACATAGACGCCGCGTGGGATTCGCTAGGAGATACGAAAGCGACGACTTCATTCAGAGCCGGAGAGAGGCTCATTCAGGGACGCCTAGAGGCATCAGGAAATGCCCCTGTGACAGCTAGCTCACGCACGAAAGTTGCGGCACTCAACTATGGCCAAACTGGCACAGGCGTATCAAAAAGATCAAGAAGCGGCGGCATAAAGAGATCCGCTTAAGCGCCGAAACTCACGCCAGAGATGTGTTACATCGCATCATCTGCGCGTCAAGTAACATGGATCATCCTTGATAACTTCGGAGACTGATATCTCTCTCCGGATGGACCTACTTAAAGATCTCTCCCCTGTTGCTGTCGCAATTTTTGCCGCGACACTATTCAATTCGATAGCCGAACCAATTGCATCGGGTAAAGTTCTCTCTGCAACGGCAGCCGACATCAACACACGCCGCGATTTACCTATAATACCCGGGCTATCTGGATTCGGAGTCGAGACACAGGCCGGAAGCGGTCGCCACCTAAAAAAACCGCGTACTAGGATCTTTCGAATTCGAAGTCTGTCTGACTCTGGTCCTGGCTCGCTCAGGGAATGCATCAACGCCAAGGAACCCCGCACATGCGTCTTTGAGATCTCGGGTGAGATTAGGCTTAAGTCGATCCTAAAAATTAAACATCCGTACATAACTATCGCAGGACAAACCGCCCCCAATCCCGGTATTACAATTACTCAGGGCGGATTTAGCGTCGAAACTCACGACGTTCTGATGCAGCATCTTGCGGTCCGTCCAGGAGACAATCATACCGGCGTTGAACCCAGGTTTAGAGACGCGGTGTCCATAGGCGCCGCACCTCCGAGATCAGCCTACAACGTAGTTGTCGATCACCTCTCATTGACGTGGGCAGTTGATGAGAATATCTCAACTGCCTACCCTAACACTCACGATGTTACTATCTCTAATTGCCTTATCGCCGAAGGGCTGTACAACTCCATCCATCCAAAAGGACCTCACAGCAAAGGAGTCATGATTGGCGACCTTTCGAAGAGAATTACGCTGCGCAACAATCTGATTGCATCAAACGAGGAGCGCAATCCCTATATCAAACCGGGGGCCTCAGTAGAGATGATCAACAATACCGTTTACGGCTGGGGGGGCCGCGGCCCTTGGTCTCTCTGTAACATATCAAATAATGACGGCACCGCCGATCCCGTTTCTCTTACTTTCATAGGCAACTCCTACATTCCAGGTCCATGGAGCTTTGTCGCACCTCCGATATATGCTAGCGCACTAGCGATCTCCAGCCGGATCTATATCGAGGATAGCGAGCTAAAAGGCGACTTAAATAGCAACAGGTCCTGGTCGTTAACCAAGCTTGATGAAGAAACCTTTCGTGCCGGATATCCACCAATTACCTCCGGTGCCTTCAACAATCTTCCGAGCGAAGCCGCGTATTCAAAACTTATCTCGGATGTAGGTAGCCGACCGCGCAATCGCTCCCCTATCGATCAGCGGATCATATCCGATGTTACCAACCGTTCCGGGAGCCTCAAAGACTGTGTATCTGGGTGTCTGAGGGCTGGCGGGACCTCACGTTCATCTCCGAATCGAACAAGAAGATTAAGGCTACCGCGGAGCCCTATGTCAGACCGAAATCACGATGGATATACAGACCTAGAAAACTGGTTACACCGGTTAGCTTACCGCCCTAGCCGGTTCTCTTTGTACCATTCGAGCACCTCCCCCCCATCCCGAAGTTCATCGATGCGTCAGAGGCTCTCGATGAACTACCCTCCTACGACCCGTTCGACCCTGCGCCAGAGAACTTCTCACGGTAATCCACAAAGAAAATTGCTCACTGGCAAAGCATAAACAGTGCTCTGATTTATGTTAGCGAGTTTATAAACTAGTTCACTTTTTAAATGGATCTGGTAGGCATATGGAATTCTAATTTTATTCAACAAATATTTAAAACCTGTACTGATGCCTTGCTCAGAGTTTTTGACTTCTATTGCAATCCAAGGAAGCTTATTACGTAGGAGTAAAAAATCAATTTCGTGCCCATCTATATCTTTTATATATCTGAGCTCAAGTATCTCTCCGTAGATATCCTCAAACCAATGCACTAACCTTAGTAAATGCAGCGCTACGAGATTTTCTAGCCTCGCCCCTGGATCTGATAGGCGCGCCCAATCCCAGAGATACAGTTTCTTTTCTTTTTTTATGGCCTTAATTGCAGGCTCACCATAAGGCAAGACGTAGAAGTTAGCATATAATTTCTCAAAAATTCCGATCCACTTAGCGACGGTTTGGTGGGAGATCTCCAGATCTTTTGCTAGGTTATTGATCGATAGATTATTCGAAACTAAGTCTGGTAAGCGGTCGTACAATAAACTCATCTGATCTAATTCTTGCGTTTGTTCAAGTGTTCTAACATCCTCGTTCACCAAACGCTGGCTGTACGCCAAG
Organism: Bdellovibrionota bacterium; assembly: GCA_044356215.1. Classification (GTDB taxonomy): domain Bacteria; phylum Bdellovibrionota_C; class UBA2361; order UBA2361; family OMII01; genus OMII01. The sequence continues at coordinate 55,709 of JBIKWQ010000004.1, read as the reverse complement.
CGCCATCTACCTGCAAAGCTTGTCGACTTACTTAAAAAAGGCTCCGGAAAGCCACCGAATTTCAATAGTTCTAGCAGTGTATTTTGAGCGTGAGCAGACCAACTAACCTTAGCGGCTCGTTCTAAGGATTTGCGATAATTTTGTTCTGGTAGGTTAAGAACCTCCCCTAAGGTAAAGGGGTGTAAACGGTAGTGAAAATAGCGGCCCTGGAGTGAATCTCCCCCTCGTGCGTACTGGTCAAGTCGTGCGCTGCCAGTTATTAAAATTTCATGATGTGTATGGTGTAAATCGTAAACCCCCTTGAGCCAATTTCTCCAGGCTCGATATTTATGAAGTTCATCGAAAACCCAATAGTGCTTTGATTCATCAAGTTTGTAATTTTTAAGTTTTTCTCTGTGCGGCGCAACATCCCAATTGTAGTACGCCATATCAGAAGATAGTTCAGGAAGCGCTTTCGCCAATGTCGTTTTTCCACATTGGCGAGGGCCGGAAAGCATTACCATCTTTTTACCCTTTAAATCGGCGAGAATATGCGAGGAAAGGGCTCTAGTACTCATAGCTGTAAACTTAATACCTATTCAATATAATGTAAAGTATTTTAAACAGGTGTTAAATTTATGGTATACTGTTGGTGTGCCCCAGCTTTATGGACTTAAGCCCGATCGCACATCGATAAGCCTCATAACAGAGTCCATGAACGAAATGGAGTAACCGTTCACGGGGTAAAATGGATATACAGACCTAGAAAACTGGTTACACCGGTTAGCTTACCGCCCTAGCCGGTTCTCTTTGTACCATTGGCAGAACTTGAGCATCCCTGCCCCAAAAGATGTCTTAGGATCGTAATCAAGAAGCCTTCTCGATTTCGATATGTCAGCGTTTGTGATCGCCACGTCCCCCGGCTGCTCCGGGAGCTGTTCGATCACAAGTTCCTTGCCGGTCACTTCTCGCACGATATCGAGCGCCTCATTCAGCGAAACCGTAGCCGAATTTCCAAGATTAAAGATCTCGTAGCCAAAGTTACGATCTATAGCGTTTACGAAGCCCGCAACAAAATCGCCGATGTAAGTATAGTCACGGCGCGTTGTTCCATCGCCGAACTTGCGGATCTTCTTTCCTTGGAGTGCCCACTCAATAAACAGCCACGGGGCCATATCAGGACGCCCCCTAGCTCCGTAAACAGTAAATGGGCGCACTACATTTATATTGAGCCCGTAAAGAGAATGATACGTATAGCTCAACACCTCAGTGGCCTTCTTTGTCGCTGCATAAGGAGAGATCGGTCTATCAGTTGCCGAGTCATCTTCACGAAAAGGTATTGCTCTCGAATTTCCGTAAACCGAAGAAGAAGACGTGACAACTAGATTCTCTAGGCCCTTACCTACAGCTCCCTGAAGCAGGTTTAAAGTGGCTTCGATATTAGCGCGCTGATACAACCCTGGATCGGCTATTGAGGGTCTGACTCCTGCCCTCGCCGCTAAGTGCGCTAGATGCGTAAATCCCTCTGTTTCATAGAGTGAATCTACAAGGTGCTTATCTGTTAACTCACCTTCAACGAATTTGAACCCGGGATGGCGTGCGAGGATCTCCAGATTTTCACGTTTAAACTTAACTGGGTAATAGTCGTTTATGTTATCTATTCCCACTACCTGGTCACCACGCTTGAGCAGAGCCTCTGCCACATGCGAACCGATAAATCCCGCAGCTCCTGTTACCAATACCTTCTTCATAGTTAAGATTTAAATAAATCCGCCTCTGGCCGTCATCTTGCGGCTTCCGAGACGAATAATCAACCTCATTAATTACCTTCGGAACGTGAACTTTGAACTTCATATGCTGTATAATGACGGCTGTTATCTCACACACGGTCAATCTTGAGCCATTATCTCCCCTCGACTCAATATAAGAGCTACTAGCCATGAGATACCTTCTTATCACCATAATTCTAGTTTTATTTACGGGATGCTTGCGCTATACGCCATCGCACAAGGAGCTTGAATCACCCCAACATCAATCCCAGGGCAGCCCAAATCTGCTGAATGGAATCGACGCGTTCAACGGCTACGAGGCTAATCTTTCTCAAAGGGTTTCTGTATTAATAGATGCGCGCAAAAACCTACTAGCAAACACAGGCTCTGGAGGGGGATATCCACTCGGAACCGGTGATGTCCTAGACGTATCGGTTTTTGGATTCAACAACCTAACTGCCAACTCCGCTGTAGCTTCTGATGGAGCAGTAATTCTCCCACTTGTTGGTCGGGTAGATGTTGGAGGCCTGCCTGTTGAGGAAGCACAATCAGCCATCGCCAAACGGTATTCACGTTTTATCAGGTCACCACAGGTTCTAGTCTCATTAAAGACATTCTCTACGAGTCGGGTCTCTGTCATAGGTGAGGTTAACAAGCCTGGGACATATCCCCTAACCCGCCGCGGCGTACTACTAACTGAGCTCTTAAGTGAAGCTGGTGGTCGTTCTCCAGCAGCAGGCACTCGGATAATCCTGTTACCAACCCCAAAGATAAAGGAGCCCATTCCAGTGAAAAACTCGGGTACTCCAACCTTATCGCTTGTTAGCACCCAAACCAACGACAACGGAAGCGGCATAGAGATAGACCTAGAGGACCTTATCGGCACTATCGACAAGCGCCCACTAACTATTCCCCTGGCTCCAGGTGACACGATCATAGTTCCTGAGGCCGGAACATACGAGGTCGACGGCGAGGTCGCAACGCCAGGCTCATTTAAGTTGACCGGACGAACTTCAGTAATCGGCGCAATCGCGGCGGCAAAAGGATTCACATACTCAGCCGACGTTAACAACGTTGAGGTAATTCGTGATGTAGGCGCTGGGCGAAAAGCTCTAATCTCTCTTGACCTTGAAGAGGTCGGCCTGCGTGGTGGCCCAGATGTCAGGCTTCGGAACGGAGACCTTGTTAGGGTCCCCAGTCATTCGGGTAGGTTCTTTAAACGTCAGATCGTTGAAACAATAAACGGAATCTTTAACGGATTTGCGGTGAATAAGAGAGTTAACTAGCTAAAGATATGTCACACCAGCACTCGCTATACCAATTGACTCCTGTTTCTCAGGACGGAGACCTAAGTACCTACCTCTATCCGCCATACCTAGAGCGTGGCATGCAAAACGAGGGATCCTCCGAAACCGAGATATCCCACCTTTTCTCCTTACTTAAGAAGCGCTCTAAATTGATTATAGCTCACTGCTGTGGCGCCGCTTTTATAGCTCTAGCTTATTGCTATCTAACTCCTTCGTCTTACACCGCCGATACAACGATTGAGCTACGCGGCCACGCCCCGATCTTAGCCTCAATTCAGAGCGAGAACCTCTTTGGAACAGATTCGAGAAAAATTGAGTACCTTAAGACAACTGTCGCGAAACTGAAGCTTGCTGGACTAGCCGACGCTGCGCTGGGAAAGAACAACCTCCATCGAGATCTTGGCAATTACTGGAAGGATAAATCCGTTTTAAAAGCTACACTATCAAAGCTGCTCAGAACGATAGCTCCGACTATATCAAGTGCAGAGAGTGCGACTCCAATAAAGGGCTCCGGATTTTTCAAGCACTCCCCTGGCGAGATCAACCGCTACCTCTCATTAATCGATATCAATCCGGTTCATGAAACTAACCTCGTCCACATAAAAGCAACAACAACAGATCGCGCCCTATCACAAAAGATCGCGAATTTGCACGCTACCGAGTTCATTGAGCATCTAAAACGCGAACGTCAAGGGGCGATCCACGCGAACATAGAACTTCTTATTGCTCAAAGTGACGCACTACGGGAGCGAGTAGCCGCCGCCGAGGATCAATTGGGCGCTTATGCATCAGCGAACAAATTGCTTTTGGTCAGGAATAACGACGGCGCTGGACTAAATCACCGTCATATTGAGTCACTGGCTCAGATGCTAGCGGACGCGACGGGAAAAAGAATTAAATCAGAGAGCGCACTCAACCAGGCCCGTAAACAACGAGAAGACGAAGGTACGTTTTTTGATAGCGAAATTACACAGCAGTTACGCGCCAGTCTAAAACAGTCGGAGACCGAGTACGCCAGCTTGGGTAGTCAGGTGACAGCCGCATATCCCACCATGCGTGAACTTCAAGCTAAGATATCAGCGCTCCGAAAGGCTATCCGCGATGAGCGAAAACAGGGCCTGCAGTCTTTAGAAGCCCAGTTTAGCGCCGACAACAACGCGGAGAACTCCCTTAGGGATCAGATAGAGAGCGAAAAGTCGAAAGCTCAGGACGTGGCAAAGAAACTTATTCAGTATGACGTACTCAGTAAGGAAGCCTCTTCTCTTCGGGAACTCTATCAAGCCGTATTAAAACAGGCCAAAGAGATCGAGATGAGTGCCTCGGTAACTACATCAAATGTTTTTGTTGCTGACTATGCCACGCTTCCTACATCTCCAAGTGCTCCTAAGACCAATATAATCGTGATTTTAGCTTCTATAGTCGGACTAAGCGCCGGAATTCTCATGTCTTACATTCTCGAGTCTTTAGACGATACTATAGTTACTACACAAGAGCTCCGACAGATCGTCGATCTTCCGCTACTGGGGTCAGTACCTGATTTCAATTCACAAGATAAAACCCTTACGAAGACTCCTGGAGTAATCGATCATTTACCGGAATCAAAGGAGTCCGAGGATGTCGCTAAATCAAAAGAGAAGCTTCTGTTAAGTGAAGATAGGCCCACGGAGAGCAAGGCGTTAGTCACCATCTCCGCTCCGCACACGGCGATATCAGAGTCCCTCAGGAGTATCCGAGCAAACGTCCTACTCTCATCGGCTGACTATCCACCTAGGGTGATTATGATAGCTAGCTCGATTCAGGGTGAGGGAAAAACAACGCTACTATCTAACCTTGCAGTTACCTTGGCACAAGCGAATCACAAGACCTTAATAATTGACGGCGACCTAAGGATGTGTGGGCTAAGCAAGTTATTTCTTGGACAACATGAGGAACACCGTGGCTTGAGCGACCTACTAACGTTGCGATTGCCGCTTGAGAGCGTCATTTACGAAACGGGAGTACCGGGTCTTGACCTTTTACCAGTTGGAGCTCCCGCACCAAATCCGGCTGAGCTAGTTGGGTCTGAGAGTATGAAAAGATTGCTCTCCGGACTCAAGGATCGGTATGACTTTATCTTGGTAGATACTCCACCGATTATGGCAGTGGCTGATGCTCTGTTAATATCTCGTGCAGTGGACAGTGTTATTCTAGTTGTTCGTGGCGGCTTTACTCCGCGACATACGGTGCGTGAGGCTCGAGAGAAGCTGACTCGGGTCCGCGCAAGGATAATCGGAACTGTGCTCAATGGGGCAACTAAGAGTGACTCAGCCAGCGATATTATGGCATATGGATCAAACTATCCGAGGCGGAGTTAAAGAGGCACTTGATCGTGCTCGTGAACGTACCCGATCTGCCACTGTTGTCCTCCCTTTCCGTCTGACCATTACCCACATCCTGGGAGATAAGGCTTCACAGAAAGTAATCAGGACAAAAAGTAGGTAAAAACCCTTTTAAGGCTCGCCGATCTCTTTTACTCTTTGTTTAAGGAAGGCCGGCAAAACCTACCCGTAGCGAGAAAGTGGAGGTTGAGTTGATATTCGATTTTCGAGATGGGGAAAAACCGCACCAGACTACGCCACGGCTACGTCTGGTCCTACATTATCTCGCCGGCCGTAGCTTTAGCGAAGGTCGGAAGTGTATCCGCTGTGATACATTGAGGATTTTTTCCCATCTCGAAAACTCGAAGAGCAGCTCAAGATCCGCTTTCGCAGTAGGGAGGGGTTTTGCCGGCCTTCCTTAAATGAAAACCTCGGTAAATCCTTTATTATCCCTATTCCTCTCCCAACGCCCCCAGATAGGCATCCAACACCACCCTTTCATCAAAGCGACGCTCCGCTAACTCTCGACTGTTGCGCCCCATCAAAAGGAGCTCATCTGCTTCTTTTTTTGCCACGGCCTCAAACGCAGCTACCAGCGACTTGGTATCGTTTGGCTTGACAAGAAATCCATTCCTTCCATCCTCTACGGTCTCCCGGCACCCCTTCCAATCCGTTGTGATAACAGGCTTGCCACAAGCTAGTGCCTCTAGTAACGAACGCGGTATCCCCTCATTATATGTAGAAGGGAGCACTACCACGTCACTCTCTTTAATAGTCGGCAAAGGATCATCTGTGGATTGAAGATACCGAATTATTCCCTCTGCATGTGCGCCATTCACCCGCTCAAGTAGCTCCAGGGACTCAGCGCGCTGCGGGTCGGCAGCACCCATAATCCAAAATGCCACATCATCTCCAAGCCGCTGACGCACTTCGCGCGCCGCGTTGATGAAGTGATCAAAACCCTTCTTCGGAAGTAGCCTGCCAAACATAAGGAACGTCCTCTGTGAGCTCGGCATCCTAAGGTCAGCCGTAAAACGCTCAAGATCTACACCGGAGCCCGGAATTACACGCGAACGGGCGCGTTCTACCGCGCCGTTGCTAACAAGTAGATCCTTATCTTGTTCATTCTGAAAAAAGACTACGTTAGTTCTTCCAAGAGCTATTCTATAAAGCAGCTCGGCGGCTCTTTTAAGCCTTGAGTTCAAATCAAAGAGCTCACCCAACCCTGATACATTGGCGATATGCTTAAAATCCATGAATCGACGGCATAGACCTGCATAGAGATTGCACTTAACTGTAAAAGATAGAACCGCGTGAGGTCGCGCTGTTTTTAGTGCCCTATTTATTGATGTCAGAGTCCTCACCTCACCAACAGGAGAGCGCCCAGCTCCATCAATCGCAATCGGTAAGAAAGAAACACCCATCTGTTTTACTCGCTCGGTGTAACGATCAACCGGCGCTATGACAGTAACTTCATGCCCTAGAGCTCGTAACGATAAGACGAGATTCCGTCTTAAAAGAAAAACGTACCAACTTGAATTGTAAAGAATGACTACACGCATAAATAAAAACCGAGAAATCTAATACCATCTTTTGAGTTTAAGCCGCTGTGATCCTCGCCACAGCGGACGGTAGTGTTTAGTAGAAAAGGATGTAGCATGGGATCGTCACACATTATTAATAAAGAGAAGGGTTCAGCCTTTAATAGCCTCTCTGGCTTGCTGAAAAGAGGGATTGATCTCTTAGCTTCACTAGCGTTAATTGCAATTCTCTCTCCGGTAATGATACTGGTCGCGATTGCTATTAAACTCACTTCACCTGGGCCAGCACTTTACTGTCAAACCAGACTCACACAGGGGGGCAGAGAGTTTACACTGTGGAAGTTCCGCTCAATGCGAGTGGATGCTGAATCCGAAGGTGGCGCGACTTTGGCGGCAAGAACTGACGATCGGGTGACGCCGATCGGGCGCTTTCTACGCCGTACGAGATTAGATGAGCTTCCGCAGCTCTTTAACGTTCTGCGTGGAGACATGTCTCTTATTGGTCCACGCCCTGAGCGGCCTGAGATAGCCGCGCAGCTCTCTGGGTCAATTCCACGGTTTCATCAGCGGCTACAAGCTAAGGCTGGGCTAACTGGCTTAGCCCAAGTCATTCAGGGCTACCCTGACGGAGTGTTAGGCTACCGCCGCAAACTCGGATTAGACTTGATATACATACGACAATGGAGCCTTATACTTGACCTCTGGATAGCACTAAAAACTATCTCTGTCGTGCTTTCAGGCTCGGGGGCCCGATAAGCTCAAGGCCAGTAGTTACAACGGCACTAACCATTAGTCCTTTCTTGTTTCGCTAAGAAAGCCAAAATGACAAGGGCATTCGATGCCCAGTTTAGTTTAAGCGAATGTTCTCTGTGTCATGCCACAGATATTATCAGCTTCTGGCAACAGCAGCATCTACCTAAACGGCGCAAACGCGCCGTTTCTAAAAAAATATCGCGCAAGCGAGGTTTTGCCGGCCTTCCCTAAAGGAGAACTAAACAATCCCCCTTGGCTCCCCAATACGGTTAACCCTCCTAGCCGTTCTTAAATATATCATTGCTCTACGTACACTAATGGACGGAACAAGCAGTGCCGCAATTAGAACGCTGAGTGTCCAGCTAATAAGAGCAACCGCTACTGCCGTCATCAATAATATCACAGGCGATAGCTCCAGGTTTCTGAGCTCACCCATCGCCAACGCCAACCCGGCACTAACCCAAAGGCTGCTCCAGATCCCAAGCGCGTGCGTCCAAACAATCTGACGTATCCTCAAACCTAAAAGTTTTGAGCTAAGTCGGGTCATCGAAACATAATTAATCGCCACAGCTAAGACCACTCCGACGGCGACACCACCTATCTGATCATACTTAGCGCCGAAATAAGCCCCTCCGATCACAAGGGTTGCGTACAGAGCTTGTCGACCGGCATAATCATAAACTGCTCCTAACGACCGCACTACTGTATCACTGCATTTATAGGCAGTTCTAAAAAAGACACCGAAGGAAAGTACGCTAACCACTGGAACCACACTTATCCACCGAGGTCCAAACCCAACAAGCACGATCTCGTTAGCCAAAGCAAACATCACCACCCCTGCTGGCAGCGCTATCGCTGTAATCACCTCAAGTGCAATTAGGAACTCATCTCCCAGCTCCTTCTTGTTGCTCTGCTTTCTAGCCATCGCCGGAAACATAACTCGCTCGAATACCTGACCGAAGTACATCGCTGGCAGGGTCATCAGCTGATAGGCTCGGTTGTACATTCCAAGCGCCTCAGTACCTAAAAGCCTTCCGACTACAAAATTATCTCCCTGCAGCGAGAAGAAATTTAGGAGTCTTCCTAGGCTAAAACCAAATGCTAGCTTTGTCAGCTTGAGCGCCTCCACTGTCGACCACATACCTGACAGACAAGGTGGCGCCGCTCTTTGAATCATAACTAACCTAATTACCTTCAAAGAGAGCTGCGCTATGACTAATGACCAGACGCCCCAACCAAAGAGCGCCATAGTTGGGCAGATCGCGATCATTGATATCAGATAGGCTACATTTTCGGCCAACATAATCTCCTTGAGCCGCAACTCTCGCTGTAACAAAGCCTCTGGTATCGCGACTATAGATTCGATTAGACATCCGACACTGAGCGCTATGACTACAAGAGCTAACTCCCTCTCACCAAAAAACGTGGCGACCGCCCCTGAGCTAAGAGCCAAAACAGCCATCGAAAAGAAGCCGAAAGCAACGCTAGTGCGCGCAGCTGTTGTTATTATGCTCTGAGTAGCTTCCTCGACCTGTACAATCGCGGGAGCGAAGCCCCCCTGCCCGATTCGCTCCACGAAGTTTGTGCAGATAAGAGCGAATCCAAGTAGACCGAAATCACGCGGAGTGAGTATCCGCGCGAGTATCATCAGAGCAACTAGTTTAAGTAGCCCCTGCAAAGCTACTGAGATATAGGTCCACTGGAATCCTCTAAGGATCCGCTTTCCGTCGGACTCGGGGGTGTGCGTCATAAAGTGCCAAATGCACCGAACTTACCCTCAACACCGTTCAGTCCGATATGCGCTAGCGCATTGGAATCCAGGTGGAAATGACGAGATTATCGCGGAAACTTACAAATGGCAGTTCATGCACTCAATACACTCAAGATCACCTACTAGTTCACTTAGATCGCTTCTTCTTTTTAGCTATACCTTCGCTCTACTTATCCTATTCTTCTCTGTCGCTGACCAAGCTCTTGGTCACGGTGGGAAACTACCGACCGGCGCTACTATCCTATGCCTTGTATCGCTGACTCCATTTATATTTCTATTAACGCTTAAACACCTGCGCCATAGCTACGTTCAAGGTCCAATCACGGTCTTTAGGCAGAATGCTACGGTTCTGGTCCCCTTCTCATTGGTGGCTCTATTAGCCCTGATACTCTCGGCTCTGCCCGGCGCGTTCTGGAGCGAGGGTGCTAAGTGGATACTGCTGATTCCATACGGGTTATGTATTACCGCATCCGCCGCGATCATGGGGCGCTTTAGCACGACCTCTAGCGCCGTAAAGCTCTCGGCCTTGGGCAGCCTTCTGCTCCTCGCTTCCTCAGTCTGGTACGACACCCTCCATCCAGGCACATTTGCTCCGATAACGAATCGCCCAGCGGGATTCTCAGGGAACGCTAACTTTTCAAGTCTTGTAGCGGTGATTGTCTGCGCTGGAGCGATCGATCTAGGAACGCCAAAAGGTCGCGTCACGCCAAAGGCCAATCAAACCAGCGTGGTGCTCAACCTTATCCTGCTCCTCTTAACTTTCTCTACCGTCTGCATGACCATGTCGCGTAGCGGACTGGTAGTATTTTTGGCCCTCTTAGGAATAGCTATCTATTACAGATTCTTTAAGTCCGGATTATCCCGCTCCCGAATCGCCTCGGAGATAGTGATTATATGCCTAGCAGCGGTGATAGCTCTTGGATTCGCTGTCACGTTCGCTCAATTAAGCTCTAGCACACAGGGAAAGTCCCGTCTTGTGCGACTACTAAACAACCAGCAGGTTGATGACGGCTCCGCTGGAACTCGCTTAGACGCCGTAGTTGAGGGGATCGAACTTATTGAGGAGGCCCCCTTACTCGGTCACGGAACTGGCTTCTCACGAACGATGTCTGAGCTGCCTCACAATATCTATCTCCAGCAGTGGATAAATAACGGAGCGCTAGGATTAATAACCTACCTGGGGTTCCTCATCTGCTCGATGGTAACTTTTGCGAAGCGAGGCTGCCGCAACGGCGTAGCTCTGATAATTGTGGCCGCCGTTGGTGGGCTTTTTAGTCATAATATTCTTGATCAGAGACCGTTTCTGTTGATGCTTGGGGTGTTGTTGGGGGGGAGGAATACAAGTTGACTATAGTCATATAATTTGACTATACTTAAAGAAGAATGGAAAAAATTAACGTCTCTGAGTTCAAAGCTATCTGTTTGCGTCTTCTTGAGCGAGTAAAGACCACTGGCGAGCCGATCGAGATCCTAAAGAACGGAAAGCCATTGGCGGTTGTTTATCCAGCAGATTCCAAGCGTTCGAAGAGTTCATATGGCGCTTTAAAAGACACCCTATCCGGGAAAGTCGGGGACCTCGTCTCCCCTCTTGCCGATAACGATTGGGAGGCGCTCATAAAGTGAGGATCCTGCTCGATACCCACATTTGGCTCTGGTACCTGCTTGGTGACAAGCGATTAAACAAGAAGCAAAAAGTCGGGCTAGACAATCCAGACAACGAGCTATTCCTTAGTCCGGTTTCAATCTGGGAGGCTCACTTACTGATAGAGAGAGGCAGATTAGCGGTAAAGGGAACGCCCGCCTCTTGGATTAAATCAGCGCTCTCCGAATTTTCGCTTAAGGAGGCCCCGCTGACCTTTCCAATCGCGCTCAGATCGCGAAGACTTAACTTTGATCACGGCGATCCAGCCGATCGCTTCTTAGTGGCTACTGCTCTTGAGAACAAACTTGTATTCGCTACCGCTGACGAGACACTAAGAAAAACTGGCGCGGTTGATTTATTGTGAGGCCAGCTACATCTCCGGTTTACCGACATCATAGTTTGCTGATACCATTTGTTATCAATTGATTTTCAACTAGTACTAGCCAAACATGACAGTCACGCAATCACCTCCGCCACCTTCCTCTCGTGCAGCTCCAGATGAGTCAGTTGAGCATTCTTTTTTATTCACGGGTTCGGCCCGCGAGTATTTCAGCATCTGGATAGTGAATGTAGCTCTTACGATTATTACTCTAGGATTTTATTCCCCGTGGGCGAAAGTGCGACGCGAGCGGTACCTAATGAGCCATACCGAGCTGGCCGGTGTGCAATTTGAATACACGGCGGACCCATGGAAGATATTTAAAGGTCGCCTGATTCTCTTCGCCGCTCTAATTGTGATAACTAAGGCGCGTGCTATCTCTTGGCTCTGGATCCTCATTGCTGTTCCGCTTTTTGCGCTTGGCTGGCCTTGGGTAATCTCCGCGGCGCTTCGATTCCGGGCTCGTTACACGAGCTATAGAAATCTTTCGTTTCACTTTGCTGGGACCGCTGGAGAGGCGTTCACGAGATGTGTATTGCCAAAAGTTGTCGCTATTATGACTTTATGGCTACTCGCCCCGTGGGCGCGGCTGTCTTCAAAGCGATACGCTGTTAATAATCTTAAATACGGGGTCACTTCTTTCAAGACGCCGATAACGCTTGGACAGATGTACCGAGTATACGCGGTTGCCACATTACTATTCGTAGTGGGAGCGTTAATCGTAATATGCGGAATAGCTACCAGCGGAATCTCCTCAGCGATGATAAAGTCTGGACATATCTCGCTTGCTCAATTACCTCGAATGGCAATCGCCAGTTCAGTTAGCTTATTTGGCTTAGTTGTCATAGCGTGGGTGCCGGGCTATATGAGGCTCGGGGTGGCCCGTCGTGTCTGGGATAACGCCACAATTGGAAGCTGCGTTATTAGCTGTCTGCCCGCTATGAAGCGCTACTTTTTTATATCGCTAACAAACACCCTCCTACTCTTGGCGACACTCGGTTTTGCGCGCCCGTGGTGTGTTATTAGGGTTAGGCGATTTATTCTTGATAACCTTGCCGTTGTCGGCCCTAAGAACCTCGATGATTTCGCAGGGCAAGCCCGCACGGAGATCCGTTCGGTCGGCGAGCAGGCCGCGGATGTGTACGACCTTGATGTAGATTTTGGCTTTTAAAGGTAGGCCCTGTGAAAACGACTGGTGGCATTGAGAAGTTCGAAGGACTATTCTTTGATGGCGTGTCGTCAAAAGCCATTCGGAGAACTTTATTCCGAGAGGACAATGGCGATCTTATTCTGGATCCAAATTCCGAAGGAGCTAGCAGGATTTCGCCGCTAGAGTACAAGACTATTCGACCAGTGGGCGACTCGCCAATCGTATTACGTTTCGAGAATGGCGCCGAGATCCATGTAGCCACCGACTCGCGCTCAAAAAAAGCATTTGGTTTTGGCGTTTCAAGACTAACCCAACTAATAGAGACGATCGAGACTCGTCCTCTTTCGGCTCTCTGCGTGGTTCTGCTCGCCATTGGTGTGTCGTTCTCCTTGTATACCTACGGACTACCGCTGATCGCGAAAAAAATGGCACCGCATATTCCGATCGCGATGAAACGAGAAATAGGCTCCCAGGGTCTAGGGCTTCTCGATAAAATTTTGTTTATGCCAACTAGCCTAAGCGATGAGCAACAGGCGCGCCCGAAGAAGCTAGTGCAAGGGCTCCAGACCGCCATAGCGCTTCCACTTGAGCCGAATGTGATGACCCGTCTTATGGGTCGCGGAGATAAAGAGGTAACGAACGCGCTGGCACTCCTTCCCAATACCATCATCGCCACCGATAAATTAGTCAAGGCACTCGACGATTCGGAATTAGAAGCCGTTTTGGCCCATGAGATGGGGCATCTTTTTTATGATCACGGCACTCAGAGTCTGGTACGAGGCTCGGCGATTTCGATAGCTACGCTCCTGTTGTTCGGGGGAGATCCGGGTGTATTCCAGGCTCTGGCTATCAACTTAATCGACTCGAAGAACTCTCGAGATCATGAGCGAGAGGCTGATCGCTTTGCGCTTGATAGTCTGGCGAAGAAAGGGAGTGACCCGATGGCTCTTCACAAGGCGTTAAGGAAGATCTCGGAGGGACGTGAAGAAAGTGGTCTCAGTAGCTATCTCTCATCACATCCTATGACCAGCACGCGCCTTCATGAAATAGAGCGCTATTCGCGGCGACAACAAGCACCAGGAGGAGGCGCATCTCCCACCCCCCCGTAGCCGTCCTAAATTCCCGTCTCACACCCCACCCCCAAATACCTAAGCGTAGCCTCACGAGCCCCAAATCGCTTTAGCATTGACTCTCTTGCTTCACTACTCTTAGATAAAACTAACGAGTCACTTAAAGCATCCGATAAACCTGTAAGATCCCCTACTCTGACTAATCTCCCTAATCTGCCATCCTCCAAGATCTCCCGCGGGCCACTTGGACAATCTGTCGCTACTACTGGGGTGCCAAACGCTAAGGCTTGAATCAATACATTCGGTAGCCCCTCGTACCATGAAGCTAGCGCGAATACGTTAGCGTGATTCATGTAACCATAGGGATTACTCTTAAACCCCACCAGGTCAACATCATCTCCTACTCCTAAAGACTCAGCCGCTCGTATAAGCTCTCCCCGTTGCGATCCCTCTCCAAGGATAATTAACTTCGCCGCTCTTTTATCTCTAACCGACTTAAATGCGCGAATTAGGTCGAGCATCCCCTTGTGTGGCTCAAGCCTCCCTGCGCTTAATATTACTGGCACATCTCGATCATGCTGCGGCTGTATGAGCCACGGATGTTCTGGGGTACGAGTACCATCGTCAAGTAGCTGCTCGCTTATCACAGGTGTAGGAATAACCGATATCAACGTTTCCAGGCCGCTTGATAGCTTTATTAGCTCCCCACGCACCCCATCAGACACCGCTATAATCCTTGATGCATAACCATAGGCCAGCGGAATCATTCGGCTGGCAATCTTCCGTCCGATACTATCTTTGGTCTCCGAGATCGGCGCATTTGCTTGTCTGACAACCACCGGATATGAGACTCGAGCGAATCTAGAAGCGAAAGCGAGCGCGATGTTCGCGTGAGTGATGGTAGAGTAAACAGCGCGCGGTTGGTGGTTTTTAAGATATCTGATTAATTTAGGGATCGCGGTCAACATCCGCCGACAATCTAGATCAACAACGCGCGCTCCACCGGGGATCCGACTGACGTTCTGTCCCTCTAACCTAACTAAAACCAGATCTACATTAAAACCTAAATTAAGTAATTCGGAGGCGAACACAAGCATGGCGCGCTCGGCTCCACCTCCGTGAACACTCGGGATGAATATAGTTATTAAATTATCCGGGCTACGACTATCTCTTACCTTCGCGGTACCATTCGAGGGTGCGAGCCAATCCATCGGCCATATCCACCTTAGGGCTCCATGAGAGGAACTTTCCTGCAAGGGTGTTATCGATAACGCTGCGCATCTGCTCACCCGCTTTGGCCGGCGCGAAGTCAATCTTGGCCGTAGGGCACGCGCGATCTCTAAGCTCTGTCGCCAAAGAGATGACTGAAGTCTCTCGGCCTGTTCCGATATTGAACTCGCCAACCGGGCGCTTCTCCACAGCTTTAAAAACAGCGTCCGCGACATCGCCAACAAAAACAAAATCTCTAGTCTGCTCACCGCTGCCGTTGACTACGATATCCTTGCCAGCCAACAATCGCTCACAGAAGATCGCCACTACACCGGCTTCTCCATGAGGGTTTTGACGTGGGCCATAGACATTTGATAGTCGCAGCGATGTACTGCTAATTCCCCAAACGCGCGACCAGAATTCAAGATACATCTCGCCAACTCTCTTAGATAATCCGTAGACACTCTCCGGTCTAATCGGATGACCCTCAGGGGCTGGGAATACTTCCTGCTCTCCATAACAAGCTCCTCCTGATGAGAGGAACACAACATGCGCCTTATTTTTAGTATGACACAGCGGAGTAAGGAGATTTATGAGTCCGGTCACGTTGATGTCTGTATCAACGGCTGGCTTATCCATGCTTATACGAACCGAGATCTGCGCTGCAGCGTGTACTAAGAAATCAGGCTCAAGCTTAGCGATCAGGTCAGCAGCTTGTTCTGATCGGATATCAAGCTCATGCAATTTAACATCAGGGGAGAGGTTCTGCTTCAATCCACTTGAGAGGTCGTCGATAACATGTACCTCATTCCCGGTTTTAAGACGGTCAACGATGTGTGAGCCGATAAAACCAGCACCTCCGGTGACGACGATCTTTGCCATTGTGCCCTCGCGATTAAATTAGGGGGAACTACAGTATTGAAGAAACGCGCCCTGAGGGACTCGAACCCCCGACCCTCTGGTTCGAAGCCAGATGCTCTATCCAACTGAGCTAAAGGCGCATAAAGCAGAAACTCCGTGGGATGCTACACCAAGACCTAGCGACCCGTAAAGTGCCGAGACAGCCCAATACTACCTAACCCCCACTTCTCACTTGCATTAACAGCCATATCAGTGAAAGCTAGCAGAAGTATGTTAGCACGAATACTTAAGCTTTTACTGAGTCTCCGCTACAAAATCACCGTTACCGGGCTGGAAGAGGTATCCAAGACCCGTGGCGTATTAATCCTGCCTAATCACCCAGCCGAGATTGATCCAGTTATCGTCACTACCCTTCTTTGGGAGACCCTCCGCCCTCGCCCGGTTGTGCTTGAAAGCATGTATCGTTTGCGTTTTCTTAATCCGGTGCTCAAGCGTATCAGAGCTATCCCTATGGCGGATATGGAGTTTGATTCTGGCCCCTACAAACGCCGTCGTATCGAGCGGGCTTTAGGCCAGATCGTTCAATCACTTGAGTACGGTGACAACATACTTGTTTATCCATCTGGTCGCTTATCAGTCAGTGGCCCAGAACGGATAGGTGGAACATCAGGGGTGCACACGATCTTAAAAGGCTATCCGAACGCGCAGGTCGCTGTGGTAAAAATCCGTGGCCTCTGTGGAAGTATCTTCTCTAAGGCGACTACCGGCGGCGTTACGCCTGATGTCGGAAAAACATGCTTGCGAGGAATTAGGATCCTCTTGCAGAACCTCTTCCTGTTTACACCCCGCCGTCAGGTCTCTATCGAGATAACTTTTAATCCTACAGATCTTCCTAAAGATGGGGAGCCTCTGGCGATCAACAGATACCTGGAGACCCACTACAACTCGCCAGAACCCGAAGCTCCCGTGCTTGTATCACACAGCTTTCTCTATCGTAGCGTTCCAGAGCTACCTGAAAGAGCTATCACTAATCACTCCCTTGATTCTGTTCCCGATGAGATTCGCGAAAAGGTTATCGCGCGGGTGGCTCACGTAGCGCAGGTTCCTGTTGCTAGCATTAGCCCGGATACTCGCCTCGGAGACGACCTTGGGATCGACTCACTCTCAATCGCGGAGTTACTCATCTGGTTAGATCGCGAGTTTGAGGTTCACGATGTAGAGCTCTCGGAATTGCTCACTGTTGGCTCCCTGATGCGCGCAGCCGCTGGTGAGCTTAATCAAACTACCACCAGATCTGAAATTATTGCCCCTCAGTTCTGGAGCGAAGCGAGCGCGACACGCCCTGAACCGGAGCTAAGATCGGCTTCAACTATCGCTCAAGCATTTCTAATCGCATGCAGCCGCTTCGGTAAGCAGCCGGCTCTCGCCGATCCACGCGCCGGGGTAGTTCGTTGGAACGAAGT
Source organism: Bdellovibrionota bacterium (assembly GCA_044356215.1). Lineage (GTDB taxonomy): Bacteria > Bdellovibrionota_C > UBA2361 > UBA2361 > OMII01 > OMII01. The sequence continues at coordinate 38,458 of JBIKWQ010000004.1, read as the reverse complement.
AAAGCTTAAGGTCGTCATCCTTGCTCGCTACATCAGCCAACTATCTGGCTCACATATAGGAGTGCTACTTCCCGCATCAGCGGCCGGGTCGCTTGTGACGATGGCTACGATCCTCGCAGGGAAAACGCCGGTATTCCTAAATTGGACCGCTGGAAAGAGATCGCTCCTGCACGCCTGCGAGGCCACTGAACTATCAGCGATCATCACATCTGAAGCATTTCTAGATCTCATCCCTACCGATCTAGACTTTCTCGACAATAGATTCGTGCTCTTAGAGGATATCGCCCGAGACTTAAGCTTGCGCGACAAGATATCTGGCAAGCGTCTAGCCAGAGAATCAACTGAGCAGATCCTAGAAGCTTTCGGGCTACGAGAGTTAGACCCTGACTCACCTGCTGTAGTTCTATTCACAAGCGGATCAGAGGCACTGCCTAAGGGTGTGCCGCTGACCCACCGTAATATCATGTCTAACGTAAGTGGAGTGCTAGAAGCTTTCAGCATCTCAAAAGACGATGTGCTTCTGGGGTTCCTCCCACCCTTTCACTCTTTTGGATTAACGATCTGCACCCTTTTACCGTTAATGACAGGGCTCAAGGTCGCTTATCATCCGAATCCAAACGAGAGCCGCAAGATAGCCAAAGCTATCTCCGCTTGGAGCGCTACGATAGCCGCTGGAACTCCAACGTTTCTGAGATCGATCTTAAGCTCAGGCGAGGCTACGCAATTTCAAACCTTAAGAGCCTTAGTGTCGGGAGCCGAACGCGCCCCAACTGAATTGTTTGAGCAGGTCGCGGCTATTAATCCTAATGCTCAGGTTCTTGAGGGATACGGCATAACCGAGTGCAGCCCAGTTGTGAGCGTTGGCAGACCAAGTCAGCCACGCATAGGGGTCGGTCGACCTATAAGCGGTGTAGAGCTAGCTATCGTTCATCCTGAGACCAGAGAGCCTGTCGCGACGGGCGAGCAGGGGCTGATTCTGATCAAAGGCCCAAATGTCTTTCACGGATATCTTGATCCCGCCATTGATCCATTCGTTGAGCATCGAAATGAGCGTTGGTACAACTCTGGAGATCTTGGATTGATAAAGGATGGCTCACTTGTAATTACCGGTCGACTAAAGCGCTTTATAAAGATTGCTGGCGAGATGATTAGCCTTGGCGCCGTAGAGGAGGCGCTGCAAAAGCTCGTTCCCTCACCAGATGGCGCACCTTCTGTGGCGGTCTTAACACAAGGAAGCGAGGGTGATGGAAGGCCTAAGCTTGTGGCGTTTATCGCCGGTAGCCTCTCTGTAGAGGGAGCTAACGCGGCGCTAAAGAACGCAGGGTTCCCGCCTATTGTGCATATCAGCGAAGCGCGCCAGATAAAGAGCTTGCCTGTTTTGGGTAGTGGAAAAACTGATTATCAGACTTTAAAATCTGAGCTTCTGTAGTTCACTGTCTAGCCCAGTCTATTTTAAGGAGTCACTATGCCACTAACCATCCGCTTCCTAGGCGCCGCCGGTACAGTCACCGGTTCTAAATATCTGGTATCAAACGGCACTCACCAAATCCTAATCGACTGCGGGATGTTCCAAGGGGAACGCTCATGGCGAGAAAAGAACTGGGCGCCCCCAGAGATCGACTTAGGCGCGATAAACGCGGGGCTTCTAACACACGCTCACATCGATCACACTGGTATACTGCCCCGTTATCACGCTCTAGGACTAAAGGCGCCGGTCTGGTGTTCTCCAGCGACAGCGGATTTAACCAGACTCCTTCTTTTAGATAGCGCCAGACTTCAAGAAGAGGAGGCGTCTTTTAGATCCGAGCACAAAAGCTCTCGTCACTCACCTCCCCTACCTCTTTACACGGAAGAGCAGGCCAAATCAGCTTTAACCCTTCTCAAGCCGACTCCAATTAATACCAAAATTGAAGTTCTGCCAGGGGTCTTCGCTGAATGGTCGCTGATGGGCCACATCGTAGGAGCGTGCTCTATCGCTTTAACTATTGGCAATAAACGTATCGTCTTCTCTGGTGATATCGGTCGTTACGACCAACCTATTCTTGTTGATCCTCAGCCAGCGACCTTAGGAGATCTACTTCTGATTGAGTCAACCTATGGCGACAGACTTCATGACACAGAGGTTGACCCACACGAACGCTTAGCGAACATCATCAACCGCACCAGTAAACGCGGCGGAGCGGTAGTCATCCCTAGCTTTGCCGTTGGTCGTACGCAAACGATCCTCTACTATTTAAGGGAGCTAAAGGCAGCGAAGCGTATCCCTGACATACCTGTAATTATAGACAGCCCGATGGCGCGAGATGCCACATCGATCTACCAGGGACACACAAACGAGTACGACGCCGCCGCGCTTGCTCTCCTAAAAAAAGGATTTCAACCTTTCCAGGTTCCCAAGATGTATTTTACCCGTGAGCGCGCCGAGTCGATTAAGCTTAACTCGATACACGAGCCGATAGTGATTATATCAGCGAGTGGAATGCTTACAGGTGGTCGTATCTTACACCATCTGAAGCACCGCGTATCAGATGATCGCAACACGATCCTGTTCGTCGGATTTCAACCCCCTGGATCGCGTGGTGATTGGCTTAAGCGCGGCAATACTACGATGACGCTCTTTGGCGAAGAAGTTCCAGTACGCGCCGAGATTCAAGAGATGAGCGGGTTTAGTGCTCACGCCGATAAGAATGAGCTGATTAGGTGGTGTCGTTCGTGCATTGGAACGCCAGGCAAGGTCGCTGTTGTTCACGGCGAGCCTGATAGTGCCAAGAGCTTCAGCGCCACTCTAGGGCGTGAGCTTGGGTGGAATACATTGGTGCCTGGCTATGGTGAGCTTATTGAGGTGTAGGCGAGTTTTGCTTACTAGTAAAAAAAGTCTCACGAATCGAATTTACCGAATAACATCCGTTTCCCCAGGCCCAGAGTAATGACGCGGCGCCGATTAACGTTGGGACTAGCGAAGCGCTCGCTACCCCCAACGAGATCATCGCCGCTCCACTGAAGAAGTTACCGATGCTATTAAATGTTACTGGTAACGGTTTGCCCCATTTGCCAGCACCATAAAAGACAGAACATATTCCGAAGAACGCTCCCAATAACGTAAAGCTACTGCCCGCCGCGGTTAAGGCCAACTGAGAGCCCGAGACGGCACTTGAAAGAGCTCCGGCTTTGTAGAAAGTCCATCCGTAGAGCACCGCATTAACGTTAGAGAATATAGCCCCCGGATCACTTAAAAACGCGCGCACGCCAGTCGGTATCTTCGACCAGATCGTTGTGGCGATTTTCTCAAGACCCCACGGCTCTCGGTTTAGCTGCAAAGCGTTTTTGTTGCAAAGAGCTGCTCCAGCGAACTCTCCAACCGCCGAAAAGCCGCAGACTAATATCTGAACCACATCATTCGCCGTGAAACCAAAATCCCGCCCACCTGCCGCTAACCATCCTAAATAACCTAAAGCTGTCACCGCATAAGCTACACCGTTAGCGGCTAAGCATACTCCTGGTCGCGAGACCTTCTCCTTGATGAATCCACTAAAACCACTCAGCTTTTTTTCGGCCTCTAGTGGATCATTATTAATTCCTCCACTCAAAATGCCACTAACGAATCCCGGCTTTGCCGAGTTAAGGAATGACAAAGCAGCAAGTCACGCATAAACCAAAGTTAGGACATGATTACCGAATTGCGCGATGTAGAGTGTATTTCCTGCCCCTATCGCAAACGCTGGGCCGAATAACGCCCGAACTATCGATACTTCTGAACGAGGTGGTGGATTGGTATCAGTGCTACTATCGACGTCAGGACGATCTGATTTCTTACCAGTACCTGTACTATTGATCTGGGATTGCCGGGATGCGCCAGTGGAATGTTGCCCAGGTTGATCCCCCTTTGGCGCTAAGCCACCGTCTGGTCTCCTAGGTCCACCAAAACTAGCCATACTTCCTCTCCAAACTTCCGCTCTTCCGAACTAATCGCTGTTCGCTGATAGCCTCGAGAGAGTATCACAGATTCGACCGCTAAGCTTCACGCAGACCACCATTGAAATCAGCTAGTTATCAATAAAATTCCCGATATAAGAGCCAGAAACGACCGCCTAGAGAAGCGATGTTATGACTGCAACGATCCAAAGAATCCGGTGACTAGTTAAGAAATATTTTTAAGCTCGCTACAAAAAAGGCTTAAAGTTTTCTCAGAAACCATCCGACCCTAGCTATGAGGGGCTTGCAGTCATCAAAAAGCTACAGAAGGAGAGTTAATCCATGAAATCTTTCACTAGGAACTTAATCAGATATGTGTGCTCGGGAATCGGCTTATTTGTCGCTGTTCAGGGCGCGGCGGCACAGAGCGGTGATACACCTACCAAGCCGTGGTCCAAGCTTTAAACAGAAGATAGCCTAACTACTCACCGGTGTTGATAGCCAAGCTATCTGCCAACTTAACAACCTCCTCACGTATTTCGCGAACTGCTGTTATCTCCCAGAGCGATTCGCGCTGAAGAGGTCCAATCATAAATAACCGCGAGCTCCCAGGCGCGTCCTCCACGATCTCTCCGCCAAGACCGAGGGGGCCCATTTTGATTACGCCACGTTTCAGGATATTCTTAACAAGTTGATCTCCTACCCTGTTTAGATCTCCCTCAGGACCAGCACAGAGGATCGCCCCACCAAACGAGCGTTCCAGAAAAGCGTCACGGGTTTCTATCTTAACATGAGCGCCGTTTGAGTCGCGTTGAATCTGCTTTAAGTGGCCCGCTAACACTGTCAGTCGGCCATCTCTCTTAAGTGCCTCTAATAAATCGTAATGCGATTTAGGGATTCGATGTCTGTGGATCTCCCAGATCGGCCGCACATGACGCAAAAAACGCTTCTTATCAACATCCGAAAATCTGCGCCATATCTCCTGCAGATATGGACGTAGGGCGACTATTAATCCTTGGGACGATCCCTGCTCGCGTGCCAGTGACACCACAAGTTTCGTGAGCGAGCGAAGAGATAAACCAGCTAGCGACTCAGGGGAAGGTAGCTGCCGCGAAGACTGAGAATCACCAGGAGGCTCGTGCGGAAGCGGTATTCGCCCATGTCGTGACAGCATCGTATAAGAACCTCGGAAACCACTCCCCTCGGCTTCAATAACGCTATCCACCGCTGTAAGACCACTTCCTAAAATCAATAGACTATCCGCTCGGGATAATGACTCGTATGTTCCACGCTTGTAAGGATCATAAAAAGTGGACGCCACTTCAACGCCGCAAAAGCTAACTCGCCGCAAGTTGCCCAGAGCAAGCACGCAGTAATCAGCGCTAAGAGCGGGCCTATCTTTAAGAACGACATCCCACTTATTTGTATCCGCCCGGAAAAGAAGATCTATCACCTCATCTGAAATAACGCGGAGAGACGCTCCGTTTTGATTGGTTGCATGGAGTCTCAATAGATCCTGAAGATAAGAGCCATAGACTCTCCTTGAAATAAACTCATCCCCAGTGACCGATGGATCGTGACCCCGCATCCATTCAAGAAAACTGTCTTGCTCATCAGGGAAAGCCGACATGCCTCGCGCTGGCACGTTTAATTTACAGCGATCACTCGGCGCGTCATACGCGAGCCCCCTGGCGGCGGCAGGTGCGCGCTCAACCAGAATAACGTCGAGCGCAGGATGATTGACTCGCCGCATAATCTGTATGGCGGCTAGAGTACCGCTGCAGCCTCCTCCGATAATCACTATGGTAGTTGGGGTCATAGAAATACAGGCGTTAGTTTGTAGCACAGCGTTGATAACATCTGAGAAATCACAGTCTACCGCGAATTAGCCTCCCCTATCTTAACCGCAACACCATTCCTAAATTCTTTAAGAACACAGGTAGTCTCAATCGCTCTAGACTGATTTGACGAGATCAGTCCGGTCGCCCCGGGGTAATCACGCACTCCGTTAAGGTGCGTTAAGATCTCAGCTTCAGTTGGTGTCCTATTAATTTTCTCGACAATCTGCCCTAGGATCGATATCAGATCATACCCGAAAGCCGCCCTTATCGGTCTCTCCCCTGGAAACCTCGCAGTGAAACGTTCAGCGAACCACGACTGCGTATCAAACTGAGCGACAAAGGACCTCCCCTCTACATTAATAGGCGGCTCCATTCCATCAAAGTAGCCGATTATCGGAGTAGCTATCTTCCTCTCAGACAAACGCCGCATGGTTTCAACTAGAGGCGCCCCGAAATGAAGCATCAAGATATAGTCACTGGGCCTCGCAAGAAGCTTTGAAATCGTTAAATTCAAATCCCCAGTCGAGCCCATAAAACGCTGATCGGTAGTCAATTCAATTCCATAATCCGCTACTACCTGAAGAAGATACTCGCGCCCAAACACCCATCCGGCCCCGGACTCATCAGTCATCAACGCCAGACGCCTTACCCCTTTTGAACGAAGAAAATCCAGCGTTGCTCGGATCCAGGTTACATAAGAACTCTCGAAGGTAAATGTGTGCGGAAACTCCTCCGCTACACGGTGATTCCAGCGAATACTGACATGAGGAGTTCTCCGCTGCTCAGCGATTGGGGCCACGGCCTCGGCCGTATCCCAGAGGCTAACAACTACATCAACGTGGTCGCTATTAATTAACTTTTGCGCCGCGGTAGCCGCCATCCGCGGAATTAGCTGGGTATCCTCCGAGATAAGCACTACCTCGATCCCCTTCTTGGCTAGCTCCTCCTTTGCCATCTGAGCTCCTCGCTGGATATCGAGCCCATATCTCGACATTTCGCCACTTAAAGGCAGAGCTAGACCAACAGTAATTCGGGGAGTTTCCGCCGAAACCTCAGACAAGACAAAAGTCGCGAAAGAGAGCAACGAGAGCAATAGTGGCCACAACGTGCGCGATACAAGCCAAGCTCGGGCAATCACCCTTTAATCCCCCTCAAGCACACGGCAAACGCGCTCAAACACCTCATCCACCGTTCCAACACCATCTACCTGACGGAGGCAATCCTGGTCCCTATAAAAAGCCGCCAGCGGCGCTGTTTGAGTCAGATATACCTGATACCTATGAGCGGCAACCTCCGCTGAATCATCTGACCTGCCGCCTTGGCTGGCAACACCACGGCTCTTGATCCGATCCATGATAACCTGCTGCGGAACAGTAATCTGAACCACATGAGTAAGAGGCGTAGCGGCCCTAGCCAAGATAGCATCCAGCATCTCTGATTGATTGATAGTGCGAGGAATGCCATCGAGTAGAAAGCCCTTAGCGCAATCAGGACGCTCTAGCCTGTCCTTAATGATCGCCATAATCAGATCATCAGTTACCAGCTCTCCAGCATCCAAGGTAGCCTTCACCTTTAACCCTAGCGGTGACTGAAGCGCCACCTGCTCACGCAAGATCTCTCCCGTTGAGATGTGTGGAATGGCGTACTTCTTGGTAATAAGAAGAGCCTGTGTGCCCTTTCCCGCTCCTGGTGGTCCTAAAAGAACGATCCGCATATCTTCCTCCGTGATTTACCGACCGGATTAAACGACTGAGACTATCGACGAACTAATCTGTTACGTGTGTAACTAGCTGAGCCAGCACCACCACGCACTTTGGAGTTTTTGGACATAAACGCCTCGTAGTTGCGGGCGACCAACATCGACTCGATCTGAGAAGCCGTATCTAAAGTAACTCCAACAACGATCAGCACAGCTGTACCGCCAAAGACGTAAGCGAACTGCGAAGCTCCCATCTGTAAGTAAATCACCTGAGGCAATACACAAACTAGAGAGATGTAGATTGCGCCCCAGAGTGTCAGTCTTGTAAGAACCCCGTAGAGATAATCCGCAGTCTCTGAACCCGGTCGCACTAGCGGAATAAATCCACCGTTCTTCTTTAAGTTATCAGCCACCTCAGTTGGATTAAACACAACCGCTGTGTAGAAGAAACTAAATAGCACGATCAAAGCGACATAGATGCTCTCGTATCCCCAAGAACCCGGAGTGAAGAACTTACCAAAAGCCGAGAGATCTGCCCCTGGAAGAACAGTCACCAAAGTAGCTGGAACCATCAATATCGCTGACGCGAAGATCGGTGGGATAACTCCAGTCATATTTAACTTAAGAGGCATGTACTGAGTCTGCGCCTGTGTCATCCGCTTACCGACCATACGCCTCGGATACTGGACTGGGATCTTTCGGTGAGCGCGCTCAACGTACACAATTGCGTAAATTGAGAAGAGCGAGAAGAGAATCAGCGCGATAATCGTGAATGGCGAGACCTCACCTGTGCGTGCGAGCTCAACAGTTGAACCAAACACAGAAGGCATGCGCGCGGCGATACCGGCGAATATAATCAGGCTAGTTCCATTTCCTAATCCGCGCTCAGTAATCTGCTCACCGAGCCACATTACAAAGGCTGTTCCTGCTGTCAGCGTGATCATAGTCACCAGCTCAAAGCTTAAACTTGGAGTAGCGAGTCCTTTGGCTTCCAGCGCCCGCGCGATCATAAAACTCTGGAAAAGCGCGAGAAGAATAGTTCCCTGACGGGTATACCTGGTGATTACACGACGACCAGCATCTCCCTCTTTCTTTAAATTCTCCAGATGCGGGAAGCTTGGTGTTAAAAGTTGAATGATAATTGAGACAGTAATGTAAGGCGAGATACCGAGGGTAAAGATCGAGAACTGCTCAAGAGCTCCTCCCGAGAACAGGTTTATAAGGCCAAAAAGCGTATTAGCGTTTGACTCAAACATCTGGCGGATCTTATCCACGTCAACACCAGGTGTAGAAACAAACACGCCGAAGCGATACACAGCGAGCATCCCAATAGTAAAGAGAAGCCGCTTCTTTAGCTCCGGAATCTGGAAAAGCGCTAACAAGCCATTCATGCGATACCTTTGATAAATTAAACCCTTAAAATTCCCGATCGGCACTATACGTTTAAACAGCCCTTTCGCACAGTGATCTTCAGATACTTGAGGTCAAAAATCAGCTTAAAAAACTACGGACCGCCCAACCTGACAAAAGCAGATCGGCGCGGTCCGCGCATAATCAGCAACTAATATAGCTACCTTACACTAACTCCACCGTGCCACCAGCCGCCTCTACTTGAGCGCGCGCTTGAGCCGATATGGCGTTAACCTTAACGTGTAACTTCTTGGTCAGCTTCTCAACATCTGAGAGAACCTTTACGCCCGCGCGCTCAGAGCTCTTCTTGGCGTATCCTAGCGACTGAATCTTAGCTACATCTACAGTTGCTCCGTTATCGAGACGCTCGAGAACTGACAAGCGCACGATCGAGTAAACGTTCTTACCACGAACCTCAGTGCGAGATGTGAATCCAACCTTAGGGAGACGCCTGTAAAGAGGCATCTGACCTCCCTCAAATCCTGGGCGAATCTTACCACCGGAACGAGCCGTCTGGCCCTTACCGCCCTTACCAGAGGTCTTTCCGTGACCGGATCCCTCTCCGCGCCCTACTCTGGTGCGCGGCTTACGCGCCCCAGGCATCGGCTTTAAAGTATTCAAAGTTAAAACATTCTTACTGGCCATAACCGACCTCACCAACTACACGCAAATCGCAATTACTTAACCGGAGTTACCTCAACAAGGTGCTTAACAGAGTCAATCATACCCTGGACACTTGGATTGAGCGCTAACTCCTTCTCCTTACCGATCGACCCGAGGCCTAAAGCCTTGAGCGTTCTGACTGTCGCAGGATTACGACCGATCTTACTTCTTAGCTGCTTTACTCTTACCTTGCTCATAATCAAACCTACTTCTCACTCTCTCTCTGATTAGAAAGGACGATATCCCATATCCTCAAGCTTGAGTCCACGCACCGCTGCAACTACCTCAGGCTCTTCTAGTCCGAGTAATCCAGCGATAGTAGCTCTCAAAACGTTTTGAGCCGTGCTTGACCCGATGCACTTGGTACGGATGTCCTTAATACCACAAGCATCCATTACCGCGCGCACCGCAGCTCCCGCGATAACTCCAGTTCCTGGAGAACCAGGCTTTAGGATGACAGTCGTTGGACCAGACTTGCCGACGATGTCGTGTGGTATCGTTGTTCCCTTTAGAGGAATCTTCACTAAGCGCTTACGAGCCTGCTCTGATGCCTTACGAATAGCGTCTGGCACCTCAACCGATTTGCCAAGACCGAAGCCGATATGTCCACGTCCATCGCCTGTAACAACGAGTGCGCTGAAGCTGAATCGGCGACCACCCTTACTAACCTTAGCGACACGGTTGATACCAACGGTCTTATCAGTGAGCTCACCGCACTGCTCTACGGTTACCCTACGATCATCGAGTTTCTTCTTAAAAGCCATACACCACCGATTAAAAATTCAAACCACCCTCACGAGCCCCATCAGCAAGCGCCTTAACACGTCCCGCGTAAAGGAAACCATTGCGATCGAATACAACCTGAGATACCTGAGCCGCTTTAGCGCGCTCCGCTAGCACCATTCCCACCGCGCGCGCCGCGCTAACGGACTTTGTGCTGCCCTTAGCTCCATCTTGCCCCTTAACGAGACTGGCCACCTTAGCCTGCACATCCTTATCTAGGGTTGAGGCGCTCGCTAATGTCTTGTGACCATCATCCGCGATCACCTGTGCATAGGTGTGCTTCGAACTGCGGAAAATGCTCAAGCGAGGCTTCTGGGCGCTGCCCTCGACCTTCTGGCGAATTCTTAACTTCCTCTTTGCTCTAGCTGTCTTTGCTATCTTCTTACCTTGCGTTGCCATACGGCCCCCACTCCTAACTGCTTCTTAAGCTACCTATTACTTCTTACCTGTCTTACCAGCCTTACGACGAACCTTCTCATCTGAGTACTTGATACCCTTACCCAAGTAAGGCTCTGGAGGCTGAACATCACGCACCTTAGCCGCGAACGTTCCCAAGACCTCACGGTCATTTGACTCGAGGTCGATTACGTTCTTACCTACTGTGCATTTCACCGCGTCAGGAATCACCATCGTGACATCGTGTGAGAAACCAACACTAAGAACAAGATTCTTGCCTTGCAACTTCGCGACGTAACCTACTCCGTTGAGCTCAAGGCTCTTCTTCCATCCGGTACTAACGCCCTTGACCATGTTGTTGATCGTAGCGCGTGTTGTTCCGTAATCAGCTTTCGATTGAGCATCAGTTCCAACCAATGAAACAGCGAACTTGCCGTCATTAAGCTCAACTTTCACCCCAGGCCTTACATTGTAAGATAGCTTACCCTTAGGGCCCTCTACTGACACTACAGAGCCCGAAACCGCGCCCTTAACCCCTTGTGGAAGCGCTACTGGCAACTTTCCGATACGTGACATACGACACCTCTTAACAAATCAAGACGCGACTCTCATCGCGAAAAAACTCTATCCAACTAGAGCTATAACCTCTCCACCGACCTTGCTTCTGCGAGCCTCGTTATCCGTCATAACTCCTTTGGAGGTAGACACGATTGCGATTCCAAGACCGCTGCTAACCTTCGGCAAGCTCTCAACTTCGAAATACTTCCTGCAGCCAGGCTTTGATACGCGCTCAACGCGCGAGATCATCGGCTTACCACTTGTGTAGTACTTCAGACCTACTCTTAGAGCTGATCGCTTGTTAGCATCCTCGGCTCCCTCAAATCCCTCGATCAACCCCTCGCGCTTTAGCACCTCTAAGATGCTCTTATTCATCTTAGAAGAGGTCACCAACACTGATCTGTGACCAGCACGTTGACCGTTTCTGATCCGGGTGATCATATCTGACACGTGATCGTTTATCATAACACCTACCTCGATTAATTCTTACGGAATGGCATTCCCATTAACTCTAATAACTCGAAACCCTCTTCGTCCGATTTCGCCGAAGTGACGAAGGTGATATCCAATCCACGAATCTGGTCGAGCTTATCGATCTCAACCTCCGGAAATACGATCTGCTCCTTAAGTCCCATCGTGTAGTTACCACGACCATCGAATCCCTTACGAGGCACACCCCGGAAGTCACGCACTCGCGGCAACACTACTGAAACAAACCGATCCAAGAAGTCATACATGCGACGCTTGCGCATCGTTACCATAACTCCGATCGGAAGCCCCTCACGCAACTTGAAAGCCGCAATGGACTTCTTAGCTCGTGTCACCACTGGCTTCTGGCCGCTGATGCGATTCATCGCGTACTCAACAAACTGAATAGCCTTTGAGTTGTTGACAGCGTCGCGAACTCCAGTGTTCAAGACTATCTTCTCAATTTTTGGAACCTGCATCGGTGAAGAGTAGTTAAACTTCTTCATCAAAGCTGGTACTACTACCTGTGTGTAATGCTCAGATAAACGATTCATATTACCTCTACTTCGCCTCAAGCTGGACGAACTTGTCACTCTTCGGATCTCTGTAACCACGAACACGCTTGCCGTCAGCGGTTACATCCTTCACTAAACGAACAGGACGCTTCAGCGCCTCGACGTAATACATTACGTTCGAGATGTGAACAGACCTCTCAACTTGAATCTTGCCGCCCTGCTCTCCTGGAGCTGTGGCGCGCTTATGGCGTGTAAACAGGTTCAAGCCATCAAGGATTACCCTGTCGCACTTATCGCCAACAATCGCCTTGATCTTCGACACCTGGCCCTTGATCGCCCTCTTGTTCTTGTTTCCACCAGCGATAACCATCACCGGGTCACCCTTCTTGAGGAAGGTAGGAACCTTCTTAACCTCTTGCTTCTTTGCTTTCTTAGCAGCCACGACTTACCTCCTCACCTACTACAGAACTTCCGGAGCCAACGAAACGATCTTCATGAACTTCTTACCACGTAGCTCACGAGCTACTGGGCCGAAGATACGAGTACCTTTCGGCTCTGAAGAATCATCGATCAAAACCACGCTGTTATCGTCGAAGCGGATGTAAGACCCATCTTCACGACTAACCTCTTTGGCTGTCCGAACAACCACCGCCTTGTGAACTGACCCCTTGGCGATCTTAGAATTCGGAGTCGCCTCACGAACCGCTACCACCACGACATCGCCAACACTCGCGTACCGACGACGGCTACCGCCGAGCACCTTAACGCAAATAACTTTTCTAGCGCCCGAGTTATCCGCTACCTCGAGCAAAGATTTAAGCTGAATCATAACCTGTACCGCCTAATAAAATTTACCCGTTACTCAGCCTTCTTGAGAACGGACTCTAACTTCCACCTCTTCAACTTGCTCAGCGGCCTCGCTTCAACGATCCGCACACGGTCACCAATTCCACACTGGTTTGACTCATCGTGAGCGTAGAACTTCTTAGTCCTACGAACGAACTTTCCGTACGTCGAGTGACGAACCTGCCTAACGACCGATACAACGATCGTCTTGTCCATCTTGCTGCTCACAACGATACCGTCCTGGGTCTTCCGCAAACCTCTAGTCGTGGCGTCTGTTGATGCCTCCGTTTGCTCTGACTTGGCTTTTACTGCCTCTTTCTTTGTCTCTGCCATAAAGCTTCTCGCACTACCTAATTACCGCACTCATTATCTAAATACTTAGTTTCTTAAGCAAACTCCACAACTACGCGGCTTTGCTCTTTTTTTGGGTCAGAGCTGTCTGCACCCGAGCTAACTCCTTCCTGTTGCTCTTAAGAAGGTGAGACTTGTCCAGCTGCTTTGACGCTTGCTTAAAGCGTAGGCGCATCTGCTCCTCAGCCAACTTATTCGCCTTCTCTTGGAGCGCCACCGCATCCAAACCGTTGATTTCCTTTAGAAAATCCTTGCGCTTCATAACTCTTACCTACTTCTTTCTGTTCGTAATCATGCACCAAGCACTAATCGACTATCTCGCCGCCTGCTTTTACAAAAACGAGGCCGCAATATGCCGGTTTCTCGGCTTTAAATCAAGGTGCTGCTACGGATTACTACCTTAGTCTTTATCGGCAGCTTAGCGGCCGCCAACTCCAAAGCCTCAACTGCTATCTTCTCGGCAACCCCCGTAACCTCGTACATCAGACGCCCAGACTTAACCTCAGCTACCCAAGTCTCCACGGAACCCTTTCCCTTACCCATACGCACTTCAGCAGGCTTCTTGGTAAGTGGCTTATCCGGGAAGACCTTGATCCAGACCTTTCCGCCACGCTTGAGGTGACGAACCATCGTCTGACGAGCTGCCTCGATCTGACGATTGGTAATCCATCCAGCTTCCATAGCGCGGAGGCCGAACTCACCGAACTCAAGTGTGCATCCTCGCGTCTCCTTAATCTTAAGGTGACGGTAAAGCTTCATCTGCTTGCGATAACGTGGTTTCTTTGGCTGTAACATACTCTACTCCGAATACTCTTTGTGGCCGATCCGACCTTACATCTGAATAGCCTCTCCCGCAGGCTCCTCACCTGGGGCGAACTTCTCACCTTTGAAGACCCAAACTTTAACGCCGATGATACCGTACGTTGTGCTCGCCTCAGCGAAACCGTAATCAATATCAGCACGTAAAGTATGAAGTGGGACACGTCCCTCTTTAGTCGCCTCAGTACGAGCGATCTCCGCTCCATTCAAACGACCAGAAACACGGATCTTGATTCCCTCTGCTCCTACACGCTGAGCTCTTCCAACCGCGTCCTTCATAGCGCGACGGAAGTTAACACGACGCTCTAGCTGAAAAGCGATCCCTTCAGCTACTAACTGAGCGTCCATATCAGCCTTGCGAGCCTCAATGATACTCAAGTTTACATCGCGCTTAACAAGGTTCTTAAGGTCCTTTCGAAGATCCTCAATGTCCTTGCCCTTCTTACCGATTACCAAACCGGGCTTAGCGGTATAGATATTTACCTTAACACGGGCTGCAGCACGCTCGATCTCCACTTTAGCGATACCAGCGGCATGCAACTTATCCTTGACGAACTTACGGATCTTAACATCCTCGCCGATGTACTTGGCGATATCCTTAGAGGCGAACCACTTTGATCTCCAGCCCTCGATGATACCTAATCGCAAACCGCGTGGACTAACTTTTTGTCCCATAACAGAACTCCCTTCCTAAAAACTTATTTCTCACCGACCACAATCGTCATGTGCGACGAACGCTTACGAATCGGATTAGCGCGACCGTGAGCTGCAGGCATATAACGCTTAAGAGTACGCCCCTCGTCTACCCAACTCTTAGTAACCCAAAGAGTATCAACATCCGCGCGCTGCTGCTCCCTAGCGTTAGCGATCGCCGACTGCAACAGCTTTAGAGCCAACTTAGCACCCTTCTTAGGAGAGAACTTCAGGATAGCCAAAGCTGGCTCAACCTGTTTTCCACGGATTAAATCTACAACCAGACGAGCCTTGCGAGGCGACATCCTGATGTGACGCAACGTAGCTGTCGCTACCTCGCTATTATTGCTTCCCTGATTTTTTGTCTTCTTAGCCATAGCCAATGACCTTCACTTACACGCTAAAAACTTACTAGGCCGCCGCCTTCGCTGAGTGACCGTGGAATGTTCGGGTTGGGGAGAACTCTCCCAACTTGTGCCCGATCATATTCTCGGTAACAAACACGGCGTTGAACTTCTTGCCGTTGTGGACCGCGAACGTCAATCCGATCATATCCGGAGTGATCGTTGAGCGACGTGACCAAGTCTTGATTGGCCCCTTATGAGCCCCCGACTTAGCGCGCTCAATCCACTTGAGCAAACTGTTATCTACAAATGGTCCCTTCTTAATGGAACGAGCCATAGCTTCCCCCTACTCGACTACTTAGTACGCTTACGAACAATAAACTTCTGTGTACGCTTGTTGGTGCGAGTCTTGAGACCCTTCGCCAACAGACCTGTACGAGAACATGGATGTCTTCCACCCTTGGACTTTCCTTCTCCTCCACCCATAGGATGGTCAACTGGGTTCTTGGTAACTCCACGATTGTGTGGACGACGGTTAAGCCAACGGCTCCTTCCCGCCTTACCAAGCACCCGGTTCTGGTGGTCTGGATTGCTTACTGAACCGATTGAAGCATAGCACTCAACCGATACCTTACGCATCTCTCCGGACGGTAATTTTACCGTCGCGTAATCACCTTCCTTAGCCACGAGCTGAGCAGCCGCTCCTGCGGAACGCACTAACTGCGCGCCACCTTTGATCTTTAGCTCAACGTTGTGAATATTCTCTCCGAGAGGAATCGACTTCAGCGGGAGCGCGTTTCCTGGCTTAATCTCCGCGTCTGGACCAGCACTAATGACTTGGCCAACAAAAAGACCCTGAGGAGCTAAGATGTAACGCTTCTCTCCATCAGTATAAGTTACCAAGGCGATACGGGCAGTACGATTCGGATCGTACTCAACTGATGTAACAGTTCCGTTGATACCTGCCTTATCACGGCGAAAGTCGATTAGACGGTAACGACGCTTGTGACCACCACCTTTGTTGATGTTGGTGTTACGGCCGTAGTTATTACGTCCTCCGGTGCTGGAGTACTTAGCCAAGAGGCCCTTCTCTGGCCTATCGGTTGTAATCTCCGAGAAATCCGAAACCGTCAGATAACGACGGCTCGGTGTTGTTGGTCTGAAACTCTTAACAGCCATAGCTTAGCCTCTTACTTGATTTAAGCCCTTACCAAATCCCTAAATTAAAGTCCCTCTACCAGGTCAATCTTGCTTCCCTGGGCCAAAGTGACATACGCCTTTTTGTAACCAGCACGACGGCCACTCCCACGCGCTGTGCGCTTGAGCTTGCCTTGAAATGTGCAGGTTCTCACACCGTCCACCTTCACTGAGAACACTCTCTCAACGGCTCCTCGGATATCCTCCTTGGTAGCGCGTGGGTCAACTCGGAGAGTAACCACCCTTCCGGACTCACCGACGAGAGCACCCTTCTCGCTGATTACAGGAGAAAGAAGTACAGCGTAATCGTTTACACTCGCTGCAGCGGCTGTTTGATTCTTCTTATTAGCCATAATTATACCTCTATTAAGCTCGCCTCAAAAACAACTAATCGGCAACCGCCTCTCCAGCGCGCGCCTCAAGCTCGGCCAAAGCCGCTTGGACACACACTACATTAGCGCTGTTAACTAGGTCGTACACGTTAACTCCAGCTACCGGCACAACCGTTACCTTCTCAATATTCCTCAGTCCCAAAACGAACTTGCCCTTCTCATCCGACTCAACGTTTGGAACGATTACTAAGGTCTTGGAACCGTAAACACCAAGGCTCTTAAGCATTGCCACAGCATCTTTAGTCTTACCAGTAGCTCCCGATACAGACTCGAGAACGCGGAAAGTACCCTCAGACGCCTTAGCTGAAAGAGCTGAACGGAGAGCTCCTTGGCGCATCTTCTTCGACATACGGAACTCATAGCTGCGCGGAGTCGGTCCGTGAACGATCGCTCCACCAACCCATAGAGGCGAGATGATCGATCCAGCACGGGCGTTACCTGTCCCCTTCTGCTTGAAAGGTTTCTTGCCGCCTCCCTTCATCTCACTACGAGTGAGAACATCGTGGGTACCGGCGCGGCGCTTAGCGCGCTGCCAGCGAACTGTCCCATGAACTAGCTCAGCCTTAACTTGAGCCTGAAAAACAGCCGGGGTGAGCGCTACTGAGCCCTTCTCATTGCCTGCGGCGTCATAAATCTTTGCGTTTGCTTTATCAGAAGTCATAGTAATACCTCCTCTGCCCCCTGTTATTTCCCACCCTTAATCGCCTTGCGGATCACAACTAAGCTTCCGCGAGCGCCAGGTATACCACCCTTGATAAGGATTATATTCTCTTCTGGACGAACACCTACCACCATGAGGTTCTGAACAGTTACGTTCTCACCACCCATGCGACCCGGCATCCTCTGTCCCTTAAAAACACGTCCTGGGAACTTACGGCAACCGATCGCTCCAACGTGACGACGAACTTCGTGAGTACCACGTGTCATTGGCTGTCCCTTCATTCCGTGACGGCGAACAACTCCCTGGAATCCGCGACCTATCGACACACCGGAAACATCAACTGTCTCCCCGTCCTTGAATACATCGGACACGGTAATTTCTTTGCCTACCTCGTTCCAGCCAAGCCCCTGCGCGTCACAGCGGACCTCTTTAACGTGGTAGAAAGCGCCCTGAGCGGCCTTCTTGAACTGGCCTAGCTCCGCTTTAGTGCAGCGCTGCCCTTTCTTTGGCTCGAAGCCGAACTGCACAGCGTTGTAGCCGTGAACATCCTGTCCACGAACATCCAACACGTAGCACGGGCCAGCCTGGATAATCGTAACTGGGATACTCTGGCCCTCTGGGGTAAAGACTTGGGTCATTCCCAATTTCTTTCCTAGAAGTCCTTCTGGATAATGTTTTGACGTAGTCATGAAGAGGTCCCCCCTCGTTTAAACTTTAGCGATTCGTCGTTATTAGTGAAGCTTGATCTCAACATCGATTCCGGTCGACAGCTCAAGCTTTCCTAGCTCATCGATCGTCTGCTGCGTTGGCTCAAGGATGTCCAACATCCGCTTATGTGTGCGGATCTCGAACTGCTCGCGCGACTTCTTGTCGACGAACGTTGAGCGGTTGACAGTGAACTTCACAATCCTTGTCGGAAGTGGGATAGGACCAGCGACACGGCCGCCTGTGCGTCGTACCGTCTGAACTATCTCTCCAACCGCGGCGTCGAGAAGCTTATGGTCATACCCTTTCAATCTGATTCTTATTAACTGCCCGCCAATCATGGCTCACCCTCACACTTTCGAATTTAGAAAATCAGCGATCTAAAAAACCTTGTTTAAAACAGATCAAAAAGCCGCGGCGGAATTTTAGAGCCGCCGCGGCTCGCATCGGTATTACTACTCGATGATGTCGGTAACTACACCTGAACCTACCGTCCTACCACCCTCACGGATAGCGAAACGGAGAGTCTTCTCGATACCGATTGGCTGATACAGCTCAACATCTAAGTTGATATGATCGCCTGGCATCGCCATCTCAACTCCGTCTGGGAGCTTGATGGAACCGGTTACGTCTGTTGTTCTGAAGAAGAACTGTGGACGGTATCCGGAGAAGAATGGCTTATGACGTCCACCCTCTTCCTTCTTAAGGATGTAAGCCTCAGCCTTGAACTTCTTGTGCGGCTTTACGCTGCCAGGCACGCAAAGGACCTGACCACGCTCAACATCATCACGCTTAAGACCACGGAGGAGACAACCAACGTTGTCGCCAGCATGTCCCTCATCGAGAAGCTTCTTGAACATCTCAACGCCCGTAACAATAGTCTTGGTTGTGTCGCGGAGACCAACGATCTCAACTTCCTCACCAACCTTGATACGACCACGCTCAATACGTCCTGTAGCTACTGTTCCACGACCAGCGATTGAGAATACATCCTCAACTGGCATTAGGAACGGCTTATCGATATCACGCTGTGGTACAGGGATGTACTCGTCGATAGTAGCGAGAAGCTTGTCGAAAGCTCCTACGCCGATATCGCTCTGCTCACCCTGAAGCGCCTTGAGCGCGCTACCGCGGATAACTGGGGTATCAGCACCTGGGAAGTCATACTCAGAGAGAAGGTCACGAACCTCCATCTCTACGAGATCAAGCAACTCAGGATCATCTACTGTGTCAACCTTATTTAGGAACACAACGATCTTCGGAACTCCTACCTGGCGAGCCAAGAGGATGTGCTCACGAGTCTGAGGCATAGGACCATCAGAGGCACTTACTACTAGAATAGCGCCGTCCATCTGAGCGGCTCCAGTAATCATGTTCTTTACGTAGTCAGCGTGGCCCGGGCAATCTACGTGAGCGTAGTGGCGGTTAGCTGTCTCGTACTCAACGTGGGCGCTGGCGATCGTTACGGTCTTGGAATCGTCACGGACGGTTCCACCCTTAGCGATATCCTTGTACGACTTTACAGTCGCTAGGCCCTTAGCCGCTTGAACGGCAACGAGCGCGGCTGTAGTCGTGGTCTTACCATGGTCAACGTGACCGATAGTACCAACGTTAACGTGTGGTTTGGTTCTATCAAATTTCTTGTTAGACATTATTCTCTCCGGTTAATTAGGACACCATTAAAAACATCACTTATTCACCATACTCTCCATGACGTGTGTCGGCACGGCAGCGTAGTGGTGATACTCCATAGTAAAGGTGGCTCGCCCCTGTGAGTTTGAGCGGAGATCCGTCGAGTAGCCGAACATCTCGGCCAGAGGAACCTCACACTTCACCGTCTGCGCGCCAGCTCTCGGCTCCATGCCAAGAATTCTTGCGCGTCGTCGGTTCAGGTCACCCACGATGTTGCTGATAAAATCATCGGGACACACCACCTCAACCGACATGATCGGCTCAAGTAGTTGTAACTTCGCCTTCTTGCAAGCATCCTTAACACACATGGAGCCAGCGATCTTGAAGGCGATCTCACTCGAGTCAACTTCATGGAAGCTTCCGAAGTAAAGTGTCACACGCATATCGATAACTGGGAATCCAGCCAAGATACCCCCTTCGAGGGCCTCGACTACTCCGTCTTCGACAGCTGGTATGTACTCCTTCGGGATGACGCCTCCCTTAATCTCATCAACAAACTCAAATCCTTTGCCAGCCTCAAGCGGCTCTACACGTAGAAGTACGTGACCGTACTGTCCGCGACCACCGGTCTGCTTAGCGTACTTGCACTCGGCCTCAGCCTTATTAAGAATAGTCTCGCGGTAAGCCACCTGCGGCTTACCTACAGTAGAATCGACTCCGAACTCGCGGAAGAGGCGCTGCTTGATGATATCAAGGTGCAGCTCTCCCATTCCTGAGATGATCGTCTGTCCGGACTCTTTATCAACACTCAATTTAAGAGATGGATCCTCTTTCGCTAACTTCATTAGCGATAAGCCCATCTTCTCCTCATCGGATTTAGTCTTAGGCTCGATCGCTACGCTGATAACTGGGGCTGGCGCGTGGATACTCTCTAAAACGATCGGGTTGTTCTCACAACAGAGCGTATCACCCGTGATCGTCTCCTTAAGACCCACTGCTGCTCCGATATCACCTGCTGCAACCTCTTTTACCTCCTCTCGCTTGTCTGCATGCATGCGAACTACGCGTCCGACACGCTCACGCTTTCCGCGAGTTGAGTTAAGGATTGAAGTTCCCGCTGTTACCGTACCTGAATACACGCGGAAGAACGTAAGGATACCAACATATGGGTCAGTAACGATCTTGAAAGCCAACGCGGCTACTGGAGCGTCTGGATCTGCCTGACGCTCGATGACCACCTCTCCTTTGCTGTTTGGGTCAGTTCCCTTAACGGCCGGAATGTCTAATGGGCTCGGTAAATACTCAACTACCGCATCTAGCAAAGGCTGAACGCCCTTGTTCTTGAACGCGCTTCCGCAGAGTACTGGGAAGAAGTTCATCGCGATTGTTCCCTTGCGAAGACCAGACTTAATCTCAGCTACACTGAGGGCTTCTCCACGAAGATACTTCTCCATAAGAGCATCGTCAGCCTCAGCCACACACTCTAAAAGGAATTCGCGGGCTTTCTCTGCCTCGGCGCGCATCTCAGCTGGAACGTCAGCTACCTCGAACTTAGCGCCCTTTGTCTCATCCTTGTAGATGATCGCGCGCATCTCAACGAGATCGATAACACCAGCGAACTCACTCTCGGCTCCGATTGGAAGCTGAATGGGCACCGCCTTAGCTCCGAGCTTCTCGCGAATAGAGGCAACTCCTCCATGGAAGTCAGCTCCGGTGCGATCCATCTTATTAATGAAGCAGCAACGTGGAACATTAAACTTGTTTGCCTGTCGCCATACGGTCTCTGACTGAGGCTCTACACCGCTTACAGCATCGAATACCGCAACGGCGCCATCAAGTACGCGCAAGCTGCGCTCTACTTCTATTGTGAAGTCTACATGGCCTGGTGTATCGATTACGTTAATCTGATGCTCTGGAAACTCGCTGTTGGACCCCTTCCACTTACATGTAGTAGCGGCTGAAGTAATAGTAATACCGCGCTCCTGCTCGAGCTCCATGTAATCCATCGTGGCCGCGCCCTCGTGCACCTCACCGATCTTGTAATTGATCCCGGTGTAAAAAAGCACGCGCTCGGTAGTAGTCGTCTTACCGGCATCAATGTGGGCCATGATGCCGATGTTACGAACCTTACTTAAATCCTTCTTAGCCACGATCCTTGAACTCCAAACTCAAAAAGCTTCCAACCAGCTTACGCTTCTACCACTTAAAGTGAGCGAAAGCCTTGTTAGCCTCTGCCATGCGGTGAGTGTCCTCACGTTTCTTAACCGCCGCTCCACGATTCTGCATCGCGTCTAGA
Source organism: Bdellovibrionota bacterium (assembly GCA_044356215.1). GTDB lineage: Bacteria > Bdellovibrionota_C > UBA2361 > UBA2361 > OMII01 > OMII01. Next base: position 16,277 of record JBIKWQ010000004.1, on the reverse strand, counting down.
AGCTCGTTAGCGAGACGATCCGATAGATTGCGCTCGCTGCGATTGCCAGCAGCTTCTTTAAGCCAACGTAGAGCTAATGACTGCGCACGGTCAGCCCTCACCTCTGTTGGAACTTGATACGTCGCTCCACCAACTCGGCGAGAACGAACCTCAACAACCGGCTTGATATTACCAAGCGCCTTGTGGAAACACTCAACAGCGTCAACTCCAGTCTTCTTAGCCATCTGCTCAAGAGCTTCATAAAGAGCGCGCTCAGCAACGCCCTTCTTGCCGCTGTACATAATTACGTTGATCGCTTTACCAACGACATCGTCGCCGTAACGTGGATCCGGAAGAACCTCTCGCTTAAAATCGCGCTTCTTTCGTGACATAGTTCCCTCTTACGAAAAACTTAAAATTCCAATGCCCTCTTACTTCGGACGCTTAGCGCCGTACTTCGACCTACCCTGCTTGCGGTCAGCTACGCCGTGAGACTCAAGCTTTCCGCGAATAATGTGATAACGAACTCCTGGGAGATCCTTAACACGGCCTCCGCGGATAAGAACAACTGAGTGCTCCTGAAGGTTGTGACCGATACCAGGAATGTAGCTCGTTACCTCCATTCCTGTAGTCAGGCGCACACGTGCTACCTTTCTCAAAGCTGAATTCGGCTTCTTTGGTGTCTGTGTGTAAACACGTGTACAAACACCGCGCTTCTGCGGACATCGTACGAGCGCCGGTGACTTACTCTTGGCGCGCTTCTGGCGACGACGACTGCGAACTAACTGATTAATCGTTGGCATCTCTAGCCCTGTTTCTCTAAGTTAAACAACACTTGTTTAGCGCGCTACCGAGCCCTTATCAGGATCGACATCGCGGCTTACTCGTCTTCTGGCCTGTTCCCTTTTAAGGCGCTCCGCCCTAATCAGAACTTACCCTTTTGAGGCGCCTGCCAAAAGCCGCACGGTGAGTATCACATTTCCGGGAGGAATAACAGATCCCCTGCCACACGAAATGCGCACAAACCTTACTTTCTTGCAAAAAACCCCGCAACTAAGGCCTCTGCTGAATAGTATTTTAATTTTACGAGTCCCCCGGTCAGAATGGTTTCACAAAAGCCGAGCGCAACTACTCGGGAAGTCGAGACACCTTCTGACGACTCTTCTGCTCTGATGGTACCGTCCGGGGGCGGCATTGCATCACATTTAAGTATCTGAAAGAAAAGGTTTTCCCTTTCCATTCAGTCGCCTGCTGATCTTTTTGATGCTGTTTAAAGCTTCGTTTTGTCGCAAGCGGACGCAGAACTTCGTCGCGACAAAGGGTGTAACATGCCCAAAATGCTGAGTCAAGCTACCCAGGGATATAAACATCACGTCAACGGTCGTTCGATATAGAAAATGGGCTTCGATCTGCTGTAACATCAGTCGCTATGTCATCTGATGCCTACAATTTTCGACAACATGAACCTAAAGGACCCCAGAGGGACCATATATCCCCTGCCGAGAATGGGTACCGTGGCCGTTACGCATCCGCGAGGTTAGCTGAACAGCAGGTTGAGGCGGCGATGCGCGAGCTTAGAGAGCTCTTCGAGTTAGTCGAGAGGAACCCACGCGACAGAAAGGCCGCTGGCGACGCTATTAGACTAGCCTGGAAGATATTGTCGTTTCACGGGTTCACAGATTTTGACCAAATTAAAAACCTTCGCACCGAGGAGTGGCCCTCTGTAATAGACCCTCAACAACACTCGTTAGTCTCGCTCTCTCTTGAGATCGTTGGATGGTATCAATTCGGATTGCGCCCGTACGACATCGACCGGACGGCGCGTATTTTCGATCGAGCCCTCGAGCTGACCCCGCAAAACCAGAGAGCGCTTGAACGCTTTGCTGTTGTAGCTAACACGATTCAACCTGAGCATATCGGCGGATTAGCGAAATTCCCCCAGAAACAGAGGGAAACAGCTCTAGGTTACCGTCTGCAATGCAAGCGCAAGATCGATAATATCTTGGTGGATGTCTTTGGTATCACAGAAGCTCACCTAGTGGGTCAGGCTGAACAATCAGTGACCGAAATTATAAAAGCTCGCGACAACAAAGAACGCCGATTTGTTTTTGAGATCCTAGGACACCTTTCGAAGATTAACTCTGTTGTCGGGGATTTCTTCGGCAACGGAACTCAGGTCAGCCTGGGAACTGGCGCGGCCTGTTGTCAGCTCGAGATGCTAGGATTACCAAGAGATATAGGGAATCTCCTTAAGCTTCTGGAGAGTCGTTTACAAGAGAGTCACGGGGCTGAAGTAGCCGGAGAGGAGACAGCGAAAGTTTGTGAGATCTTAGAGACGATCGCGGAGATGTTTGAGTGCAAGTGGAGATTGTTTAAGAACCACTCGGCGCAAAATAGGGCGCGCGAGATAAGAGAGTTTTTAGATAAGTCGCGCGATTAGCAGCACGCCTACTGTACATTCCCCATACCTATCGCTGCGGCCCGAACCGCTTTCAGCAAAGGCTCCGGAAAAAGCCCAAACAGCACAACTGCCGCGGCACACAGAGCTATCGCCAATCCCGCCTCTGGAGCGACCTTAATCTCGCTAGGCTGTTTAGCTACTACTTCGCCAGTCCCCGCCCCTTCTTCCTGAAAGAAGATCGCCACCGGCACTCTAAAGTAATACGCGCACGCTAAAGCTGAATTCAGCGCGGCGATTATCGCCAACCCGTAAAACTCCGCTGAAAGCGCTGATGAAAAAAGGTACACCTTCCCCATTAATCCCGCTAAGCCAGGCGGTAGCCCCGCCAAAGCCAGAAAGAAAAGAGTCATACAGGTCGCCAAGAAAGGACTACGCTTGCCAAGCCCACGAAGCTCCCTAATATCATCAACATCTGGACCAAGAGCTGAGAGCGTCGCGAACGCGCCGATCGTCATCGCACAATACGAAATAAGATAATATATCGTAGCTCCAAGAGATTCAGCGGACGCTCCTGCTACAACTATTCCGATCAGCATGTAGCCCGCTTGAGCGACACTGGAATAAGCCAACATGCGCTTAACACTACTCTGACGCAACGCCGACAGGTTCCCCATCGTCATCGCTAAAATGCTGATTAACCAGAGTGGCCCAACTGCCCATAGTTCAGTGAAGCCGAATGTTGTGACACAGACGCGAATCAACGTCGCTACCGCGGCTACCTTAACGATACAGCTCATAAAGGTCGTTACAGAGGTTGGAGCGCCTTGGTACACATCTGGTACCCAGAAATGAAACGGGGCTAAGCCTATCTTGAATGTAATCCCCACCAATACCATCAGGAATGATAGCGCTATAATCGACGCACTAGAGCCGCTCGCATTAGCGCTGGCAAAAGCCAGTGATCCAGTGGCTCCATACCAAAGAGCGATACCGTATAGGAGGAATCCAGAACTAAAACACCCTAAGAGAAAGTACTTCATCGCCGCTTCAGAAGATCGGCTCTCGTTGACACGAGACGCGCATAAGCAATACAGCGCTAAAGACGCCACCTCTACGCCGATAAATAGGGTCAAGAAATCTGCGGCGAAGATCATAATTAAAGCGCCGCAGAGCGATGTTACCATCAGGTAATAATACTCGCTTACAGTTGAGATCTTCTCACGTTCAAGCGAGCCTGAGGTCGCTACTATGCTGACTAGACCGGCCACACACGCGACTAGAGCTAGCAACTTAGATCCAGCGTTTACCGCTATCCCATAGGGAGCAGCGGCTGGAGAGTCAACCAAACCAGAAGCGCACCAGATCGCTCCCGCTATAAGAAGAACCGCGAAGAGAGCCGATGCCTTAATAGCGTCGAGCCACCGACCACCCAAAAGATACCCAAGACTCCCAACAGATAGGACCAAGATCGGAGCGAATGGAGCCAAAGCGTTCATAGTACTATTACCCTTCTTTAAGATTCCGAACTATCTTTCACGGAGCCTTCTGCTCCATCATTCAGAGACACCGAATGCACGTGCGATTTAGCCTTCTTATCATTTGAGATAAACCCGCGCTTTGGAGAAGCTCGCATATGTCTCTCCTCAGTATCAGTGCTCAAACTTACCGAGGATTCAACAACAGATAAGACTCGCGATGGAAATATTCCCAAAGCTAAAACCATTACAGCGAGGGCTCCCATCACCACAACCTCAGCACCTCTTAGATCACTCCTTCTGAGTGGAACCGTCTCAGAGCAACCACCGAACATCGTATTCATATAGGCCGTCAATGTGTAGACCGCGCCGATTATCACACCGAACATCGCCAGCAAACTCCACTGCGGATAGCTCTTCCAGGAGCCGATGAGGATCAAGAACTCACCAACAAAGCTACTCGTTAGCGGTAAAGCCACTGCGGCTACGCTAAATACCATCAGGAAGAAAGCTGTGACCGGCAACTTTGTCGCCAGACCACCGAGGCTCTCAAAATCGCTCGCCCCTTCTCTCTCTGTTAAAGCACCGAAAACTAGGAAGAGAGCCGCCGTCACTAATCCGTGACTTACCGCTTGGAAGACTGATCCAGTCACCGCCATATCACTCGCCGCCGCTATTCCAAGAATACAGAATCCTAAATGCGACAGGGATGAATAAGCCAATAGTGAGCGAACGTCTCGCTGAACAAGCGCTATGAGCCCTCCGTAGATAACTCCCACCGCGCCGATGGCCGCTATATAAGGTCCAAAGGTATGCATGGCATCGGGGAAAAGCGGCATAACAAACCGAACTATCCCATACAAACCAACCTTTCCAAGCAACGCCGCCGTGAAAGCCGCGACGCCGTATGGAGCTTCACGATAAGTATCAGCAAGCCAGCCATGAAGCGGCACCGCTGGAATCTTCACACCAAAAGCTACTAAGAAGCAGAGACAGAGCAGGATCTGCTCGCCGTATGAAACCTTTGGTAAAGAGGTGAGAGTTGTAATCTCAAAAGCGAATGCTGATGTCCCAGCGTGCTGCTGCATCGTGCTAACGCCCTGCCATCCGAGATACAGGATCGCTAAAAACATAAACACCGATCCTGCCATCGTATAGAGCAGAAATTTAAGAGCCGCCTGCATCTTGCGGCCTCCACCCCACAGCACCATTGCTCCAAGCACAGGTATTAGCATTAGTTCATAAAACACATAAAACAGAACCAGATCCGTGGCTAAGAAAGCCCCAGTAACCGCTGCTTGTCCTAATAGAAGCAGAGCGTACCATGCTGGGCCGGCTGCTGCGGGTTTGTTAGCCCACGCGATTACCGCTACAGAAATAATTGAGGTTAACAGAGCAAAAACAAAAGAGAGTCCATCTAGTGTCAGATGAAACGAAATCCCCCATGAGGGGATCCACGGATAGCTCTCCTCAATCCTTAAAAAACCTTGCGGGTTGGCTAATCCGGCCACACCTATCGCGAGAACTATCACCAATGTCGCGACCGAACCTAAAAGAGCCCAGAGTCGGCACAAACGTCCCTGATTATCACGCTCTTTGGCGAACCACGGGCCAAGCGCTATTAACGCCGCAAGAGCCGGTATAATTACAGTTGAACTTAAAGGAGGCCATGCTGCAGTCATTACGTCCCCTACCTCACACTTTAACAAATACACTAAGTAGGAACGCTATCGCTCCAAACATTATTAACACGTAAGTCGCTACCTGACCCGACGTTGCTCGGCAGGTAAGCTCGCCTACGGCGCGCGTGACTATCCCCACCGCGTTTCCACTCCCCTCAACGAAGGTCTGATTGATACCACGTGAGAGTGCCTGTGAGATGCCGGTTAACGGCCTCACTATCGACCGATCGTACAACTCATCGATGAAATACTTGCCGGCGAAGAGCCGCTCTAGAGGCCACGCGACCGAACTTATTGCGGAAGAGATAGCCGGAACAAAGAGATACATCACCAAAGCCAGACCAATACCTACGATCCCCGGAAGAGATCCGATGATGTAAGACATCAACCCGCCATCACTTTCAGCGTGTAACGACGTAGCCGGAAGTGGCCCCGTTACATACTCCGGTAAAGAGTGATGTAGCCATAGACCTCCAACCACTGAGAGGAGCGCCAGAACAAGAACCGGAGCTGTCATCACAAGTGGAGCCTCGTGAGGATGCTCCGTCCCACGATACGATCCCAGGAAGGTCATAATGAATGAGCGAGCCATGTACAGAGCCGTACATATCGCAACTAAAGTCGCCACTAAACTAAGGGTTGGCAAGCTAGCCGCGAGATAGACATTGCTCGATTCAGCCAGAGCCTCGAAGATCGCGTGCTTTGAGAAGTATCCAGCTAGTGGCGCTATTCCCGCTATCGCTAATGTGGCTATTCCGTATGAGATACAGGTAAGTGGCATCTTCTTCGCAAGTCCACCCATTCGTCTCATATCCTGCTCGTGGTGACAGCCATAAATAACTGAACCAGCGCTCAAAAAAAGACACGCTTTAAAGAAAGCGTGTGTTACCACATGAAACAGAGCCACCGCGTAGAATCCAGCTCCTACCGCCACAAACATAAACCCTAGTTGACTTACTGTTGAGTAAGCCAAGACCTTCTTTATGTCATTTTGAGCTAGCGCAACCGTTGCTGACAGAGCCGCCGTTGCTATAGCCACCCACATAATCGTCGCCGGAACGAACGGATCAAGCTCTATTACCCCGTGCATACGTCCCATTAGGTAAATGCCAGCCGTCACCATCGTCGCCGCATGGATTAGAGCTGATACAGGAGTGGGACCGGCCATCGCGTCAGGAAGCCATGTAAAGAGTGGAAGCTGAGCTGACTTTCCAGTAGCCGCTACAAACAGCGCGAGTCCAGCGATTAGACCGAGATCCGCGGGAAGCTTTGCTAAAACTCCGGGGGTATTCAAGCTAACCACATCTAGGGTCCCGCAATAGCGGAACAGAACAGCCATCGCCACCAGGAATCCAACATCGCCGATCCTATTCATCACAAAAGCCTTACGACCAGCGCTTGCGTAATCACGATTGGTAAACCAAAATCCGATCAACAGATAAGAACAGAGCCCTACCCCTTCCCATCCAATGAACACAACCGGTAACGACTTACCTAAGACAAGAACCAACATCGACGCCACGAAAAGGTTCAGGTAGGCGAAGAATCGTGGACGACTCTCATCGTGAGCCATGTATCCCATGGAATAAATGTGAATCAGCGAACCGATACCGGTGATAACTAAGCACATCACAGCTGAGAGCTGATCAAAGTAAAGCTCTAGTGGTGCATTAAAATCCCCGAAAGTAAGCCATGAGCTAAGCGAAGTGGTTATTCCTCCTGAGAGAGAGGACAGCCCGCTCCACAAAGCGAGTGAGCAGACAAATGCCGCGATCACAGCGAGCGAGGCGACAGCTCCCGCCAACGCTGGGTAAACCCTTCCGACCAAGTAAGACAGTGCCGATCCTACCGCCGGTATAAGCACCAACGACGCCAACAAACTTTCCAAGCTTAGCATATCACCTACCATTTCAGTTCACCCGCGTCAGTGGTCTCAACCGAAGCGACACTCCGAAAGACCGAGAGGATAATAGCCAATCCGATCGCTGATTCAGCCGCCGCGATCACCATTACGAAGAAAACGGCTATCTGTCCGTCGAGGTTGCCGTGAAGCTTGCTAAAAGCGACAAAAGCTAGGTTCACCGCGTTAAGCATCATCTCGATACACATGAAAACAACTATCGCGTTGCGACGGAGACACACCCCGATCGCGCCGATAACAAAGAGCGCCATCGAAAGCGCTACGTATGTAAGAACAGAGTTCATCTTTATTACTTACTCCCCCCGACTAGACCACCGGCTCTAGGCTGTAACGTTACGCTCCTGCGCTTAGAGAGCATCACCGCCCCCACCACTCCGATCAATAAAACTAACGAAGACAACTCAAATTGGGGGACATACTTGGTATATAGCTCCTGACCGATCGCCTTGACGGTTCCCTCTGAGTCACGCGCGTTATCACTAACTGTTACCTCCGACATTCCTGCGAAGCGGGCGAACACTGGAGGCAATGCTGATAGTAGAACCGCGCATCCGATCACCAGCGCCACCGCAGATCTGATAAATCCAAGCTTACGCCCAGACTCGGACTTAAGATTGAGCAGCATCAAAACAAATAGCACCAACACCATGATCGCGCCGGCGTAAACCACAACCTGCGATACCGCCAAAAAGTGCGCGTCAAGTGCCGCGTAGAGCCCCGCCATCGCCAGGAGATTAGTCACCAAGGCAAACGCGCTGTAGAGCGGATTTCTCAACCCTACTACGCAGACCCCTGAAACGATCGCCACTACTCCGATTACAAATCCGATAAAACTCATGCTAGTACCTTAACGATCGCCGTTACGGCTAAGTTCAACAAACTAACTGGCAACAACATCTTCCACCCTAGATTCATCAGCTGGTCATAGCGAAAACGCGGCAACGTCCAGCGGATAACGATCTGTAATATGCAGAAGAACACCACTTTAGACATCAAAACGATGTGGCCGATCAGCGCTGCCCACCAAACCCCTTCTGGCAAATTAACCCACGGGATCTGCCATCCACCAAAGAAAAGTAAGCTAAGTAAGAGAGCGAAGAGCGCTATCTCACAGAACTCGCCCAACCAGAAAAGCAGAAACTTCATACCCGAATACTCTGTAAAGTATCCCGCCGCTAACTCAGACTCGGCTTCCGGTAAATCAAACGGTCCACGCTTAGTCTCAGCCATGCCTGCTAACAGCAGCACCACAAAGCCCACTGGCTGAACAATGACTCCCCACTTGGGAACGATTCCCCACAACAGCTCCCCTTGTTTCTCAACGATCGAGTAAACATCGAGAGTCCCGTAAACAACGATCAGCGCGACAAACACCACGCCCATCGGAAGCTCGTATGAGATCATCTGCGCCGCGGCTCTGAGCGATCCGAGGAGGGAGAACTTATTGTTTCCTGTCCATCCGGCTATCGCGACTCCGTAAACAGCAACTGAACCCATCGCCAACACAAACAGGAGCCCCGCGTCGATCGGAGCCACCCGCGGGTGAATGTAATAGCCAAAGAGGTTAAAATCTGGTGCGAGTGGCAAAACAGCGAACGCCAACATTATCGGCAAAACAGCGATTATCGGCGCCACAGCGTGAAGAAACTTTGAGGTCCCCTCTGGAATGAAATCCTCTTTCCAAAGCCCTTTTACCGAATCACAAAGAAGGGTGTTAATAACACCTAGCCACCCCATCATACGGATTAACGGTAACGCTGGCTTTACATACCACCTGTCAGATTGAACGAACGCTCCGGCGCGATTTGCTCCAACACGATCTTGAATAAGAGCGGAGCCCTTACGCTCTAGCCAGGTGCAGAGCGACCCCAACACCAGCGCCATATTCAGCACGAAGCCAACCTTAATTAAAAGAACCAGTAATTCAAACATAGATCTCTACGCCGCTGAAGGCGACGCTCCCTGTGACACATCAGCCTTCGATTGCCCGACACTGAGACCCTTCGCCTCAAGCGGAACCCCTCCGTTTTTGATCGTCTGTATCGTTAACCCCTGCGGCGCTAAGACCGGATCAGTCGCCAGATACCAGCGCGTTAGATCTCTGTCACTCATAGCCTTCAGATCCCCTGAGACGATCTTTATATTGGCCGCGTCTGCTAACATCGCCAAAAACCGCCACTCTGGGGTAGTTCCATCAACGAGGGACACCACGTTCTGTGTATATTGAAGTCGTAACGCGCGGTTTAGAAGCAATCCAGACTTCTCAAGTATTCCCCGCACTGGGACAACATAACTAGCCGCGGCAGCAAGCGGCGAGCTAGCGTCTGATATAAGAGCAACCGATACCTTGGCCGCCTTTAATCCCTCAATGAGCGCATCATCCATATCTTGTGAATCGATCGCTCGATCTCCTAAGATTAGAATGTTCTCAATTTCTTTGCGCCTAATCTTGCCAAGAACCTCTTGATACTCCTGCTCTGGAGACTCTCCGACGAGTCCAGTTAACTGAGCGCCTCTAAAGTTAGCCGCATAGTCCGGGCTAACCAAGATCTCCTCAACTTGAGAGAGTGTTCTCCCGCGGTAAGCTATCACAGCACGACTAACAGACGAGGCGCGCAACATCAGCTGTCTAAGGAGATAATACTCCTCAACAAGAAGCTCTGGGCTAGCTAAAACTGTAACTGTCTTAAGCTGACCCTTAAGAGCGTTTATCGCCTCTGATATATTACTGTTTGAGATCGCCCCACCCTTGTTGCTTACCGCGTGTGTTATCCGACTCTTTGGAAGGAACCGCTCAAATCCGTAGCGTCCCTCATCGCACAACCACTCCTTATTCACACCGTCGTTACGACGCGCTTTAACAAGGGTAACTTGGCCATCACGTTCGGCGACCTTCACATTGCATCCAGTTGAACATCCAGGACAGATACTCTCTGTTTGTTTGGTAAACCAGATCCTCGTGTTAAAGCGCCACTTACGGTGAGTTAGCGCGCCAACTGGACAGAGGTCAACAACTGAGCCAGAAAGCGCGTTGTTAAGCTCCCTTCCCGGGCTAACAGCGATCACCGATTGGTCTCCGCGGTTTAGCATGCCAAGCTCAGAGGTTTTTGTTACCTCATCACAAAAACGGATACAGCGGGTGCACATAATACAACGCTCTCCATCGAGCATCACATTTGGACCGAGTGGTAGAGCTTTTACTTTATGGACTTTATCCTCAAGAAAACGGCTCGGACGAGCGTTGTACTCGAAGTGATAATCCTGCAATTTACAGTGGCCTGCCTGATCGCAAACTGTGCAATCTAGCGGGTGATTAATAAGGATAAACTCAAGAACCGCCGCTTGAGAATCAGCCACATCCTTGCTGGTCTCGTGAGTGGCAACCTCCATCCCTTCAGCGGCGTTCGTGTTACACGCGATCGTCATCTTCGGCTGTCCCTTCACAGAGACCTGACACATCCTGCAGTTACCCGCCACAGAGAGGTGCGGATGGTAACAGTAGTGAGGAACCTCCACGCCAGCCACCTTCGCGGCCTCGATCAGATTAGTCCCCTTGGGTACACTTACCGCTTTACCATCGATCGTCAGGTTCACCACTTCAGGCGCCTTGGGAGTCACTGGATCAGACATCACTTTGCTCACTAAGAATCGTTAGACTTCACTTAATCTCAGACTTTGGAAACCCCGCGAGGCCAGCTCCTATCTCATCTTTCACAGTTGAGAATCGTAGGTCTGGCTTCTCCTTAGATATCCGCTCGACGATCGTATCTAGCTTCGCCTCAGATAGGTTTTCAAAGAACACATCATTAATCTGGCACATCGGCGCTGTTCCGCATGAACCGAGGCACTCAACCTCCTCAAAGCTCCACATCCCGTCGGCGCTTACCTCGCCAGGATTGAGATTGAATTTTTCGCGTAGGTAATCAGACACCATCTTAGCTCCACGCAGAGCGCAAGGCAGAGTCCTACATACCTGAAAGTGATATTTTCCAACCGGCTTTTTGTAATACATGGTGTAGAAGGTCGCGACCTCCCAAACCTGAACCGGAGGAAGCGAGAGCTTATCCGCTACCCACTCAACCGCCTCTTGCGAGATGTAGCTGAGCTCATCCTGAGCTATGTAAAGAAGCGGCATTATCGCCGAGCGACTCTGCGGATATAGTGGTATGATCTCCTGAGCCCGCTTCTCAGCGGCATCAGAGAGCACCACTTTCTTGGTCACCGGCGCGATCTTCTTCGTGCTTATATGAAAAACTTGTCCACTATCGGTCACACTCACCACCTATCATATTAATCATTCCAAAGGTCGGTATCAGGTCGGAGATATTAGCCCCCAACAACATCTTCCGCATCGAACCCATATGAATAAAACTAGGAGCCCTAACGTGCGCTCTGTACGGCTTGCCGCTTCCATCGGATACAACGTAGAAACCGAGCTCTCCATTTCCACCTTCTATCGCGTGATAGACAGATCCCTGAGGCGGCTTAACACCGTACATCACTAACTCGAAGTGGTTAATCATCCCGTCAATTGATTTGTAAACCTCTTCCTTCGGCTCGAGCGCTATATGCGGATCGTCTACGATAACTGGGCCATCTGGCAAACGAGAGATCGCCTGCTCACAGATCCTTAAAGACTGCTCCATCTCCTGGAAACGCACCAGGAAGCGATCGTAGTTATCACCCTTTGTACCTAGCGGCACATCGAACTCGAATTCGTCGTAGCTCGAGTAAGGGAACGCTTTTCTTATATCGTAGTTTACCCCTGAGCCGCGAAGCATTGGCCCTGTAATACCGAAACTAACGGCCTCTTCCGCCGTTAGGATCGCCACATCACACATACGGTCGATGAAAATACGGTTACGCGTCATCAAACGATCGCAGTTGACCAGGTGATCCCGCACGCCTTTAAACGCTGCTTTCATCTTTTCAGCGAATCCAGGGGTCAGATCATCCTTAATTCCACCCACGCGTCCGAAAGAGACCGTTAGACGAGCTCCTGTAACCTCTTCTAAGAGGTCCCATAGGTACTCGCGCGCCTCCATCATGTAGAGCATTACAGTAAAAGCGCCCAGCTCCATCGCTGAAGCGCCTAAACACGTTAAGTGATCGCAGACCCTCGATATCTCAGACAGGATTACGCGAATGTATTGCGCACGCTTAGGAGCCTCAATCTGCAAAAGCTTCTCTACAGTCATGCACCAACCGAAGTTGTTGATGATCGGCGATACATAATTCAGACGATCTGTGTAAGGCATGACCTGGTTGTAATCAACCGTCTCGCACATCTTCTCAAAACCGCGGTGCAGATATCCAACATCAACATCAGCATCTATTATCTTTTCACCTGAAAGCTCCGCTACGATGCGGATGGTTCCGTGCGTAGCTGGATGAGCCGGGCCTAAATTGACGATCATCGTCTCCGAGTGAAGATCGTCACCCATGGCCCGAGGCCGCGCCTGCGTTGTAATTCCGCCAACGCCTACATCAATTTCTAGGAGCTTTTTGTTTTCCTCAGCCATCTCTCTTAAGCCCCCTGCCTATCAGCACCTGCGTCACTACTTCTTTTGGATTTTATCGTCACCAAATCAGGACGAGCCATCTTTCGGGCTGTATTCTCTACCTCTGGGTAGCGTAATGGAACTCTCGGTTGTTTTCCTTGAACCGGATAATCCTTGCGCAACGGATGTCCAACGAACTCTTCGTACATTAATATTCGGCGCAGATCCGCGTGACCTACAAATCGAATACCGAACATATCCCACACCTCGCGCTCCATAAAATTCGCGCTGTTCCAGAGCGGAGTAGATGATGGAACCTCTGGCTTATCCTCTGATACTGGGACCTTAATAGTTAATCGGTGACGCTTACTAACACTAAGGAGCTGATACACAACTTCGAATCGATTCTCTCGCGAATCCAGCCAATCAACGGCTGTCACATCTACCAACATGTTAAAGTCGAGGAGTGGGGATTCCTTGCAGGTCTTTAGCACATCGAAAAGTGAGCTAGGGGTGACTGTAACAATCAAGTCTCCTAGCTCAACTACCATCTGGCTTATCGCCGCGCCACACGCTGCTTGTAGCGATTCCTTCAGCTGCTCCAAAGTTCACCTCATATAATTGGTAACGCGCCTTTTATTTCGAGCTGTCCGTCCGAACCTTTTTGTATCGTAACGGCGGCTAACTAGCAACGGCCCAAAGCGCTTAAAGGATTATGCTTTTATTCATCAAAAGCCCCCCGATTTGCCAAACTCAAGACAACCTAGTATACTCCTGTTTCTCTCTGCCCATAACTTCTAATCACGCTTTCGGAGGTATCGATGGAATCCACTTCTAGTCCAAAAAAGAAACGTCTCTCCCCTTCTTCGATTAGCCAGATCCAGATCCTTAACGCCCTAGCGAATGGCAACAACGGCGGCAATACAGAGACACGCAGTCTTGAGATTACTGAGATAGCTGAGCGCAGCGGCCTAAGAGATGAGAAAGAGACTCAGCGTTTCCTGTTTATCCTTGAGGGTCAGAAGTTAGTGACCCCATGCCCACAGGGTGATTTCACCTCAAAGATCTGGCAGATCACGACTCAGGGAGTACAAACTCTGAAGCAGATCTCTGCTGTAATGGCAAACTAAGGAAGCGAGGTTTTGCCGGCCTTCCCTAAAGGCGGCGCCCTACTTTATCTTTGCATGCCTTCTGCCATAGAGCCCGTAGACAGCGAGCCCGAGACCCATCCATAACAATAGGCGCAGCCAGGTGTCCCAAGGTAATGAAAGCATCTGGGCAAGCGCGCTTAACGCGCCTAAGATCGATACAGGGACGATAAACGGCGCTCGAAATGGGCGATGAGCGTCAGGCTCTACAAATCGAAGAACGAGCACGCCCAAGCACACGAGCATAAATGCAAACAATGTGCCGATCGATACAAGCTCGCCTAGCACGCCTATCGGGAAAAGCCCCGAGATAACCAGAGCAAAAATTCCTGTGACAACCGTCGAAATGTAGGGGGTTTTGTACTTAGGATGAACGCGCGCCGCTGCCTCAGGCAGCAAGCCATCACGGCTCATACTGAATAGAATTCGCGGCTGCGCCATCAAGAACACTAGCACTACTGAGCTAAGCCCAGCGATCGCGCCAATTTTAATAAAAGGCCTGAGCCACCGGAGGCTATCCCCTGCCGCGTTAACCGCCACTGCTATCGGATCAGGCACATTTAACTGGTCGTATTTCACAACACCCGTCAAAACCAGCGACACCGAGATATAGATAATTGTGCACGCCAGGAGTGAACCTATTATCCCAAACGGCATGTCACGTTGCGGGTTTTTTGTCTCTTGCGCCAGCGATGATACAGAGTCGAAACCGATGTAGGCGAAGAAGATAACCCCTGCCCCCCTAAAGATCCCACTCCATCCGAAATGCCCAAATTCACCGGTATTATCGGGAATAAATGGAACCCAATTACTAGGGACTACCTGCATCGCCCCACATATTATAAACAGCGCGAGCACCGTAAGCTTTATTATTACTATAGCGTTATTGAATTTCGCGGATTCTTTAATCCCCACATATAAAATCCATGAACATAAACCAACGATCAATATCGCTGGCAGGTTAACGATCGCCCCAGTCTTCACCCAACCTTGTCCGTGCAGGTAATTAAAAGGCGCGCTGCTAAAAGCAGCGGGGATATTAATTCCGAAGTCTTTCAAGAAGCTCACTACGTATCCTGACCAACCAACGGCGACTGTAGATGCGCCGAAGAGGTATTCAAGAACCAGATCCCACCCGATAATCCAGGCGATAAGCTGCCCAAGTGTCGCGTAAGTATAAGTGTAAGCGCTCCCCGCGACTGGGATCATAGCCGCGAGCTCCGCGTAGCAAAGAGCCGCGAAGGTGCAAGCGATACCAGAGAGAATAAAAGATATGGCGATCGCTGGTCCCGCGTATTGCGCTGAAGCTTGCCCCGTCAGAACAAAGATCCCCGCTCCGATAACTCCACCTATCCCTAGAAGGAGGAGGTTCCAGCCATTTAAAGATCTTTGGAAACCACGAGTTTCATCACCAGCTTCCTCTTGAATAACGGAAAGTGGTTTACGAGCGAAGATGCTAAATAGCATGGCGAGTTCTCCTTGTGGATATCTACTGAAGCGATGTAAAAATCTCTTCCTACTTCCAAAGCGCGCTGACGCTCTGGGGGCGCTTTTTCCATCAGGCTAGCGGAGATGAGGCTCTGGGGGTAGTATAAACCTATCATTGCTAGTCGGGGCATCGGTGGTAAGATTATCTGATGCCAACCTAAGGAAGGCCGGCAAAACCCTTGCCTAAGAGAAGATCGATTTCCGTATGCACAAACATCTGTCTACTCCACCACAAAAGATATTCAGTCATATTTTCGAGCTAACGCCACACGATGCCAAAAGATACAAAGAGCTAAGACTCCGCGGTCTACACGAGCACCCGGAAGCTTTCGGAGAGCTTGCGTCGGACTTTGAGCAGCGGTCAGTTGAAGATATCGCTTACCAAATTGACCAAAGGAGCAAAGAAGGTTCCTTCATCTTAGCCGCGTCTTCAACAACAGATGAACTTATCGGATGTGTCGGACTTGGGGTGAGCCAACACGGAAAAAGCGCCCATCGGGGTTTTGTGTGGGGTATGTATGTTTTACCAGAGGCCCGTAATCAAGGGGTGGCGAAGCTTCTGATAAACAAATTGATTGAACGAGCTAGGGACCTCCCGCCCCTAGGGAAGGCCGGCAAAACCTACCCGTAGCGAGAAAGTGGAGGTTGAGTTGATATTCGATTTTCGAGATGGGAAAAAACC